>CANQUN010000010.1 GCA_947627065.1 uncultured Clostridia bacterium
TGTCATACCGCCCCTCAAAAACGAGCACGAAGGAACGCGCCCTGGAGAGGTTGATGCTCCCCGTGTTCTGCGGGTCGTTGATATGCGGCGTCGCGGTCTGCGTCATCGTGACGGGCACGGAGAAGGACGTCAGCGGGAGCGCTACGGTCTGCTCCTTTCCCTCTGTGTCTGTGAAAGAGACACTCACCTCGTAGTCGCTGTAAGAGGCGACGTTTGGGGCGAGCATGATCGTGACGGGAACCTCAATGAGTGAGACCTCGCCGAAAGGCGTGGTCGGGAGGATATCGCCCACCGCAGGGCGTCCGAAAAACACGACCGCCTTTCGAATTTCATTCTCGCCGTCCTCGTCGGCGTCGGGGAACTCCACGCGATGACGAAGCCCGCTTATTTTGAGGTTGGCGTTCTCGATAAGCGCCTCCACGAGCTTTGCCTTGTCGGTCTGTATGTAGTATTCGAGTGAGGCGTCCAAAACGGCGAGGTCTACGTCCTTCGAGTAGAGCCTCTCGACGTTTCCGAGGGAGCAGAGGCAGAAGGCGCGGTCGAGGGCGGCGAGGCGGTTCACCTCGCCTTCCTTTTCAAGGATGCCCTCGATGAGCTTCTCGGTGTTGGCGGGGCGGTGCTTGAAGGTGTAGTACTCCACGTTGAGGATATCCTCCACCGTCCTCCCCTGCCATGCCTCATAAGCGGCAGGGTCTGAGACCTTAAAGTTCACTTCCTCGTCGCCGAATATTCCCCGTATAATTGCGAGCACCGCGTCGGCGGTGATTTTTACCTTTCTCATACCTTCCTCAATCTCCTGTAACCGACCTTCGCCTCCCATTTGCGCTTGTTCTGCGCGAAGATGTCCGTCCTCTCGTGTTTAACACTGTTGAGGGTGCACAGGTCGGTGTTGTATTGAAAGTTGTCCATAACGGCTTGCATTGCCTTTATTTTGTCCTCAGTGGTTTGGAGCGATCCGAGCTGCTTTAATGTGGCGTAAGGCAGATACAGAGAAACGTTGCGTTTCAGTCCCGCGACCACGTTCGGCATATTATTAAAAAAGCCCTCGATAAGCGCTTGCAATTGCCTTACGCGGGCGAGAACTTCCTTTTGTTTCCCTCTGACCGTAATTTCACCGTCGCCCGTTATGGTGCCGTTCAGCGCGTTTGCGAGATACTCGGCGACGCATTTCTCCACTTCGGCGTAAGAGTAGATGTTCTGCAATTTTTTCCCGTGCCTGAACTGCGGAAACACACCCGCGAGTTCGGGGTTCATGAATAAGTCCTGCATCCGCAGACGGTTGTTATAGCGCATAGGCTCACCCCACCGAGGACAAGGGAAGATGTTGGAAGGTCTGCACTTGTTTCGGGGTGTAAGTATAGTCCACGGACGCGCCGTCCTGTACTATCCAAAGTCCGCCGAAGCGGGTATCCTTCGGAAGCTCGATGATATCCCCGTCGCCGATCGGCGTCAGGGCGTTCGTCTTTATGGTGAGGTAGCTGTTCCCGATGAGGAGTCCGCTCACAGGCTGTTCGTCGTAGCTGTCCTTCGCGGTCTCCTCCACCCATCGGATGGGACAGACGAACACGTAGCGGTTCTGCTGGACGGTGATTACCTCGTTGTTCTCAAACTCTACGGGCACGTCCCCCGTAAACTTCTTGTAGAGCTTGGCGATGGGGTGCGGGGAGAACATGGGATAGACGTATTTTTGCATCTTTGCTCCTTTTTCTCGGAAAGGTGTTGACATTTCCGAAAATTTGAGTATAATATAATCGAAGGGCTGATTAGACGACAGAAATTATGCACCGCGCTCGCTGTCGCAAGTAATGGGAGGAACTGCGCGGCTCCCCGTTCAGCCCTTTTTTTGTGCCTTTTTTCTTGCTTTTTCAAAGCCCTTCCCGTCCACAAAGTAGGCGTGCCCTATTTCAAAGTACTCCTTACCTTTATCGACATCCAAGAGAACGAGTCCCATTTTCAGCCCGTCTTTCCCTTCTACCTCCACAAAGGCTGCTATGTGAAAATAATCCGGGTTGTCGGGATTTGCCGGGAACACGTCAATGGGGTTGTAGAGCGTCTCTGCGACAATATCTCTCAACGTGCTTTCCGAAACATCGAAGTGTTTCCCGAGATTTCTCTTTATCGTGGACGCTTTCAATAGGACGCGTTTGCCCTTCTTAACGCCCATGGCTTTGAGGGTTTTCTCTTCGAGTTCGGGGAGAACGTTGTCTTTGTCAAAGTCGATATGTACGCTCGCAATCTTCTCCGCGGGTGTCATCTTTTTTGCCGCGACGCCATTCTTCGGGGCTTCCTTCCCCTTATTTCCAAAGCGTTCTTCTATCGCTTCCTCTGCCGTTTGTCCGTCCTTGACGAACACATGGACACCCGTCTTGGTTGTAAACCAACAGCCCTTTTCTTTGTCCGCCATAGTTCAATCCTCAATACTCGTCCCACCTGACCGCGAACGGCGAGTAGCATATATTCGGGTCCAAAAGGTAATTGGTGCGCAGCCATATAAGAACCTCGTCATCGAGCCAAAAACCTGTGGACAGATTCACGTCGTTGTCCTTTATTCGCCCTGTTTCGGGGCTGACAACCATTTTCGGCGCTTTCTTGGCGTCGCCGTAGTCGTTGATATACTCCGCCTGTTTGGCAAGCATACGCTCGAACTCGCGCCGCCCCTCTTTCGGGGTTTTGGCACTACCGAACTTGCTCTTTGCTATGCGGTAGCACATAACGTTGTAAGCGGTCTGCGCCATAACCGCTATGTAGCTGTAAATGTGTTCGGTCGCCGTGCGTATAAGGCGCTTGACCTCGCCCGGATCGCAGTCAATGCCGTAATAGGAGAGCGCCTCCTCGGTGAGGTAGTAGCGATGATCTTCCTTGTCGTAGCGCATACGCGCCGTGGAACAGGGATATTTAGCGTCCTGCGTGATTTCGTCATAGAACGGAACCACGAGGTCGGAATTGTCGATTTTATGGTACATTGTTTTTACTCTCCTCTGCTTATGAAACGACTCGAATTGTTCATGGTCGGCGGTTCCTCCGACCACTTCCTATCCGTGCCTCGAGTATTGTATCCGGGCAGCGTGGTTATATTGACGTCTCTGTCGGTTTTCACGTTCAGCCCTTGCATTTTGGCGACAGCGAGACGGAAACCAACTTCCTTGGGCTTTATGTCGTTGTTCGGGTCGGTCAGGTGCTCGGCTACTCTTTGTCCTGCCGGAGTGTCGAACTTATGCGTAAGGCGCACAACGGCAAGCGTATTGTATAACTTGTGGCTGATAGGGTGTTCGACAGGTACCACTACCGTGTCGCCCGTCCTATACTCCTTGTCGGTCGCGTAGTCATACAGCTTGCCGCTGGGGGTATAGTTGCCTTCGCTGTTCTTGGTGCCGTGCCCATACGACACACTTATAATTCTGTATGCCATTTCTGCGGCACCTCCTTTTTGTTATGTTATTGAGGCTTGGTCCTCTTCGGCGGAGCTTTCGTTATCCTCGTCGGGTGCTTCGTCCTCGGTGTCCGCGATACCGTCGAAGTGGTCGCTCCAATGGTTTGCAGCCGCCCAATTCGCACTCTCCGAGGCTTTGTTCTGCTTCTTAACCTCGTCGATACAGGCGCGAATATCTTCACGGTCTGGGTTCTCGGCGGCGATTTCTTCCATTTCCTCGAGTACGTAGTTTTGTGCGTCAAGAGCATTCTGAGCAGTCGACATAAGACGCCCGCAAAGCCTGCTCATTTGACTGTCTATGCTTCTCATGTTACCTCCTAAACGGATAATAGAGAGCGAGGACCGCTCCCCGCTCTCGTATCCTGTTTTTGATTATTCTCCCGCATACTTCTTGCAGATCGCTTTCTGCGTGTTGCGAATACGGCCGCCGCATACCGAGAATATAGAGATGAGCGTGCTATTGTGAATTATCGCGCGATAGTCGACAAGCCCGATATAACGAGCGATATTCACGATACAGAGGGTCCTGTGATCGTAGAGAATGTACTCGATTTTCGACCAGTCCCACGTTTCGTTCTGCGCTTCCTTCCCGACGAGTGTCGAGTTGTCCTGTCCGACTGCGTTCGAGGTAAAGATTTTCACCTTGCCGGAGAATATCGAGCCTGCGAACTGCTGACCGAACACCGAGACTTCGGTTTCGCTTGCCGGTCGGAAGTAGTTCTTTGCGCCGAGATACTTCAAGAATACTGCGTCGGTATCCTCGGAGATGATAAGAGTGTCGGGGTCTGCACCCGCCTTACGAAGGGTCTTACGGTCGTCAATAATATTATCAAGCACGTTTTCCTTCGTGCACTGCGTGGTGTTTGCCGAAGCCGGAGCGCCCACGTCGGTAGCGTCTTTCGAGCCGCCGCCGTTGATGAGGTAAGAGAGGTATTGCAGTTCCTTGATTTCGTCGTAACTCTCGGAAGCGAGCGCCACACGGTCGGCGGTTCTACCGCTCACCCTTGCCGCGTCGATAGGCTCGTTTACGACTTCCGCGACTTTCAGCACGTCGTTGCACGCGACTTCGATAAACTCGCCGTCGGTCTGCGTGGGAACGACACGGAAAGCCTTGTCATCGCTTGCCTTGCACATTGTTACTTTGATTTTGTCGAGTTTCCTTATAAAAGCGACCGCGAAGCGTTCGTCTACCATAAGGCTCTCTACGTCGGTGGAATAAGTAACGCCCGGGATCATAACCTTGTTTCTGAAAAGGTTCGGCTCGAGCATAGAGATTACGCCACCGTCAACGGTTGCACCGTTAGAGGGAAGGTTCGTGTCTTTGTTCCAGTTCTGGAACGCGTCACCTAATGTTATTGCCATTTTGAATTACTCCTTTTTGAAAAAATTTAATTGTCGTATCCTCTCTGCTTTCGCAGCTGTGCGACCTTCTTTTGAAAGTCGTTAAGTACAGGCGGCTTATCGGGATCCGGAGCTGTTTTGCCGCCCACAGGCGGAGCCTTGGAATACTCCACCGCGCTTTCTTTCCTTTGCCATTCGGGATAGGAAGCGACAAACTCGTTTATCTTATCGAGGTTGCCTCCCTCGGCTATGAATAGCTTGGTCGCCGCGTCTACTCTTTCGGGCGTAATGCCCGCCTTGAGCAGCGCGTTCTCTGCCTTTAACGAAAGTATTTCCGTTTCGGCGTTCTTTTCCGGTTTCGGCTCGGGGTTGGGAGCGGGCGCGGGTTTATGGCGTTCTATGACGCTTTCCGCGATAGCCTTAACGTCGGGAGCGGTTCCCTCCATTATCTGCTGCTTAACGGCAGCCTTGACCTCGGCGTCCTCAAAGGCGTTATAGCGGTCGGGTATGCCCGCCTTTGCCGTTTTGGACACGAGCCGCAAGGTTTCGTTATACAGCGCGAACTGTTCGGCTGTCATTTCCTTTGCGGCGGGTTTCTGCTCCGTTTCTTCCTTGTCCTTTGCCTGTTCCGTTTGTCCGGCGTCGGGGTTCACGTCGGGTGCAGGCTGTTCCGTCTGCACTTTGCTTTCGGGTTCCTGCTTTGCTTCTTCCCCCTTGTTTTGGGTCTGAACGTCTACGTCCATTTGTTTTACTCCTCCTTTTACGTCTGAGTGACTTTTTTCTATATTCAACGCTTCAGCGACTTTTTTGTCAAACTCCGCTTTATAATATGGGTCGGCAATTATGTCGTCAAACGTCGGAATACCGTCGATAATTTCAGCATTTTCGTGAAGCTCGTATTCATCTTCGGGTGCGTCTTTCATTCCTTAATCTCCTTTTCTGAAAAAGTTTTTGAAAAGCATTGACATTTCACAAAATTTAGCGTATAATAATAGTGGCTTCGAGAGACAGAAAATCGTCCGTGTCCGTTTCGATATGGTGAGCTTGGCGTACACCCGAAGCAAAACATAAGCACTGACCTAAAATCAGTGCTTATTTTGTTTTTTATGCTCCGCCTTTTCACCGTCCATCCATAGCGTCGTACCTTCGGGGGTTAGTACGCGATGAGTTTTATATCGCTTGGACTCCTTTTTCAAAACCACTCCCATTATGCCCTGTCTCCCGGCTACAACCACCCTCGCGGCGATAGTAACAGTTTGAGTATTTCTGCCTTTGTGGTTGTCGTGTTCGTCGATAATAATTCCGTTTTTGATTACCGACGGAACAGCCATTATTGAAGAGATTTCAGCGGCTGTTGTTAAATATTTAGCTGCCTCGTTAATATCGCATAAAACGTCAATTTCGCCCATGTCGGCGCGTTTTACAACGCCTTTTGTGCGTGCCATTTTACCTTTTAACGCTGCCTTTGCCGCTTCCTTGTCTTTGGTAATGCTGCCCTCGTGAATAACAGCAACCACCTTTGTGCCTTTGATTTTGTCAAGGTTTTCTTTAACCTGTTGTTTAATGCTTGTTTTGTTCTCGGGAGAAGCCGACGCTTTTCGTTTTGCTCCGGCGTCGCCGTCGGCGCTTCCTTGCTTGCTTGGCGGTTCTGCCTCGTCGTCCGAGATTTCGCCGCTTTTACGCAGCTTTTCCAATTCGGCAAACGCTTCACGAACACCCATACCGGTTGTGTCGACGCCGTGCGCCTTCAAAACTCCAAAAAGCCAGCTTACTTTACTCATCGTCCTTGTCCTTGCTCTTTTCGCCGCCTTGCAAGCCGCTGTCGTCGCTCTTGTCGTCGTCCTCGGCTTGTTTATCGTCCGTGGGTTTTTCGCCGCCCTCGTCCGCGTTTTCCTCGGTCATAACGACGCTTTCTTCGGGTGGCTTGCTCGGGTCACTGACTTGAATAACGCCGCCGCCCATTTGAGCATAAATGAGGTTTGCTTCTTTGTAAATGGTTTCCTCGTCCCACTCGGGGTGTTGCTCTGTCACCGCCGCAAACACGCTCATAAGGTTGCTTTGCACCTTCTGCGCGAGGACTGCCGAAACCTCTTCCGGAGTGTCGACAATGTACTTACGGAACGACACTTTGATACCGTTGTAGTCGTCCACGACGAACGCCTCATTTCCTGTGGCGCGATCGCGGGCTACGACGTTGCCGTTTATGTAGTCCTCGTATTGCAGCAGCACCGCAAAGAGCTTGGAGAGGTAGCGCTCGAAATCTGCCGCAAGGGCGTTTCGGGTCCTTATGCTGTTCCTCTCTTTGGCGTTCTGCGTTGCCTCTGCCTCGACGTGCCCGGACAGTTGCAGTCCGAGAGTCGCCGCGTTTATGCCTGCTTTGTTGAGGGCTATGTTTATTTGGAACTTCGCCGCCTCGACATACTCCGTGGTGTTGAGCTTGGACTGTATCATTTGCAGCAGTTTCTCGGCTTCCTTGGCGTTCCTCGGAAGCACGAACGAGTGTTTGCGTGTAGAGAACGCGCCCTTGTCCTTGTCGCCCTCGAGGTTGCTCGGTATCATCTGCTCGTCGATGAGTAGGAACGGAAAGCACTTTCGGACGGTGTCGGTGCAGGACGACAATATCTCGTCGAGAGCCGACGAAACGCTTTCAAGCCCGAACGCAATGCCGTAGGGACGCGCGTCACCGAAGGCGCCCGCACCCTGCGTGTTGTTGAGCGTGCAAGGCAGATAGATGACCGGAATGTCCGCGAGCGGCAAAACGTTCTTCTCCTGCTTTATGCCGTAAGCCTCGAACACCGTCTTTTTCAGCTCGGTGTCGCGGTCGTGGTAACGCACGCCGTCCCAAATACGGAACTCTTGCAGCACACCGTCGTCGCGATAGCGAACCGCCCCGCCCTTGGTGTACTTCTTTCGGCGCTTGGAGTAGATCGTGTGTAGCTCGAAAGGCTGCTCCTCGTCGTTGATAATGACTTGTTGCTTAATGCCGTAGCTTACGGTGCGCCCGCCCTTCTTGATGAGGAACAGGCGCTCGGCGGTGACAAACTCGATTATCGGGAAGTCGCTTATTTCGGGGTCAAATCTGACGTGGTAAGCGCCGTCGCCAATGCCTATGCTGTCGATCATACTCGGCAGCAGCATAGCCGTTTCGAACTCGTTGTCGTCGAGGATAGCTCGGAGCCGCGCCTTTATCTCGGGACGAATAGACATATCGAACTCGTACCCTGCGCCGCAAACCATTTTCGCCACACTCTCGCAAATCATCGGGATAATGCCAAAGAACTCCTCGGCGTTCTCCGGGTGTTCGTCGCCGTAGTAAAAGGACCGCTTCAGCTCGAGCAAGTTATAAACGTCCGGAAAGAAGGTCGCAGCTTCGTGCCGATAGAAGTATTTGATGACAGCGGGGTCGTTGGTAAGCAAGGCTCGATACTTGGCGACGTTGAAAGCCCAAAACTCGTTCTGATTATACAGCTTCGTTTTGTTCGCTGTAATCAAATTCATTTGGTATGGGTTCTTGTCCTTTGCCATACGTTTATCTCCTGTTAATTACTCACCCGCTCTCCCGAAGCAAGGCTCTGAATACCCTGCTCCTTTGCTGCGTCAACAGGCTTGCGGACCTGCCTGTCCTTCGTCCAGTCGGACGTTACGACTTTCCAGCCCTTTGCCTTGTAGCGCGGGAAGTCTTTTTCCAAAATGACGGTCTTTATCTTGCCTGTGGCGTCCACAATGCAAATATAACCGTCGCCTCTTACTTCTGCCATATTACTTGCCTCCTTTGATAAGTCCGTCGTCCACAGGCTCGCCCTCGGTATGTGCAGCCTCGGTCGCGGCTATCGCGTCGTTGACCTTCTTGTCCTCGACCGGGCGCTTCGACTTCTTGCCGCGGCGCTCCAATGCCTCGGCCATAGCCTTGTTCATACGCTTTTCAGCCTCGGTCTGCGGCTTCGGCGTGTACTCTGCCTCCTTCCAGCCGTTCTTGAGATAGGCAGGAATGCGGCGGTCGTCGTCCTCGACAATGGTTTCAAGGTTGCCCTTTACAAACTTTTTCATTTTACTTGTCCTCCTTTTTTATTTCGGGGTTTTCGCCCTGTAATGCCTCTTGTAGTTCTTTTGCCTTTTGGGCGGCAAGCCCCTCGGTCATACTCTTTATGCTCAACCTTATGACGGTAGCAGTCTGACCGAGAATTTTCTCGATATACGCCTCCTCAAAGTCCTTTTGTTTGAGAGAGGGAGCGCTGTCGTGAGTGTGCATTTCGCACACGATCGTAATGCTCTTGCGTATCTCTCGCAGATACTTTTCGAGCGTCTTTTTTGCGTTGTCCGATAGCTCGAACCGCTGCTTCTTTTTTGCCACTATAACCTCCTAAAAGAATTGAATTTTGTTGTTTATGCGGTCGTTCTCGTCCGCAAGCAGCCGAGCGATACGCCACAATATCAGATAAGAAAAGCAGTCCGCATAGTCCTGCCACACGTCTGCTTGGTCGAGTTCGGAGCCGTCCTTGTCTTGGAGTATTTGTCGGTGTGCTTTGAGCATATCTTCGTCCACCCATACGACACGGCTCGTGGGATATTGCTTGCTCGTCATCATCAGCTGACACTTGACCGCCGCCCTCGTGGGTAAGTCCGGGCATAACGTTTTGTGCGACTTGACGCACCCGAGGACGCTCACCTTACCGCGCCACCGACTGTGGTTCTGCCAAGTGGACACCAGCTTGTAGTCGGCGTTGTCGATGAGTATTGTCCGGAACTTGCCGTAGAATTTGAGCCAATACGGATAGAGCCACGTTTCGGCTTCCTCGATAATGTCCCTGTGCTCTATGCTCGCTATCTTCTTTGAGGCTATCGCCACTACTCGGTGATAGCCTCGAGTATAGCCGCCGAGCGCCACTATCGTGTGGGACCGCGAGGTGTCGTCGCCGTTCACACTTGCTCCGACGTCCACCGTGGCGACGACTTCCTCAAACGCGTTGAGGTTAAGGTCCCCGAAGCTGACAGGCTGCACGTCGGTAAGCAGCGGCGCATACATAGCGCCCTCGGAGAAGCCACGACAGCCGAGTATCTTGGAGCAATAATAAAAGCTCCCGACAGGGTAACTGTTAAGGAGCCTTTCCGTTTGCTCTTGTGTCTTATGCGGGCAGTCGTCCCGCAGGTTGAAGTGGTAGTAATGCTCGTCCGGTCTGTCCTCGACCATTTCGTCAAGTTCGATTTTCGGGACCGCTTCCCGGAACTGTACGGTCGCGTGGTTGACAAGCTCCGTGTAGAACTCCTGCGTCGGGTTTCCACCGTTGGTGGTTGTGATAAGCCACCCGGGATAAGCAAGACGCTGGACACGTCCGTAGGCTTCACGCCATACGTCCGGATGAAGCACCGATAGCTCGTCAAGCAGTATCCCTCCGAGGTCGAGCGACAGAATGTTCGTGTAACTCGACTTGTTGTCTGCCCCGGCAATATACACGATTTTCTTTCCGGTCTTACCGTTGATACAAAAGTGAGAGCCTGCCGCGTCCTTGTTACCGTCGGAGAACTCGGTGCAAAGCCCGCGGTGGATATTGTAGAGGCTGTCCGCCTTATCGACGAAGTTCCTCTTTACCAGCACCGAGGAAACGCCGATGATCGCAAACTGGTTGACGTTGGCGGGCGTGTTCATTATGCGGTCAAAGAACAGCAGCCCGGCTACAAGCGTCTTACTCGTTCCCATACTCCCGCAAAGGTGGATAACAGGAGAGGTGTCCGAGAAGATAGCCCGCATTTTCGGCGTCCATATAACGCTGTCAAACGTCATAGGTCGTCTTTCTTCGCCCGAATAGCAGCAGCCGCTCGCTCGTATGCTTCCCGGGTCTTGTCGTCCGAGGCGCACACTTCCACCTTCTGCGTCGGTGCCTCGCCTGTTATTTCAAGCCACAGCTTGACCGCCTGCACGTCGCCCCTTACTGCCTTGCCTTGCAGAGCCACGAGCCGAAGCACGTCCTGCGTCTGCATATCGTCGGGCACGCCGAGTTCTACGAGCTTGTCTTTGTTCTTGCCTGTGACAGGCAGAGTGTCGAGAATTTCGCAGATTTCCCGCACGGTTCTTTTGTGCCTGCGAGCCTCACCGCTTGCCTTACCAGCCTTACGCGCATTTTCTCGGCGTTCACTCGGGGTTCGCTGCTCGTTCGAAATTAAGTTTTCATCATTCACGCTTTACACCTCCTATCTTTTTTACCCACATTTTATTCCCGCCGATATGGCATTTCAGCCAGCCGTGCTCCGCGAGCTTCTTATCCGTGGATATAGGGAAAAGATTTATCAGACGCGTTATCTTGTTGCTTTTCAAGATGACGAAAGGCTGACCTGCTTCCATTCCCTTACAGGCGAAGCCGAGCTTCCCATATACGGCGCCCGAATTTATCGTGGCGTTGGAATAACTGTATATCTCGTTTATTCCCATTTGCCGTAGAGTCTCCTCGCACGCCGCTTGCAGCTTGCTTGCGCCGCCCTGTATCTTTGTGCCCTTTGCTATCGAGAGGCGGAGAAGCTCGTAGTTCGTCTTTCCGCCGCGGACCGCGCCGTTTGTAATGTCGTAGAGCATTACGGCGACAAGCTCGCTCTTGTAGACAAGCCCGAAGCAGACAGCAGATCGCCGCACCGGCGGTAGGCTTTGGCGGTGGTTGCGAATGAAGAAGTCGAGCGCGAGTTCACTCGGCACCGGAACACAGTCGCATTTCGAGGCGCGGAGTGTGCGCCATATCTCGACGTTCGATTTGTAAGAACATTGAGCGGCGGTTTCCACAATGGCGTCGCACGGCGAGATGAGGAAGGTGTGATCGTCCTTCTTGTTCGCCGCTATCCATTTGCCGAGGTCTTGATACTCGTAGCCGCGGATGAGCTGATACTTGTTCTTCTCGAGAAAGTCGGCGGGGTTGATCTTGACGAAGCAGTCGCGCGGAACTCCCGCGAGTTCGGTTATCTTGTCGATACGCTCGTCGAGCAGACTATCGAAGTATGCGCGCGCTTCCTTTACGCGGTCGGTAGCGTCATATTGCATTTTCAAGCGCTCCCTTTATAAGCTCCGCAACCTTTTCGGCGCCGTTCGCTTGGATATACTCAAGCAGCCGCTCTGCTTTGTCAGGTTCGAGCGTCGCTTCCACGAAGCACTCGGACTTTGTCCCGAACGCCGAAACCGAGAAGCCCATTATTCGACTGTCGGGCAGACTGTCCACGGCGAGCTGTTCCTCTGCCGCGTCCGCTTTCTCCTCCGCGTCGATTTCGTCTTGGTCTATGCCCCAGTCGAGGTTAAATTCGCTAAGGTCCAAGTCCTCAAGCTCGCCCACCAAAAGGTCCATATCCCACTCCGCAAGCTCGGCGGTTTTGTTGTCTACGGGGCGAAAGGCTTTTATCTGCTCCGGCGTCAGGTCGTCGGCTACTATACAAGGCACCTCGGTAAGTCCGAGCTTCTGCGCGGCTTTCAGGCGCGTGTGCCCGGCGACGATCTCATTGTTCTTGTCTATGATGACCGGAACCTTGAAACCGAACTCCTTAATGCTCTGCGCCACCGCGTCCACTGCTTGGTCGTTCTTGCGCGGGTTGCGCTTGTATGGTTTTAAGTCCGTGACCTTGACTTGAACGATTTGCATTCTTCCTCCGTATAAAAAAACGCCATGCCTCTCGGCTTGACGTTCTATCCTTTCCCGCGAATCTCCTTCGCCGAAGCGAGTAAAGTCCCTTGGAAAGAAAATCGCGTGTGAGCATTATTTTTTGATGATACCATTATAGCACAGAGAAACAGGCAATTTACACGCGAGTTCTGCGAGTTTTATATCAATTTTAACTCTTTCGCCCATTCGTAAGCGCAAGTCAGCCATCTATCACGCCAACGGTAAAATGTGGATTCCAAAAGCCCGTCGCAGAAAATTTCTTTGCGGTTGCGCCGCTTTATGTAGAGGTCTACCATGATGTCGTACTCGGACTTAAAACGGAAGGCGTTGAATGTATTTAAGACAACGGTCGCCCAACATCTCTCACGGTCAAGTTCGTCGAGACGAATGGCTTTAGTCTCTGTTGGGTTCCCGCGGATGCTCCCACGGCTCCCGACGCAATCATAACGAGCGGTCAATCCTGATTCGATGATGTCCGGAACCTTCTCGTTGTAGAGCGAAAAATATTCCATGTAATTGAAGAAATGCCCTTCGATCTGTTTTCGTATTTGCTTTGTGAGCATATCCGCCTCCTTAATATTTGAAAAGCCACGCCCAAATAACCCGTTCACCGTCTCAATAACGTTCCGCATCCTCAATCTCATTTTGGTAGGCATTTTCAGTCCTCCCGATATGCGTTATCCTCGCACATTCTCTTTGCTTCGCTCACCCTGCCCTTCAGAGGCATTCTGAACATCTTGCAAGACATTTTTGAGGCCTAACTCCTCCAAAATCGGTCTCTCCCGCTTGATGTAAAATAATTCGCCGCAAATCGCGTCGTTCAGCTCGCGCTCCGTCCGCAGGGGCTTCTTGTATGCGATCTCCGAGCAGTTCGCCCTTATAAGCGCGGTCGCCACAGGCGGGCACACGGCATTTCCGAGCCGCGCGATCTGTTTCGCCTCGCTGTACTTCTTCCCGATATACGGCTCAATGTCTATTATGTAGTCCTCGGGAAAGCCTTGTGCGAGTTTCAGCTCTCGCGCCTTGAGCATTCTCATACCAATATCCGAAATGAAGTATTTTTCTCCGTTAATATCGAGTATGAGTATTTCATCGGGCGCTATGTTGTAGCCCGCGTACTTATTAAGCAGCTCCCGAATCTTGTCCCACTTGCCGAGGTCTTGCGCGGTGTCTATCTTTTGAATGTATGTAACGACTTGTGCAAAATGCCCAGCCGACGTGGTTACGGTCGGAAGCGGTTCGTCCATAGCCTTACAGTCGGTATTTCGGCGCAAAACACATAGGTGGGTTTCGGTGAGGAAGTGGCGCGGCTTGACAGTAACGGTCGGGAGCGGAGCGTCCGCCTTGCTTGCGTGGTCCGCACCGCCGTAATAGTGGACAATATTCGCTGCAACCACGGCGCTATGATCTATCGCCGTAACCGTCGGCGTCGGCTCATTCACCGATGACCCCGCCTGCTTCTCGCCGCTGAAATACTTTGAGATATAGCAAGCATTTATCGCGTACCTTGGCGAACCGTCCACCGTCAACATAGGCTCGTCGACCTTTTGCCCGCGGACCTTACCCTTCGCCTGTTCGGTGTGATACTGCGTGAGAGAGGGCAAAACCGCTCCAAATCTCGTCGCACCAGCCATTACCGTGTCCAGTGGCGTGTTCGCGCTTTGCCCCTTGCTGTTTTGCTGAAACTTTGTCAGGTGCGGGGATACAAGGTAATGGTGGTTTGCGGTCGTCTGCGTCGTCATAGGTTTTTCGGGGTCTTGCGGCGCGTTCTGAAAGTTCATCTCCATAATAAACGGACGCGGGTTTTTCAGTACGAACTTATCCAAGCCGCGAGCGATACGTCGCTGCGTATTGACCGCGAGGTCCTTCTTGCGCCCGAATATCGAAGGACACGGAAGCGACCAGTCGATACACTCCACAGCTGCTCGGTAAGGCTCTTGCCCCTTGCCGCCGAACGTAGGCGTCGGAAACGTTATCGGGCGACCGTCGTTCCTTGCGACAAGGTAAAATCTCTTTCTGATCGTCGGTGCGCCATAGTCGCAGGCTTTGAGCGTTCTGTACTCAACCTTGTAGCCAAGTCCTCTCGCAAGCACGTCCGCCTTCTCGCCTTGCGGGTCGAGTTTCAAAAACTCGCAAGCCTCTGCGAACGCCGGATGAGCCTTGTCTATGCCCGAGGTGAGCATTGAAATAAAGCCTTTGAAAGTTTCGCCCTCTCGCTCCGGATCGGGACGATATTTTCCGTCCTTCTCGACGATAGGTCCCCACGTTTGTATCTCCTCGACGTTCTCCATAAAAATGCAGCGCGGCGCGACTTTCGACATCGCCCATTTGAGAATAACCCACGAAAGCCCGCGCACCTTCTTGTCGACAGGCTTCCCGCCCTTCGCCCGCGAAAAATGTTTGCAGTCGGGCGAGAACCACGCGATGCCGACAGGTCGCCCGCCTGTAACCGCTTCGGGATCCACGACGAACACGTCCTCTTGGTAATGCTTGGTGAATGGGTGATTGACCTTGTGCATAGCGATAGCGTCCTCATCGTGATTTACTGCTATGTCCACCGGGCGACCGACTGCAAGCTCTATTCCGACGCTCGCTCCTCCGCCGCCCGCAAAGTTGTCGATGATCAGCTCATCGAAGATGCTGTCTTGATAACCTCTCATTGCGATTCCTCTACATAACACCAACTTTGTGGCGAGCGGTGTAATTTACTGTCGCAACCGCCGAACTCATCGCGTTTGTAACGCCGACAAAGAAAACAGTCTAAAAATCTATCGCACGGTTTCCTGAACTCCCCCAACTCTTTCGGCTTGTCGTATATTTTGAGGTCGGAGATGTGCCAGCCGTAGAAGATGTGAAAGTCTTGTCCAAGGTATTTCCGAAAGTCCTCCCACGTCAAGCAAGTCTGCCGAAAGAACACAACCTTCTCTTCGTCCTCTTCGTTGTCGGCCACGCAGTTGTATTCGTACTCCCCGTCGCCAACCTTGTAAACCTCGCTTATTGATTCGTAGAGCGTTGAGTTGTGCAGTTCCGCCTCGTAGCACTTGATTTCGTCGCAGATGAACTCGCCGATGACCTTACCGCTCCACTTATCGCAAAGCCCACCCGTTGACGCGTGTAGTGCGACGTATTCTTCAAGCGGGAGTGATTTCATGCTCGTGCAATAAATACAGCACTTGAAAGGCACGTCTATCGTTGGGCGGTCTTTCCGCACCTCGATTCGTTTTTTGCCGCTTGCTATATTCCCGCAGTGTCGCGGGCGAATGGAAATCAAAACTGATTTCATTTCCTGTCCCTCCTGTGCTTGTCTGCGAACGGGCAGTTCGCAAAGTGCGAGATGTAGCCTGTATGCAATTCGTCCTGCACGGCGTTCCCATCCGCATAGCGGATGCCTCTGTGCACCGTCCCGTCCTTCATAACGAAGAGGTCGCCGCCCTCACGGCTCTCCTTAAAAGCGATGGGCTCGGGATCGCAGGGCATATTCTTCCCGCCCCGTGTCTTTATCCACACGATGACCGCTCCGCAGCTTTTGCACGTCGAGCGACTCGACTCCCGTGTCCTGTCGTCCTCTGCCTTGTCGTTGCAGGGCTCGCTGTCCGCGCCTTGCCTCTCGATGCACTCGTCGCCGAAGTAGTAGCACTTCTCGTTCATGCACTCCGAGACCCACGCGCCCGCAGACTTCCGCCATTTGGTGAACTTGCACTTTTCGTGGGTATATCCGCGTCCCCAGTCGTAGTTCATTTTCTCCTCCTCTGGTCTCTGCCTTTTACGAGCTGCTCACGGAGCGCCCGAACCACTTTGTAGACACCGATATTCTTGACCTCGCAGATATCCTCGTAGGGGCAGCCGCAGAGGCAGATGTGCTTGTAGAGGTCGTCTATGATCCTCGCGGAGGTCTTCTCCGCGCCGACGTCCTTCATGATGATATTTGCCATGCCTCACCTCATTCCCTCATGGGGAGCACGAGTTGTTCGTCCTCCAATTCTCCGTCGAGTTTGCGGCGGATGATGAAGGGAGCGAGGCTTCCCTGCTTTGTGTCGAGGTAGGCCATTGGACGCCCGTACTCGGAGCCGTGAGCCGTAAGGGCTTTGAGGGCAGAGATGAGCCGCTTCGGGTCTACGCCCGTTCGAATGTCATGCGCCTGTGCGTCCGAGAAGATTTTGTCGATATTCGGGAAGGGCCGCTCGGGCGTCTTGAACTTGTAGCAGATTTCGTCGCCGTAGTTCTCGGTGGGGACGGTGATGATCGTCAACTTGTCCACGTCGTCATACGCCACCGTGATGAAGTCTACATCCTGGACGCCTTTGAGGGGAAACGGCTTGAAGTAGCACGTAAATGGGACGAGCGCACTTACATAGAAGAAACGGATGCGCCCAGCCTGATAGCCGTCCAACGCGGTCGCCACGATTTCGTGCTCCTTCACTTCAAGCTGAATATATTCGAGCGTCGAGCGCTCGGGGTTCGCGTGCGCCAAGTGGGAAGTGGCGGCGAGAATGTCTTTGAAACGTTGCTTTGAAATTTGTACCTGTTTCATGCTTGTTTCTCCTTCTTCCAACACCGCATCAGATCGTTGAGTACAGGCTTTCTGAAATTGTGAATTTTGTCTGCCCCGCCGCACCCGATGAAGATGTAGACAATAAGCTCGCGCACTGTCGCGCCAATCGAATTGCAGGTGCATCCGATTCTCGTCCCTTCCACGACGAGCGTCTCCGAGAGCTTCTTCACTTCTATCTCGTAGTCATAGTCTGTGATGCCGACCGCTTCGCAAATCGGCTTGATTGTCTCCAAAACGGTGTTGCGCTTGTTATTGAAATATTCCACGCTGTTGATGTCTCCCGTCTTGCAGACCCTGTAAAAATCTTTCATGGTGTATCTCCTTGTTTTTTATATTCCGAGCTTTTTTGCAAGCTCACTTTTTGTTTTCCTCTCGGTTGCCCGAAAGTCGTCGCCTTGAAGGCGTATGCTCCGTGTCGCCATTTCGTCTATCCGTTCGGTGATTGCCCTGTCGAGAGATAGGACACTTTCCAACTCCGCGATTGAGTAGTTCGAGGTGAACACGGTCGGCCGCCCGATGACGTATCTCGCATTGATGACGTTGTAGAGCTTTTTCTCCGCCCACTTCGCGCTCCGCGCATCGTACTCGCGCCCGATGAACTCTTTCCCGAGGTCGTCGATGAATACGAAATCGCGGGCTTGCAAGCCGCTCAAAAGCCGCCATTCGCTCTCTCCCTGCCTGTCGTAGCTCCCCTGTATCTTGTTCAGAATTTCGCCGAAGGAGATGTAAAGACAAGTGTACCCCGCCCACATGAGCTCGTTGCAGAGGCACGCCGCGAGGAAGGTTTTGCCCGTTGAGTTGTCGCCGTAGATATAAAGCCCGATATTCTGCTCCCGCACTTCGGCGGCGTGGATGAGATAGTTGCGGCACTTCTCGAAGGCGGCTACATTGTTCTCGGTGATCACCGCGTCCTTAAAGAAGAGTTCCCTATACCTCGCGTCGAGGTTCGCGCCTTTCTGCCTTTCTTTGAAGCGTTCGAGGCGTTCCTGTTTCTCTCGCTCTTCCGTTTGACACTTGCAGGAGCACCGAGCCACGAAGGTTTTGTCGTCCGAGACGTAGACCCTCGCGCCGTGGCACTTCTTGCAATGAGGAAGCCCGTCGTCCTCGGATATGTACTCATCGTCCCGCAGTTCCTCGGTGTCCGCTTTGAGGCGTTCGAGAAAGGCTTCACATCCTTCCATCCGTCAGTCCTCCCTGCTCCCGTACTTCGCGGAGGGAGCCATGCGTGCCCCGCTTCTCGGCGCGTTTTCCCGCGTCTCCCACGTCCGCACGCAAGCCCGCCAATCTTTCATCGGCTGATTGCCGACGCGCCAGCCCTTACTCTCGTAGAAGTCGAAAAACTGCCGGGGGTTCACTTTCCCGCCGCGTTCCTCGCAGTAGACGGTTATCTCTTCGAGGGAAGGCTTCACAAACCTTTTGGAGGGAGCCGCGCCGCTCGCGGCGCTTTCTTCTTTTACTCTTTCTTCTTTTTTCTCCTCCTCTATTCTTCCCTTACCTAATCTAACCTGTGTATCCATTTCGGATACATATTGTATACATTCTGTATCCGTGCCCTCATCACCGCCCCGCGGGAATTCGGTGTACGCCTTCTTTCCGTCAAAGGTAAGCGTCTCCCGCTCCTCGATATAGGTCGTCGGCTTGCACCTGTCGTTCTGCAAGTAGTTGTGAATGCGCCAATGCTTGATGACCACGACGCCGCTCGGGAAGGCGAGGATGAACCTCTTCGCGATGAGGAGTTTCAAGTCGTCCTCGCTGGCGCCTATCATGCCGCGGATGCGTTTCGGATTCCCGACGAAACCCTCATCGTCCGCCCGCATGGATAAGTGGAAATAGAGCGCCTGTGCCGAGAGCGGCATATCGAGGAACGCGTCGCTGTCGATTATCGACTTCGCAAACATTCTGCGCTCTGCCATATCACCCCTCCTTCGGAACCTCGTCGAACTTCAGCCCCATAACTGCCGCGATAGTGCGCCCGCGCTTATCGAGAGAACGGAGATTATACAACTTCTGACGCAAAGCCTTGTTCTCGACGCTCTTGGCGAGTTTGACATAAGGCGAGGCTTTGAGCCGCTCGATTTCGGCGGTTATTTCCTCGGTCGTCATTGTGCTTTTCATACCTCACCCCCCCTTTAAAACGGTAAGTTGTCGTCGTCGACAGGCTTCAATTCAAAAAGCGACTTTCCGCCGTTCCTTTTTGCCCGTTGAGGTGCTGTCCTCGGCTCTGCCGGAGCCTGATTGAGCAGGCTTAAAAACTCGACTTCGTCCGCGACGATTTCCGTTACTTTCTTGTTCTCTCCTCGTTCGGTCTGATAGGTGCGCGTTTGCAACCTACCGACAATGCCTACTTTCTTGCCCTTCTCCAAATACTTGCCGCAGTTCTCGCCAAGGGCGCCCCACACGACAATATCGAAGAAGTCGCACTCCCTCTCGCCGTTCGCGTTCGCAAAGGCACGGTTCACCGCGAGGGAGAATTTGCATACCCCTTTCCCGCTTGACGTGCTCGCCATTTCGGGGCCCCTCGTAAGGTTCCCGATTAAAAATACCTTGTTCATAGTTCTTTACTCTTTATGATAAATTCTTTCGGCGTCCGGAAAGCCCGGATACCACAGTTCGAGGTGCTCCTTGGCAAACTGCAAGAGCTTGTTCCTTTCGGACGTTTGGTCGAGCCTATGGTGGCAGCGCGGGCAGACGGTGAGAATGTTCTGCTCAATACCGAGTCCGCCGTGCGAGCGCGGAATATAATGCGCTTCGGGCAGCCCGGGGTTCCCGCAGAAAATACACAGCCCACGGTCGCGCTTGTAGACCACACACTTGACCTCGTGGCTTATGGAGCAAGCCTTTGTTCGTTTGTTCATTGAGCGCCCTCCCAATTTTCAATGAGGCTCGCAAGTTCGTCGGGTGTCCTTGTTTCGATACCGAGTTCCTTCGCCTCGTAGATCACACCGTCGATGAGCCGCTTCATTTCGGCTTTATCGAAGGTGTGCGTTTGTTTGTAGAAAAGATATTGACTATACTTTTGTCCGTTCTTGGCGACGAAATCGCCTATCCATTTTGCGTAAGGGTAATACGCCTCAACCTTGGCGCTTTTCGGAAGGGCGACAATGAGTTGCTCGCCGCCCTCCGTAGCGATCGTGCCGTATTCGAGGACCATTTTCGTTTTAGCCTCGTCGGCGCCGATATTCAGCGCCTTTGCGATTTTATCAACAAGAACGTGGAAATAGCTGTTTGCGTTAAGGCTCCGCTTCTCCGTATGCCAACCGAACGCCATTTTGAGCCGTTCTTTGCCGCTTGCAAGCCCTGTTCGTATCGCCGCGACCGTTTGCCTTGCGGCGAACGTTTCACCGTTGGGAACGCGAACAGAGAGGACGAGCGAACCGTCGGCGTCCGCCAAGCAGTTTTCAAACTTACATTCAAATTCGCCTATAACGCTCGCCATTCTATCCCTCCCGAATGGTTACCTTGACGTAGCCCGCAGTCGTGGTCGTTTTGGTATACTTTTCCGCGACGTCGGGCAGCTCTGCCTTCAGACGCGTGGTGTCGAGGGTTTGCTTCGTGGACGGAGCGACGCAGGTAATGAGCATACGCTTGTCCGGAGTTTCAAAGCTCTTTATCATCTGCTTGTCCATTATCTCGTAGAGCTTGGCGCGATACTCTTTCGCGGTGATCTCGGCTTCCTTCTTCGCCTGCTCGGCGCGGATGAGTTCGTTCTCCGCTTCCTGTGCCCTTGCGAGCAGCTCTGACGGAACGACAAGCCCCGGCTCGGAGTAGATCTCGCCCTTCCTCTCGCACTCGAGCAGACGGTCGATATTTTCGGCAGGGATACGCTCAAGAAGGATAGCCTCGGACTTTGCCCCGAGGTGGAATATGTAGAGCCTGTCGAACTTGCGCCCGCTTGCCCTCTCGTAAAGTGATAGTTGCCAAGCGTAGGAGCGCCTGTCCACCTTTGCCGTGCTCTTAACGTCCACGAGGACGTTCTCGTCGCCTATCTTGCCGATAATGTCCGCCGTGCCCGCATACATGAGCGCGTCAGCCTCTTCCTCGGTCAGATCGCCGTCGGGCAGAATGACCTCGCTCTCGAGAGGCTCGAAGCCGAGGCTGTCGCAAATACCCAAAAAGTCCAAGAACTCTTGAGTAAAGCCGGAATAGCCGCGCTTGATATAGTCCTCGATTTCCTCGTGAATGGCGACGCCTTTGTCCGCTGCGCGCTTCAACACCTCGTCACTTACAGCCGAATAGTCGGGAGTAAGTCCGTGCTTTTTGAGCAGTGTCGTAACACTTATGAGGCGTCTGTCGCCTATCGTGTAAGTGTGGTTACTCGGGTTGAACTGTACTTTCATTTTGACCTCCGTTTTCGGCTTTAGCTTTTGCCGCTTTACGCGCCAAGGCTTCTTTTTTTACCATTATGGCTTCCAATAAGTCGTCGCCGGATATGTCCTCGACGCGGCACTTCAAATACGCAGCAAGACGATTGAGGTCAATACCGAGATCATCTGCCTCCTTCATCTGTTCGTGGGTGGGACCCGCCGCCTTAGATTTGCGTTTAAGGTCTCCGCTCGGGTTTGCATCGGGATCCTCGCCCGTCTGAATCTTGTACGCTTTGAGAAGGGCATATTTGTCCGCATAGGTCATCGCTTTTCCGGGTGCCTTGTCCTGCGTGTCTACCCCGTCACCGTAGGTGATGATGTCAACGAACTCGTCAGGCTTGTCAACATTGACAAAGCGATAGTTCACTTCGAGCCTCAGGAAAAAGGTCGTTTTTTCGCTCTCGTTCCCGTTGTAAGAGGATTTCGTTACGTAGGTGTCATCCTTGATGATTACTCTCTTCACAGGGTAAGAGTAGATGCCGAACTTCTCTTCAACGGGTTTGACCGCCTCCAAAACGTCCGCCTCAGCGACTGCCTTGTATGACTGACTTTTGCTGATATCTACTTTGAGATTCTTTGCGACGCGGTTGATCTCCGCCGTCGCCTTCATCATGCGTTGATAGATGTTGAGAGTCGTATCGCGCTCCGTCTCGGTCTCTGCCGTTTTCTTCGCGGTCTCGCTCATTCATTCACCCCCAAGCCTTCGGCGAAATCTTTGTCGGTGTTTACGAGAGTTTTGGTCTCTGCGAGTTTTTTCTCGTATTCCTCGTTTTCATAGACCGCCGTTCTTTCAACGCCTTCGATAGCGTCCGCATACATACGAAGTTCATCTGCCATGACCCTACCGCTTTGCAAGCGGATAGCAATCGCTTCCCTTACGAGATTTACCGTAAGTTCGGCAATGTCTCTTTTTTGCTCGAAGTATTCGAGCGTCCCATACAACAAATTTTCTTTCATAGTGGCGTTTCTCCTTGACTTTTGGATTATTTCGCGATAGAATTGATGTCGGTCGGGGTCTGATAGTGGTGTATCTCCTTGACCGCCCCGTAGGGTTCTATCATTGCCCTGCGGGGTTTTTCTTTTCGTTCTTCGAGAGTTCGGCGTACCGCTCACGCAGTTTCTGTATGCACGAGGTTATCCACGCGCCGATGTTCTTATAGCCGCATTTCTGCAACACTTCTTTCGTTAGTACCTCGCGACAATCATTATTGAGTCGAACGGTCATTTTGTACTCGGAGGGCTCCGCGTGTACCCTTGCTCCGCCTGTCATCTTGACTTCAACTGTTCCCGGAATCAAAATCACTTCGTCGGGCGAATAAATGTCCGAGGCAGCACACCCGAGAACTTGCAAGACCTTGCGAAAATCGTCTGGGATAGGAAGCACACGGTAGTTCTCATAGCGGGAGAACATTGTGGGGTCGATGCCCGCCTCCTGTGCCACTTGTTTGGCTTGCAAGCCCTTTGTTTCGCGCAGTTCTTTGTACTTCGGCATATCTCACCTCCTTTGCCTTTCCGCGCTTCACCCGTCGTTCTTCGCAAGATGCTCTTTCAGTACATCCCGCACAATGTCGCTGACCGTTCTCTCTTGCCCTTTGGCGAAGGTGAACAGCTTTTGATACATTGTGGCTGAGACCACAACGGTCACGCGCTTTCTATCCTTTCCGCCGAGCTGTTTCCCGCCGTGAACGTTTCCCATTCTTTTACACCTCCTTTCGATATTTGACCTGCCTCATCGGCGCGGGTAGGTCGGCTCCCGCGGACGCCTCTCGGCGTTTCGGCTCACTCCCTCATAAGCTCCTCTAAAAAGTTAAGAATAAGTTTGGTCGCGCTAATAGCGCCCTCCCGATAAGCAACATTGACAAGGTTACCGTCCCGCCTCTCCTGTTCCTGTATGGATACATTCGTCTCAATGGTTCTTGCGATATACGTCCGCAGGAGTTTGACGTCCTGCGCGGTCATTATCTTTTTCATTCCGCCGCCTCCTTCTCGTTAAGCTCCTTGGCGAGCGCTTCCGCTGCGTCCTTGTCGTCCGTCAGCTCCCCAGTATATTCGACGTTCCCGCTGTGCAGCGGCTCATTCGCGCGGAGCCTGCGCCCGACGCGGTAAACCTTCTTGTCCCCGATATAGTTTGAAAAGACTTCCCACATCATCTTACGCTACCTCCATTGCTTCATATTTTGTCGGCTCTACGCAGGAGCCAATGGACTGATAAAACTCGTTCTGTTTGTTCCAGCTTGTAGCGACCGCCTTAGCTCTCGTTTCCGTGTAATAGTCATCTGCCGACAGCGGCGACTGTAATTCGCTTCCGCGAGCAGCCACATAGCCGCC
The DNA here is from genome assembly GCA_947627065.1 of uncultured Clostridia bacterium. Taxonomy (GTDB): domain Bacteria; phylum Bacillota; class Clostridia; order Christensenellales; family Borkfalkiaceae; genus RGIG3732. The sequence goes on from CANQUN010000010.1 coordinate 23,647, forward strand.
CTTCCTTAAAAGATAGATTTTGCCCTTGTGCTCTCCGCCGGTAATCGTCGCCTTGATTAAATACCTTTTCATCTTCGTTGTCCTCCTCTCAATACAAAGCCCACTCGGCGTCAAGTTGATTTCCGCGAGCCTTTACTTTGACATACTTCGGACTTTCGTCGCTCTCACGGTAATCTCCGTTGATCGCGTACTCAATATGGAAGGTCGCCGTTGCGCTTTGCACTCCAATGCTCATTTCCTGCGCAAGCACGTTTCTGATTTCGGCGTGCTTGCCCGACTTCCTATAATGTTCCTTTGCCTGCTGCTCAAAAAAGGTTATTGCCTTTTTCATCATAGTTCCGAGCGTCAACATTTTCATTGGGGTTAAACTCCTTATATAAATAAAAATGGGTCCGTAGCATAACTACGAACCCTTAAAAAATGGCCTGCAATCATGTTACAGACCTATTATAAAACAACATTGAGATACATTTTTTGCGGTATACGCCTGAAATTTTGAGATAATTTAAGAAGATTCGCCCTTTTGGGGGAATATGCGGGAGTTTTGCGGGAGTATGCGGGGAGATTGTGCGGAATACGTATGGAAGGCTCCCCGAGACGGTGCGGGATTACGTTTTGGACTTTGGGGGAATTTTTGCAGAGTATGTCCGAGGTTGTGCGGGGTACGTATGGGAACTGAGCCCGAGGCGCTGCGGGGAATATGTAAGGAGATTTTTGGGGGGATATGTGAGGTGAGAATATCGTTGAAACGATTTGAGAGGTTGCGCACAGCGACCTCTTGCGAAGTTTGCCTTGCAAAAACAGGGTTCCCAAAAAATATTGCAAAGCAAAATTTTTTGGGATAAGGAGCGGCAAGCGTCAAAGCAAAGAGGTTGCATTCCTGCAACCTCTTGCGAAATTCGCTTTGCAAACAAAACAGGGCTCCCGCGAAGAAATCTCCGATTTATTCGTGGGAAAAAGGAGAAGCAGGCAGTATGCCATTGCTTTTGCGCAAAGCAAAAGCAAGGCATACATGCCTTGCTTCGACGCGCCGCAGCGTTTAGAGCGCACGGCGACGTTTGAATGTGCAACATGAAAACGTCGCCGCAAGCGAAGTTGCGCTTGCGGCGACGCGGTGGTGCACCATCACGGACTCGAACCGGGGACCCACTGATTAAGAGTCAGTTGCTCTACCAACTGAGCTAATGGTGCATGGTTTGGTGATCCAGCCGCGATTCGAACGCGGGACACCTTGATTAAAAGTCAAGTGCTCTGCCGACTGAGCTAATGGACCGTCTTTGGCTGGGGTGGCAGGATTTGAACCTACGAATCCCGGAATCAAAATCCGGTGCCTTACCGCTTGGCGACACCCCATCACCATGAAAAGCAGTGGGGCGAGAGAAGGGAATCGAACCCTCGACCTCCAGGACCACAATCTGGCGCTCTAACCAATTGAGCTACTCTCGCCATGGCGCGCCTGAAGGGATTCGAACCCCTGGCACACGGCTTAGAAGGCCGTTGCTCTATCCTGCTGAGCTACAGGCGCAAAATGCAGATTTTTGGAGCGGGTGATGGGAATCGGACCCACGCAACCAGCTTGGAAGGCTGGTGTTCTACCATTGAACTACACCCGCGCTTCTTGCATAATGCTTATAGATTATATCAAAAACGGCAAGACAAGTCAAATATTTTCCACGCGTTTGCGAAAAATTTTTCAACTTTTTGAAATCTCGGCCTCTCCCGCCTTAAAACTTAACCTTTACAGTCTTAAAACTTAACCCCTCTCTCTTGAAAACTTAACCTCTCCAAATTGAAAACCCGACCATTCCCGCCGCCTCACTCGGCCTTGCCGCCGCCTTGCTCAGCCCCAAAACAGGCTGCCGTTGATTTTTACGACGACCTTTCCCGAGGCGACCACGGCGTAAGCAATACTCTTTTCGCGGGTCATGAAGGAGAGCGCGCCCGGGTTGACGAGGGTTACGCCGCCGCGCTCGTCAATGCCCGCAACGTGGGTGTGCCCGTAAAAAACGGCGTCCGCCCCCTCTTTTGCGGCGTAGTCGGCAAGGGGCTGCAGGGTGGTTTTTACGCCGAACCTGTCGCCGTGGGTGAGCATGAGACGCTTGCCTTCTACCTCCACTATCTCCACCGCGTTTGCGCGTGCGGCGTCGCAATTGCCCTTTACGCACACGAGTTTGCCCGCAAGGGCGGACGCGTACGGCCGCATATCCGTGAAACAGTCGCCGAGGTGGAACACGTAATCGCATTCAGCAAGGACGGACATGGCCCTGTCAATCGCGCTGTAATTTCCGTGCGTGTCCGAAAGGATTCCTATCGTTTTCATAATGTCCCCTCTTCCTCGCCGTCAAAGCGGCGTTTTATGTCCATCGCGGCAAGGTGCGCCGACGAGAAAGCCCACTGCAGGTTGTAACCGCCGCAGTCGCCGTCCACGTCCGCAATCTCTCCGATAAGGTACAGGCCGTCCTCGAGCCTCGAGCGCATGGTGTGCGGGTCGATTTCGCCGAGCCTGACGCCGCCGCGGGTTACCTGTGCCATGTCGAAACCGAGGCTGCCCACCATCTTGATGCGGAAATCCTTGAGACGCGAAACAACGGCGTTAATGTGAGAAAAAGGGCACTTTTCGCCCGAACGCAGCCCGACGGAGGCGACGATTGCCATACCGAGACGGCGGTTGACTACGCCCGTGAGCAGGTCGTCCGCCGTGAGGTAGGAGTTACTCCGTATCTTTTCTTCAAGCAGTGAACGGACGGTTTCGGCGGAGATGTCGGGGAGGAACTCGACGGAGAGTTCGGCGTTTTCAAGACCCGCCGCATACGAGGAGATTTTGAACACCGCGTCTCCGCTCACGCCAAAGTCCGTGAACAAAATGTCCCCTTTTTCGCAGGTTATCGGCCTGTTTTTGTCGTATAGGGTTATGCGGGCGACGTGCCGCGTGCCCCTTAAAGAACGCAGGGCGGACGTTTCGGTTTTGAGTTGGACGAGGCAGGGCGTGAGCGCGGTTGCCGTGTGGCCGAAGGCGCGGGCGAGGGCAAAACCGTTCCCGTCGGTGCCGAATTCCTTGTGGCAGCGCCCGCCCGTGGCGAGAACGACGGTTTGGGCAAGGACGCTTTCTGTCCCGTTTGAGATGACAAAGACGCCTTTATCGCGGATTATCGACGAGACGAAAAATTCCGTGCGCAGCACGCCGCCGAGACCCGCGAACGCCAGCCGCATGAGATCCACGACCGACGACGCCTGAAGGGACGCGGGATAGACCCTGCCCTCTTCCTCGACGGTGAGCATTCCGAGAGAGCGGAGAAAGGCACGGGTGTCGCCGCTGCCGAACGCGGCGAGCGCGGGCGCGACGAAGGCCTGCGCGTCCCCTTCCTGCGAATGGTAAGCCGAGGGCGAAAGGCGGGTGTTGGTTACGTTGCCCCTGCCGTTGCCCGTGGCAGCCAACTTTTTGCCGACGCGCGGCAGGCGTTCGAGAATGACCGTATCGCCGCCGAAGACACGGGCGAGCATTACGCCGCAGGCAAGCCCCCCTGCTCCGCCGCCTATCACGGCCGTCTTGTAAATCTTTTCCATATTCTTATTGTAACATAAACTTAAAAAATTTTCCACTCAAATGCAATACATTTGACTATTTGCCGAAAATATATTAAAATTTATGATGGAGAAAGTTGCGATGGAAGGAATGATGGAATATCTCAGTCAAAACCGCGATTACGTCATCGCTCTCATAATAACCGCCGCCGTGGTGGTGCTTGCGGGCATTCTCGGCGTGGTGATAAAAAAACACAACCTCTTGCGGTTTATGGACGGATGGTTCAAAAAGGGCAAGAACAAGGACGGGGGCGCCGAGGCCGACGGAGACGCTGCCGGCGGGGCCGCCGCTTTGGACGCCGCCACCGATGAGAGCGCGGGCGAAAACGCCGAAGAATACGGAGATTTTGAAGAAACGGGTTCGGACGGGCGTTCGGACACGAGCGCGGCTTTTGAAGGCGAAGGCGGAGACGGGCTTTACGGCGAATGTGCCGCGGAGACCGAGGCCCACGGCCGCACGGCCGAGACGGGCAGAGGCTTTGTGGGTACGTCGGACGATGGCGCGGACGGCACGGACGCGGCTTTTGAAAGCACGGACGGCACCGCAAACGAGACAGCAGGCGGCGCACAGCCCGAAAAGAAGAATTCCGCCTTTTCCGAAATGGTGAGAAGTTCCATCGGGATGGCGGAGATATACGAGAAGAACAAGCGGATGGACGATGATGATTCGGACACGGCCGCGGACACAGATGACGGCCGAGACGGCCATGACGGCGTGCCCTCCCCCGCTCCCGTTGCCGAGGAGCCGCCCGCAGTGCAGGTTGAGGAAGAAGAATTCGGCGAGGGTAAGTGGAGAATCATGCGCTCGGGGTCAACCTACCGCGCCGAACTGCACGACGAGGAAGGCAACGTTCTGTTAAGGTCCTTCAATTATTCTGCCGCGGGTGAAGCCAGAAGGTGCGTTGCGCAGCTGAAAAAGCACATTAAAGGCAACAACTTTAACATTGAGGTCAAGAGCGGCAAGTTCCGCTTTAACCTGTACAGTTCGTCCGACAGGCTGGTCTGCCGCGGCGAACTCTGCGAGACGAACGAGGAATGCCGCCGCCGTATAGAAGAAGTTAAACGGATAGCGGACAAGGCCGAGATAGTGCGCGGCTGAGCGGCGCGGCATGAAAAATTGAAGCCGCTGCTCGGGCGGCACACACTGTGAAATATGTATTGCGCGGGGCTTTCGCCCCGCGCTTTTTTGTTGTTTGCAAGTAACTCCCCCACGCTTTTTTGTGCGTTTTAGGGGGTTTTCGGTCTGCAAGCGGCTCGGGTGGACAAAGATAAAAAAAGCACGGGCGGTGCGGAGACAAAGATAAAAGAAGCACGTGCGGGACGGGCGGACAAGGACAAAAAACGGGCGCGGTCAGAGACAAAAGAAAACACAGTTGGAGAGACAAGACAAAAGCCAAAAGCGCGAACAAGCCGAGGCAAGGAAACGAGAACGGACAGAGCGGACAAGCCGAGGCAAGTAAACGATAACGTACGACAGAACAAGGATAAAATCAAAATGCCCGAAGGCGGAAAGCATTCGGGCAGAGAAAAAGCGCAGAAGATTATTCTGCGCTTTATGTTTGGGTTCAATTCAATCAATAGATGGCGAGGTTGGGGTCGAACATCTCGATGATTTCGAGCAGGAACTTCCTTACGCTGTTGCCCTGTATGGACAGCCCGTCGAGCAGTTTGTTGAACGGGTTGTAGTTGTACATGAACTTGAGCATGAACGAACTATCTCCGCCCACCGCATTGTACAGGTCGTATTCCGTTCCGTCGAGGCAGTGGAGAATTGCCACCACGAACATGATGACCGCAAAGGTGATGATTACCCGCACGAACATGCCGATGAACTTGTCGAGAAGCCTGTGTTTGAGCGTCCACTTTTTGTAGATAATCTTGTTGATTGCGTAATCGCAGACGATGGTGAGTATTATCGCCACCAGAAGGAAGGCGACGACGGCGGCTATCGGTGCGGTAAGATCGGAACTGCCCGAACCTTGCGCGGCGGACGACGCGTCCTTGCCGAGCAGGCTGTAAACACCGTAAGCCACTCCGAACGCAGCACCGAACGTTATGATGATTTCGGCAATCCTGAGGACGGATTTTAACATCCCCTTGAAGAAGCCTATTACCGCAGCAAGTAGCAGCAAAGCTATCACGACGATATTGAATACCATAATATTCCCTTTGATACCTTTGTTTATTTAGTTACATTATATATTATCACGGCGGGGTTTGTCAAGGATTTTTAGGAATTAAATTACCGATATATACTATAATATATTACTTTTTTCCCAAAATTTGCCCAATTTCCGCCCGCCGGGGGCGCAAATTGCCCGATTTCCGCTTGATGTGGGGTGAAGAAGGTGCGGGTTGAGCCGTGAAATGTGGCGGTGTGGTATGGCCGAAGCGCAGCACGGGGTTGGGACATTTTCGGTGCAGGGTTGAGACGTTTTTGGTGCGGGGTCGGTGCCGTTTTTTGGTGCGGGGAACGGCGATTTTTTGCGCGGGGTAAGCGAAGAGGTTGCCCACCTCAGGCGCTCCGCGCCAGCCCCTCCTCGGGAGGGGCCAAAAGAAAAAACAACTTCTCGGGAGGGGCCAAGGGGAAAAATAACCTCTCGGGAGGGGCCAAAAGAAAAAATAACTTCTCGGGAGGGGCCAAGAGAAAAGGGTATTAACCTTCCCCAAGGAAACGTCATAAGACGGCGGGGCGGGAATCAGCCGGGGCGGTAGCCGTCTTTGAGGGAGACGATTTCGCCGAGGACAAGCCCGTTTTGGGTGGATTTTTTGTAGTAGCCGACGCGCATGAGCTGGAAACTCTTTCCGTCCTCGGCAGAAGCGACGTAGGGTTCGGCATAGCCGCGGAAGGTGTGCACGCTGTCGTAATTCATGCGTTCGGAAAAGTCCTGCCCTGGGTACTCGGCGTCTTTTAAGAGATAGTCGTACTTGTTGACGGTTACGGGCACGCAGTCTGCCGCGTTTACCCACTGGATGGTTCCCTTACACTTTATTCCGCTGGTGTCGCTGCCGCTGTGCGATTGGGGCAAGTAGGTGCAGCGGATTTCGGTAACCTCGCCGTTCTCGTCGGTAACGTAATCGTCGCACTTGATGATGTAGGCGTTTTTGAGACGGACGTAGCCGTCCTTTTTGAGGCGGAAGTACTTGGGCGGGGGACAGACGGAAAAGTCCTCTCTGTCTATGTAAATCTCTCTCGAGATGGTTATGGGGCGGGTGCCCGCTTCGGGCTTGTTGGGGTTGACGTCGAAGGACAGGGTTTCGGTTTTCCCCTCGGGGAAGTTGGTTAAAACGACCTTGACGGGAGAGAGAACGGCCATTGTCCTCTCGGCCTCGGCGTTGAGGTAATCGCGCACGAAATGTTCGAAATAGGCCACTTCTATCTCGCTGTTGGCCTTGGCAACACCTATTTCCTCGCAGAAATTTTTGAGAGCCTCGGGCGGAATGCCGCGGTTACGAAGCCCCGCGAGGGTGGGCATGCGCGGGTCGTCCCAGCCGCTGACCGCGCCGTCCTCCACCAACTTTTTGAGATAGCGTTTGCTCATGACGGTGTTGGTTATGTTGAGGCGGGCGAACTCTATCTGGCGGGGCTTGTGCTCCACGCCCGTGTTTTCCACAACCCAGTTGTAAAGCGGGCGGTGGTCCTCAAACTCGAGGGTGCAGATGGAGTGGGTTACGCCCTGCATGGAGTCGCAGATGGGGTGCGCGAAGTCGTACATGGGATATATGCACCACTTGTTGCCCGTGCGGTGGTGTTCGGCATGCAGAACCCTGTATATGACGGGGTCGCGCAGGTTGATGTTGGGAGACGACATGTCTATCTTTGCCCGAAGCACCTTTTCTCCATCCTTGAAAACTCCTTGTTTCATCTGCATGAACAGTTCGAGGTTCTCCTCGGGCGTGCGGTTGCGGTAAGGGCTTTCCTTGCCCGGCTCGGTGAGCGTGCCGCGGGTTTCGCGGATTTCGTCGGCCGAAAGGTCGCAGACGTAGGCCTTGCCCTCCTTTATGAGTTTTACGGCAAGCGAGAATATCACGTCGAAGAAATCCGAGGCGTACCTTATCTCGTACCACTCGAAGCCCAGCCAGCGGATGTCCCGCTCGATGGCCTCGACGTACTCGGTCTTTTCTTTGGACGGGTTGGTGTCGTCAAAGAACAGGTTGCATTTGCCGCCGTACTTTTCGGCCGTGCCGAAATTGAGGCACAGGGACTTGGCGTGGCCTATGTGAAGGTAGCCGTTAGGCTCGGGCGGAAAGCGCGTGTGCACCTCGCTAACCTTGCCCTCGGCAAGTTCTCCGTTGATGATATCCTCGATGAAATTTTTTGCTTCGGCCATAAGTAAACCTCCGTTTTTTGTGGGAAAAAGGCGTTATTTGCAAGTTTTGCAGGGGTCGGGCAAGGAAAGAGCGGACGCCGCGGCGGCGTACACTTCCCCCTCTTTTGCAAACCCGAATTGTTCGAGCGGGACGCCCCAGACGTCCTCCGTGGTGAAACGGGGAAAGTCGGTGTCCATACACTTGTTGATGAGCGTTCTCAGCATGAGTTCGCGGTAAGGGCAGCCCTGAGAGACGAACAGGCGCATGTCCTTGTCTATGCCGCCGTAAAATTCGCCTTCTTCGCAGTGCATAACGTAAAAGAGCACGCAACCCGGTTTGTAGGAAAGTTTAATTTCTATCATGATTTATAATTTTAGCACAGACTTTATTTTTTTCCAAATAATTTTACTTGACTTTGGTAAATTTTTTATATACAATTTTACATGGCGTGTGTAAGCGCGCTTTACTCAGGTGCGCCGCGGCGCGTTTTCAAGGCGACGGGCGCACGGCAAAAGAGGTGTTTTTATGGCAGACAGACAAGTTAGCATGGACAAGATAGTCAATCTTTGCAAGGCACGCGGAATAATCTTTCCCGGCAGCGATATTTACGGCGGAATGGGCAACACGTGGGATTACGGCCCCGTGGGCGTTGAGATGAAGAACAACATCAAACGCGCCTGGTGGAAACGGTTTGTGCAGGAGAGCACGAATTCCTTCGGCGTGGACGCCGCCATTCTCATGAACCCCAAGGTGTGGGAAGCCAGCGGGCACACCACTTCCTTTGCAGACCCGCAGATGGACTGCAAGGAGTGCAAATCCCGCCACAGGGCGGACAACCTGATAGAGGCGCATTCCAAGGGTACGGTCAACCCCGACCTCATGACGAACGAGCAGATGGAGGCCTATATCGCGGAGCATCACGTGTGCTGCCCCCGCTGCGGCAACTTCAACTGGACTCCGATAAGGCAGTTCAACCTGATGTTCAGCACCTCGCGCGGGGTAACCGAGGACAACCGCAACGTCATCTACCTCCGCCCCGAGACCGCACAGGGCGAATTTGTCAATTTCCAGAACGTTCAGCGCACGATGCGGGCAAAGATTCCCTTTGGCATTGCGCAGATAGGCAAGGCGTTCAGAAACGAGATTACCCCCGGCAACTTCATATTCAGGACTATTGAATTTGAGCAGATGGAGCACCAGTGGTTCTGCAAGGAAGGCACCGACGTCGAATATTACGAGGAGTTCAAGAAGAAGGCGTGGAAGTTTTTGACCGACCTCGGCTTTGACGAGAGCCACCTGCGCTTTAAGGATCACGACAAACTTGCGCATTACGCAAAGTGCGCCTGCGATATACAATACCTCTTCCCCATGGGCTGGTCCGAACTCAACGGCATACACAACAGGACGGACTACGACCTGAGCCGTCATCAGGAATATTCGGGCAAGACGATGATCTACAACGACCCCATCACCAATGAGAAGTACATTCCTTACGTCGTGGAATACTCCATAGGCGCAGACAGGCTGATGCTCGCCGTCCTCTCCGAGGCGTACGAGGAAGAAGAACTTGAAGGCGGAGACACGCGCGTGGTCATGCATTTCCACCCCGCCGTGGCCGCTTACAAGGCCGCTGTTCTCCCCTTGCAGAAAAACCTTGCGGACAAGGCCAAGGAGATTTACGCCGAACTTTCCAAGCGGTTTATGATAACTTACGACGACGCGGGTTCCATCGGCAAACGCTACCGCAGGCAGGATGAGATCGGAACGCCCTTCTCGGTAACCATCGACTTTGACACGCTTGAGGACAACACCGTTACCGTGCGCGACAGGGACACCATGGCACAGATACGCATTTCGGTTGACAAACTCGCCGACTACATAAACGAACGTATCGCCTTCAACTGAATGAACGGCCGACGCGCGTTGACCTGCCGTTGCGGTTGAAAGCGGCGATTGCGGAAACAATGGGCGGCGCGGCGAAAAAGCCCGCACTGTGAGCAATGGCACAAATGAAGAAAACCCCGTATTTTGTGAGATTTACGGGGTTTTTTGATTTTTGAGACGGGAGTCAGCAGCCGTCCGCGCGGTGGTCGGACGGGCATATCCGTGCCGTTCAGGGGTGCTGTTTGGTGGGTCAGGAGTGGGTTGAGCGGACGGATTGGCGGGCGAAGTTGGGGCGGGAATGCAGCCCGCTGACGAGTGGTCAGCGGATGAAGTTTGTGTGGGCGAGGAGTTCGTTGGCGGGCGGTTCGATTCCGTTCTTTTTGCCGAGGTCTATGACTTTAAGGAGCCACGCCATGTTGCGGGCGAGGTTGCGCATGGTCTGCATCCCCTCTTCGTCGAGGACGACTTCGCCGGCGTTGGAGCCGAACACGTTGTTCCAATAAGTTGACGAAACGACGGGCATACGCTTTATCATGAAATATTTGTTGATGTCGTCAAAAGCGGGCAGCGCGCCCGAGCGGCGGGCCGAGGCGATGGCAGCGGCGGGTTTGAAGGCAAACGCTTCGCCACCCGAACAGAACATTCTGTCCATGGCCGAAAGGATGCGTCCCGTGGGGTGCGCGTAGTAGACGGGCGTGCCGAACACGAAACCGTCGGCCAGCACCGCCTTTTCCACCCATTCGTTGATGGGGTCGTCGTCGAAAACGCACCTGCCCTTGGAAGCGCAGCCGCCGCAGGCGACGCAGTCGCGTATGACGCCGTTGCCCATCTGGATTATCTCGCTGTCTATGCCCTGCGTGGCAAGTTCGGCGCTTATTTCGGTGAGCGCGGTGAAGGTGCAGCCGTTCTTGCGCGGGCTGCCGTTAAAGAGCAAAACTTTCATTTTACACCTCTCCTATCCCCTGTTTTTGTGAGAAAAAGGGGACTTTTTTATTTTTTTGGGTCGTCGCGGGAACCCGCCCCGCGGTTGTGTTTTTCTGTCTTTTGCAAGGCGGACGGTCTCCGTCCGCCTTGCAAATTTTGGGTGAAACGACGAGCCGCCGCCCGTCCCGCCGCCATTGAACGGACAGCCGCAAATACGGTTAGCCGTTGGTTGGGTGGTTATATTTTATGCAGGTGGGGCGGTAATGTTGGTCGGGTCGGCGGTTGTTACGATTATACGCCATTGTGGCAATTTACGTTGAAGTTTATGCGAAATTGCGGGGCTGTAATGCCCGAGGCTGTTAAAAAAGCCGCCCGAACGGACGGCTTTTTTCAGCCGTGACGGACGGCTTTTGTGTTACTTTTTGTAACGTTCCCTCTTGACGTAACTCGTGTGGAGTATCTCGTGGGCCTTGTGGCTGCCCGGTTTGCCGAGGTAGTTGTCGTAAATCTCTTTGATGACGGGGTTGTCGTGGCTCTTTCTGAGGCCGCACTTCTTGTCCGCCTTGTAGAGGACGCTTGCGCGGAGGGCCTTGTAATCGGTGTTTTCACGCACGACGGAGGACATTATGGGCTGGCCGCCGCCGTTTACGCAGCCGCCGGGGCAGCACATGATTTCTATAAACGTGTAATCGCACTTGCCCTTGCTGACCTTTTCGCAGATCTTTTTGGCGTTGGCAATGCCCGAGGCGACGGCGACCTTGACGGTCTTGCCGCCGATGTCGTAAGTCGCTTCCTTTATTCCCTTGGTGCCGCGGACCTTTTTGAACTCTACATTTTCCAAAGGTTTGCCCGTGATGGTTTCCGCCGCGGTGCGGAGGGCCGCTTCCATAACGCCGCCCGTCGCGCCGAAGATGACGCCCGCGCCCGTGTAGATTCCGAGAGGCGAATCGACCTCTCCGTCGACAAGTTCGTTGAAGAGTATGCCGTTTTGCTTGATCATCTTGGCAAGTTCACGAGTGGTGAGCACGGCGTCTATATCGGGATAGCCCGAGGCCGACTGGTCTGGTCTGCCCTTTTCAAACTTCTTGGCGGTGCAGGGCATGATGGACACGACGTAGAGTTTGGAAGGATCGACGCCGAGTTTTTCGGCATAATAGGTCTTGACGATGGCGCCGAACATCTGCTGCGGGCTCTTGCATGTGCTGACGTTGGGTATGAGTTCGGGATAGTAATATTCGAGGTATCTGACCCATCCCGGGGAGCAGCTGGTGAACATGGGCAGTTTGCCGCCCTTCTGTATGCGCTCGACGAGTTCGTTGGCCTCTTCCATAATGGTGAGGTCCGCCGAGAAGTTTACGTCAAACACCTTGTCGAAACCGAGCATTCTGAGGGCGGTTATCATCTTGCCCTCCACGTTGGTGCCCATGGGATAGCCGAACTCTTCGCCGAGGCCTGCCCTTACCGAAGGAGCGGGACCTGCGATGACGATTTTTTCGGGATCGGCGATGGCCGCCCTCACTTCGTCTATCTCCTCACGCTCGTGCAGAGCGCCCGTCGGGCAGACGTTGATGCACTGGCCGCAGGCCACGCAGGGGCTGTCGTTAAGGTCGTTTTCAAAAGCGCAGCCGATGTGCGTTTTGAATCCCCTCTTGACGGGGCCGATGACGCCCACTTCCTGAATCTTGCGGCACACGGCGACGCAGCGGCGGCAGAGCACGCACTTGGAATTGTCGCGCACGAGGTACGGGGTGGAAACGTCCTTTTCGCACTCGTGATGTTCGCCCGAGAAACGGTTGATGTCGCAGCCGTATTCATAACTGAGATCCTGAAGTTCGCAGTGGGTGTTTCTGTCGCAGGAGAGGCAGGACTTGTTGTGGTCGGAAAGGATGAGTTCGAGCGTGGTCTTTCTCGACGCCCTGACCTTGGGAGTGTCCGTAAACACTTCCATCCCCTCGTTTACGGGATACACGCAGGCGGCCACGAGCGAACGTGCGCCCTTGACTTCTACCACGCAGATACGGCAGGCGCCTATCGCGTTGATGTCCTTCATGTAGCAGAGGGTGGGAATGCGGATGCCTATCTTTTTGGCGGCCTGCAGTATGGTGGTGCCCTCTTCTACGCTTACGGGAATATTGTTAATCTTTATATTTACCATTTTACTTTCCTCCGATTAGCCTTTGACTATGGCGCCGAACTTGCAGGTCGCCATGCAGGCGCCGCACTTGATGCACTTTGCCTTGTCGATGACGTGCGGGTTTTTGACCGTTCCGCTGATGGCGCCGACAGGGCACTTTCTCGCGCAGGCAGTACAACCCTTGCACTTGTCGGGCTGTATGGAATAACTGACGAGATTCTTGCAAACGCCCGCCGGGCAGCGTTTTTCCACGACGTGGGCGACGTATTCGTCTCTGAAATATCTGAGCGTGGAGAGAACGGGGTTGGGCGCAGTCTGGCCGAGACCGCACAGAGAATTCTCTTTTATGTATTTGCAAAGTTCTTCCATTTTATCCAGATCTTCGAGTTCCGCTGTGCCGTTGGTAACCTTGGTGAGCAGTTCGTAAAGACGCTTGGTGCCTATACGGCAGGGCGTGCACTTGCCGCAGGATTCGTCAACGGTAAATTCGAGGAAGAACTTGGCTATATCGACCATACAGTTGTCCTCGTCCATGACGATGAGTCCGCCCGAACCCATCATGGAGCCTATCGCGATGAGGTTGTCGTAATCTATGGCAACGTCCATCTTTTCGGCGGGAATGCAGCCGCCCGAGGGGCCGCCCGTCTGCGCCGCTTTGAACTTTTTGCTGTTGGGGATTCCGCCGCCTATCTCCTCTATTATCTCGCGGAGGGTGGTGCCCATGGGAACTTCTACAAGACCCGTGTTGGTTATCTTGCCGCCGAGGGCGAACACCTTGGTGCCCTTGCTCTTTTCGGTGCCCATGGAGGCGAACCATTCGGCCCCGTTGAGGATTATCTGGGCAACGTTGGCGTAAGTTTCCACGTTGTTGAGGATGGTGGGTTTGGCAAACAGACCCTTGACTGCGGGGAAGGGAGGACGAGGTCTCGGTTCGCCGCGGTTGCCCTCTATGGAAACCATGAGCGCCGTCTCCTCGCCGCAGACGAACGCGCCCGCGCCGAGACGTACTTCTACGTTGAAGTTGAAGCCCGTGCCGAATATGTTATTGCCCAAAAGGCCGTATTCGTTGGCCTGTTTGATGGCTATGCGCAGACGCTGCACGGCGATGGGGTATTCCGCACGGACGTATATGTAGCCCTGATCGGAACCGATGGTGTAAGCGGCGATGGCCATTGCTTCGAGCACGGCGTGGGGGTCGCCTTCGAGAACCGACCTGTCCATGAACGCGCCCGGGTCGCCTTCGTCGGCGTTGCAGAGGACAAATTTCTTGTCCGCCTGAGAAGCCTTGGCGAACATCCACTTTCTGCCCGTGGGGAAGCCCGCGCCGCCGCGGCCGCGCAGACCCGAGTCGAGCATTACCTTTACCACGTCGTCCTGACTCATGGAAGTAAGCACTTTGTAGAGGGCGAGATAACCGTCCCGCGCGATGTATTCTTCAACGTTTTCGGGGTCGATTACGCCGCAGTTGCGCAGGGCGAGACGGTGCTGTTTTCTGTAAAAATCGGTCTCGTTGAGGGCCTTGATGACGCCTTCTTCCTTGACCGTTTCTTTGTAGAGGTATTTGGTGAGAACAGTGTTGTTGACGAGGTGGCTTTCCACTATCTCGTGGACGTATTCGGGATGAACCTGAGAATAGAATGCGCCTTCGGGATAGACGATGACTACGGGGCCGAGGGCGCACAGGCCGAAGCAGCCCGTCATTATCACCTTAACCCTGTCCGAAAGGCCTGCCTTTGCAACTTCTTCTCTGAATTCTTCGAGAATCACCCTCGACTTGCCAGAGGTGCAGCCCGTACCTCCGCAGACGAGAACGGTGCGCTCCTTGATTTCCTTTAAGGTGTGGTCTGCCGCACGCGGACCCATGGCCTTGAGGGCGCGTTCTTTTATAGCAACGAGTTCGTTATAATTCATATCGGGATTTCCTTTGCGATTATTACGCCTTGTATTTAGCGAGGATGCCGGCTATCTGATCTTTGGTCAGTTTGCCGTACACGTCGTCGTTGACGGTCATGACGGGGGCCAGACCGCAGCAGCCTATGCAGCGCGTAGCGTCCAGCGAATAGACGAGATCGTCCGTTATTCCGCTCTCTATGCCGAGTTGCTTTTGAAGTTCGGCATAAATTTCTCCCGAACCCTTTACGTAACAGGCGGTGCCGAGGCAGACGCCTATCTTGTACTTGCCCTTGGGCGTGAGGGTGAACTGAGAGTAGAAGGTTGCCACGCCGAATACTTCCGCAAGGGAAACACCGAGCCTGTCCGCTATTACTTCCTGCACTTCGATGGGAAGATATCCGTAGATATCCTGCGCCTGCTGGAGAGCGGGCATCAATGCGCCTTCGACGTTCTTGAGCCCTTTGAGGACTTTTTCGAGTTCGTCCGCCTGGGCCTTGGTCCCGTTGAACGGAACCTTTGCGTTTTGTGCCATTTATTACCTCCGTTTTGTGTTGTCAATGACTTTTGGGTAAATACCCGTACGGATAATATAATAACATATCCGAAAAATAATTACAACGTTTTTTGAGACGTTTTTGCGATTTTCTGCGGGTTTTCGGCAATTTTCGCCGTGATTTCGGGGTTTTTGGGGAACGGCGGGGAGATTGCAAGGGGATTGCGGGCGGCGGGCTGGCGGATCAGGTGAACACCTTGTCGAATTCTTCTATGTTGGAGCGGATGGTTTCTTTGGCCTTGGCGGCGTCGCCGACTTCCAGAACCTTTACCACCTTGTTTTCGAGTTGTTTGTACACGGTCAGGAAGTGGCGGAGTTCGTCCACGATGTGGGCGGGAAGTTCGGAAATGTCCTTGTAACCGTTGTACTGCGGGTCGCCGAAGGGAATGGCAATTATCTTTTCGTCCGTCTCGTCCCTGTCGGTCATGAACACCACGCCTATCGGATAACACCTGACGAGGCTCATCTTTTCTATGGGCTGGCTGCACAGCACAAACACGTCGAGCGGGTCGTTGTCGCCCGACAGCGTGTGGGGTATGAACCCGTAATTCATGGGGTAATGCGTGCTTGTGTAAAGCACCCTGTCGAGGATTATGAGACCCGTGTCCTTGTCGAGTTCGTACTTGTTCTTGCTCCCCTGCTCTATCTCTATGCAGGCGATGAAGTCCTCGGGGGTGATGCGGTTGCTGTCGATATCCTTCCAGATATTCATGGTTATGCTCCTTGTATTTTGGGGTTTTTTGTATTTTGCGGGTTTGGTTTTGTGTTTGGGGGTTGGTTTTATTCGTGTTGCGGGTTGGCGTCGGATTGAGGTTTGGGGCGGAAAATTTGGGGCGTTTGCTGTATTTTTTTGGGTTTTGACGTCGGATTCGTTTGACATTACGCCGCGCGTTGTAGTAAAGTATTTGTAATTAAAATGCGAAAACGGAGGCGTTTTATGGAACCCGAAAGAGAATCGAAGAGAACGGTTGGCAAACAGAACAACAGCGATATGTGCATTGTTTGCGGAAAGGTCAATCCACTGTCGCTCCGCGCCGATTTCTACATACTTGAGGACGAAATTTTGCTGTGCGTTACACGAGGCAGGGACGAACACCAGAGTTACCCCGACAGGATGCACGGCGGCATGATTTCCGCCATACTCGACGAGACGATAGGACGCGCCGTTCAGATTGCGCACCCCGAAGTGTGGGGCGTTACGGGCAAACTTGAAGTTACCTTCCGCAAGCCCGTCCGCCTCAACGCGGTTATCCGCTGCTATGCAAAAATAGTGAAGTTCGGCTCCCTCGCCTTTGTCGGCAAGGGTTACATAGAGGACGAAGCGGGAACGCTGCTTGCCACGGGAGAGGCGACTTACGTGCGCACGCCCATCGAGAAGATGACGGACGAGTCGTTTGTGTGGGCGCAGTTTCCAGACAGTCTCCCCCGCCCCGACGAGAGTCTCATACGCCACCCCGAACTGCTGAAATAGCCGATTTTTGTGAGATTTGGGGCACTTTTTGCAAATTGACGGTTTTTGCGGACGGCGGATTTACGGCCGTTTGCGAGGGCCTGCGCGGCGGTTTTAAGTAAGTTTACCGACGGTTGGCGCGGCGGTTTTAAGCCGCGGCGGGCTGCACTGCACAGTTGCCCTTGATGACTGTTTTGTAATTTATAAAGTTACGGTTATATTTAAGCCCGCGGCATGTTGCCGCGGGCGTTTTTCATGCGAATCTCAGTCTCTTGTAGACTTTTTCGTTTTGCATTATCTTGCCCGCGCCTATCGCAACGGCAAGTTCGGGGTCGGGGCCGACGCAGACGTTCATGGAGAACTCGTCGTGGAAATATTCTTCTATGCCGACGATTCCCGAGCCGCCGCCCGCGAGGTACACACCCCTGCGGCGGATTTCGGCCGCCACCTCGGGCGGGAGTTTGGCGATGACCTTGTGGGCCATGGAGTGCAAGTCGTTGAAATATGCCCTTATGGGGTCCTGAATCATCTCCGCGGTTATGCGCATGGACCTTGGCGTTTGCTGTTCGACATCGCTGCCGCTGATGACCATGCCCGAGGTGTCGCCGGGCAATAAACTGCCTATTTCGCGGATTAACGCCTCAACCGTGGGGATTCCTATCAGCAATCCGTACTTGTCCCGAAGGAAGCCGATGAGCGAACGGGCGAGGTTTGCGCCGCCCATGTTGAAGGAGACGCCGGCGATTACGCCCGTCAGCGAAACAGCCGCTATGTTGGTAACGTTGCCGCCGATGTCAACCACAAAACAGGTTTCCGACGAGGAGACGGGCGCGTTGAGGCCGACGGCCGCGGCGATGGGCGATTCTATAAAGTAAACGTCGTCGATTCCGCTTTGGGACAGGACGCGCCTGAAGGTGGAAAGCGCGGCGTTTTCGGTGCCGACGGGTATGGCGACAAGCGCTTCCTTTCCGTTGAAATAGGAAAGTTCTATCTTGGCAAAAAAACTCTTTAACATGGTTACGGCGGGCGTTTCTTTGACTATTTCGCCGTCAACCACGGGCGATACGACCGAGATGCTCTTGGCCGATTTGCCTACCATCTTCTTGGCGTCAAACCCCGTTGCGGTGTCTCCGTCCGCGCTGATGGCCACGAGCGTCGGTTCGCACAGGATGACGTTTTGGCCAACCTGATAGAAGGCCGTCTTGCTCGACCCCATGTCTATCGCCAACCTCAGATTACTCATCTTCAGCCTCCTTTAGTAAGGGTAAAATATCTTCCATCGGCAAGCCGATGACGTTGGTGTAACTTCCTTCAATGCGGTTTACCAGCCCGTACCCGTCCTGTATGCCGTAACTGCCCGCCTTGTCGAAGGGCTTGGCCTCGTCCACGTACCTCTCTATGAGTTCGTCCGTCAAGGCGTTGAAGAACACGCGGGTCTTGGAAAAACCGCTGACCTCTCGGTGAGAAACCCCGTAAATCACACAAAAACCCGTAAAAACGTCGTGCGCGCGGCCCGACAGGAGCCTGAGCATGGACACGGCTTGCCGCCTGTCTTTGGGCTTGCCGAGGGTGGCGCCGTCAACTGCGACCACGGTGTCCGCCGCGATGACCGTGCCCTCTTTTTCGTCCGCGACAGCCCGCGCTTTGGCCACGGCGTTGGCAACGGCTATTCCCTGCGGACCGAGGGCGGCGTCCGTCGTCTCTTTGGCCGAAGAGGGACAAACCTCAAATTCCACGCCCGCCGCGCTCAGCAGTTCCCTGCGCCTTGGCGACGCGCTTGCAAGCAGAATCTTCATATCCCTCGTTGCGGGTTGCCTGCCCTTTCAGTAAGGCGGCCTCGCTTTCCCTCCGTTTAATCTATTGCTTTCGTTACGCCCGTAATTGCGGTTTTTTTGTCCGCGCGGGGCGGTTTTTGCGGTTTTATGCGGTTTATGCGCCCGTACAAGGGGCTTTTATGCGCCCGACGGCTCGGTGCGGGACGGTTTTTATGCGCCCGACGGCTCGGTGCGGGGCGTGCCGATTATGTCCGTAAATTCGGTTCCCGATTTTTAATTATAACACATATCGGTTAAAAAAGCAATACTTCTGTTGTAATTGACCGCACAATGTGTTATAATATGTTCATGACAAGATACGCGCGCCGCCTTGACGGCAAAACATTTGTGATTACGGGGGTAACTTCGGGCATAGGCAGGGGGCTTGCCCAAAAACTCATCTTGGACAACGGCTGCCGCGTTATAGGCGTGGGCAGGAGCGTTGAAAAGATGGCTTCGCTCATCTCCGCCCTCGGCGAAAACGCCCGCCTTTTGGACGGCAGGCTGTTTGACGTTTCCCAAAGGGAGAATTGGCTCTCTCTCGCTTCGTCGCTCTCATCAAGCGGAGTGAGGATTGACGGGATTGTCAATGGAGCGGGGATTTTGCCGCATTTTGCAAACACGGGCAAGACGACGCCCGAGAATGTTGAGAAAGCCCTTAAAACTAACTTTTTAGCCACTGTCTACGCGGTGGACGCCCTCCGTCAAGCCCTTTGCGAAAGCCCTGTGATTGTCAATATTTCGAGTGCGGCCGCGCTTGCCACGATAGCGGGTACGGGGGCTTATTCGGCTTCTAAAAGTGCGCTTAAAAGTTACACCGAAGCCCTGCGCGCGGAGATGCGAGGGAAAGGTCAGGTCTCCCTCATAATGCCCGGGTTTGCGAGGACGGAGATATTCCGCGAACAGAATACGACGATTGAGTCGAGCCGACTGTTCATGATGATGAGCATGCCCGCGGACAAGATGGTGGCCAAAATTTACCGCGCCGTTGCACGCGGCCGCCGCCGCGCCGTGATCGGCAAGGACGCCAAGGCCATGGATTTTCTCTACCGCCTTCTCCCCTCTTTCGCTCCCGAAATCATCTCTTCGGTGATAAGACGGGCAAAAACGCCGCTCTTTTCGGACGTGTTTAACGATTGACTTTTCGTTTCTTGAGGGCGCGGTTGCAGCGACCGATTTGCTTGTTTTGGGAATAACTGCGCCCAAGGGGCGTGACTTGCTTTTGGAATCACTGTACCCAATGGGCGGAGTTTGGTTGAAAGTCAGTGGCTAGGAAAGGCAGAAGTGGCCTTTTTCTCACATTATCGCCGCTTTTCGTCCGCGTCCGCCCCAAGATTCCGACCCACAACATTATATATAATACGCGTATACGCAAGGCAATTTTTAACGCGCACGCCCGATTGGGTGTGCGCGTTTTTCCTCTTTCCGCTCGCTTCGGACGGGCGGACACCGCTTTCAAGGAAAGGGGTTCAGCGTTGGTCTTTGCTTTTCTTGCGCCGTCTGACGCATTCGGTAAGCAGGTATTCTATCTGGCCGTTGAGGGAGCGGAAGTCCTCCGCCGCCCAACTCGACAGTTCGGCAAAGAGCGAGCGGGACAGCCTGAGCGGCACCTGCTTTTTGGTCTTTTCGTCGCCCGCCGCCATCAATATATACTTCCCGTACCGACGACGGGCTGCGCGTCGTGGTTTCCGCACAGGACGACGAGCAGGTTGCTGACCATCTGCGCCTTGCGTTCGTCATCGAGATCCACGATGTCCTCTTCTTTTAATTTGTTGAGGGCCATCTGCACCATGGACACCGCTCCGTCCACTATCTTCTGCCTTGCCGCTATTATCGCCGCAGCCTGCTGCCGCTGAAGCATGGCCGCCGCAATTTCGGGCGCGTAGGCCAGATGGGAGATGCGCGCTTCTATTATCTCCATGCCCGCAAGGTCGGCGCGGACCTGAATTTCCTGCCTCAAGACTTCGGCAATCTCCTGCGAACTGCCGCGCAGGGACGTTTCGTCGCCGTTTTGCGAAACGTCGTACGGGTACTGGCGAGCCGCCTGACGGATGGCCGCGTCGCACTGCGATGACAGGTACTGCGAGTAACTTTCCACATTGAATATTGCGCGTGCGGTGTTTACAATGCGCCATATCACGACGACGGAAATCTCGATGGGGTTGCCCTCTTCATCGTTGACCTTTTGCTTGTCGTTGTTGAGTGTCATGGCCTTGAGGGAAATTTTACGCGACAGGCCAAGGCTGTTTTTGAGAGAAGCCTCGCCCGCGTTGACCGCCGAGCAGAAGGGAATGACCCAATAGAAGCCGTCCTTTCTCAGCGTGCCGAAATATTTGCCGAACAGCGTGAACACGTACGCTTCGTTTGGCCTGAGCATCTTGTAACCCGGGAGGATGAGGAAGAACAGCAACGCGCACGCAAGCGCCGCTATCATCAGAGCGCCGTTTTCTTCATCTGAAACGGTGAACATCACGATCGCCGCGACGCCGAGCACGATGTTGACAAGCACCATCAGCCAGCCGTTTGCAGCATGGGCGGACTTTTCGTCAAACTGCACCATTTTGAGTTCCTTGTTTTCCATTTCCGTCTCCTTTTATCGCTTGTGTTGCGATATCATTTTGATATTAAAATAATACAACAAAACGGTCGGCTTGTCAAGCGTTTTTTGAGGGAATGTGATTTTTTGATTGGATTTTCGGGCGGGGTATGTTTGGGGTTTGTGTGCGGGGTTTGCCCATTGGCTGCGGGCGGGATTAATCCGCGCGAATATGCAGGATTTGTCCGCCGGTTGCGAGCGGCTTTTACCCGCGGATTGCGGGCAGGACTTCTCTGTCGCAAACCCGCTCTTTTAGTAAAATACGGCGATAATGTGCGAAAAAGGCTACTAATTTGCCATAGTCCTCTTTTATGCTAAAATTGTCGAAATGTGCCGATAATGTGAGATTTAGAGGGTTTTCTATATCCGTAAATCACGTCTGTTTGATGAAAAATGCCGATAATGTGTGATTTAGGAGGGTTAATCGGGATAACCGCTGCAGCGAGCCGAGAAGTTGAAGGCGTTTCTGCACATGAGGTCTTTTCGCATACCGCGACGGATATTCCGCATACTTAATGTATGAAATTACTCCGTCCCTGTCTCGCGGCGGCGCTCGCGGTTGCCGTGTGGCTGGTGGGCAGCGCGTTTGTCGTTCTGCCGCGAACCGAATATTCGCTGACCGTGATTGCCGACGGCAGGCGTTACGTCTTTGCCTATCCCGAGATAGACTTCGGGCCTGACGGCCTGTACCTGAAGGGCGCGGCGGAAGCGGCACAAAGGATTGCCGCCGACCTGATGGTGCGGCCCGTGGACGCGGCGGTGCGCTTTGACCCTTCTTCTCCACAGCCGTTTACGATTACCGACGGGCGGGACGGCAAGGAAATTGACGCGGCCGCGCTCGAGGCGGAAATGACGGCGGCCATTGCCCGCGGCGACGCGACGCTTGCCGTGCATTCGGTCGTAGCCAAACCCACCGTTACCGCCGAAAACCTGCGCGAGTGCACATTTGTGCGGGCGAGATTTTGGACTGATTACGAAAGTTCGTCCGAGGAGAGAAAGCACAACATTTCCCTTGCGGCGGCCGCCCTGAGCGGCACCGTCGTCGAACCCGGTGGCGAATTTTCCTTCAATTTGCGGGTGGGCAAGCGCACGCGCGAACGCGGCTACGAGGAGGCAAAGGTGATTTACGAGGGCAAGTACACGCAGGGCGTCGGCGGC
>CANQUN010000011.1 GCA_947627065.1 uncultured Clostridia bacterium
CTCGTAACGCGTCCTTCGGGGTGTTTTATCTCATCCATCCATATCTTTGAAAAACGGAAGTATTCGTCGTGGGATATGAGCGCCGAAAACATGACGGCAACGTCCCTTGCGCAGGAATATTGCGTGGGCCTCGGCAGACCCGTGCAGTTTGAAAACAGCGTGTCGTTCATGCCGAGTTCTTTGGCCTTAAGGTTCATGCGCTTTACAAATTCGTCCTCGGAACCCGCTATTTTCTCGGCAAACGCCACACAGGAATCGTTTGCGGAGGCCACGATTATGCTCTTTATGAGTTCCTCTGCCTTGTACTGTCCGCCCGTTTCGAGATAGGCCTGGCTTCCGCCCATGCCCGACGCGGTTGCGCTTACCGGAATCGTGTCGTCAAACGAAAGCTTTCCGTCCTCTATTTCGTCAAAGATCACGAGCAGCGTCATTATCTTGCACATGCTCGCGATGGTCATGCGGTCGTATTCGCGGTGCGCCGTCAGCACGCATCCGCTTTCGGCGTCGCAAAGGTACACGGCCTTGGAAGAATAAGCCTCTTCTGCCCTTGCCGTAACTTTGGGAGCGGCAAAAGCAAAAACGGCTGAAAGAGCCAACAATAAGGAAAATAATCTCTTCATAAATTCACCCTCGTGATTATTTTCCGTATCAAACGCCCCTTTTATGTATTAAAAGCAAAATTCGCTCGGGCGGCGGTCAGAAGTAAAAGTTCATGGGTCTCAGAAGCAGGCACAGAATCAGCGCTTCTACCAGCGCCCCCGCGAGAGACACGAGGTAGAGTATAGCCGCACACACGGCGTATCGGCGGACAAAGCATTTAATTCCGCCCGCGCTCTTGCACCCTATCGGGATTACGGGCAGCAGGGCGAGACAAACCGTAACTATGAGGTTTTGCGGCACGAGGACAAAACAGGCAATCAGTACCCCCGTCATGCCGAATTCTGCGCCGAATATTCCGATGGTCAGGCTCAGCACAAACCCGCGGTAAGCGGTGATGAGCATGGACACGGGAAAAAGAAAAACCGACATTCCCAGCGCAAAGAACACGGCAAAATAGCCCAAATTCACCGTTATCCTCTCGAGAAGAAGCGAAAAGCCCGAAGAGTTTGAAAACATTATGAGTGCGTAATAATTTTCGGCATTCGTCTTGTAATAATCGCGGATGAACCGAGTGGGTTCTATGGCTATGCCGAGTATTACTCCCACCACCAGCGCCGCGGCCTGCAGCACGACAAAAAGGAGTTTTTTATCGAATATTTTCTTTATCTCATCCTTGAAGCCCGCAAGCGGCGCAAATAAAAAGTTGCTCATGGTTTAATGTATGCGCAACTTTTCATTCTTATTATTGCAGGCTTGATTTTTGTCCGCCCGCCGTCCTGCCGCCGGCGTTTTGCGTGCATGTCAGGCGAGCATCTTGTCTATGGAGATTCCAAAGAATGGCGTGTGGTTTGTTGTTCCTCGTCTGCGTCTTGGGGTAATGGCGTATGATTTTTCGTTCGTCTGCGCGGGGAGTGCTTTCTTCCTTGGCTGTGCTGTGCAGATCAAACGAGCATATTGTCAGTGGAAAATCCAAGGGGTATATAATTTATTATTCCCCTCGTCTGCGCTTTGGTAGTAAGAGCGTATGCTTTTTCCCGTCTGCGTTTGGGTGGATCAGGCGAGCATTTTGTCTATGGAAATTCCAAAGCCGCGCGTCGGGTCGTTGAGGAAAACGTGAGCAAAACGTTAAAAGGTTCAAACAATTTTTCAGAAATTTTTCCTAAAAGCTTAAAATTCCCCTCTTTGCTTTTATTCCTGTTTTTCCTATTCCTTGATCCCACCGAGCATGAGATCGCCCACGAGTCGTTTCTGAAAAAGAAGAAAGACGACAAAAACAGGAGTGAGCAGAAGGATTGCCCCCGCGATCTTCATGGTCGGCCAAGCGGAAGTCGTCCGTGTATCGAAGAAGAAATAATACATTCCGTATGCCGCCGTCGGGAAGGATGGTAAAAAGAGCATCGGCGTCTGATAGTCGTTCCAAAAACCGATGAATTTGATAATCATGACGGTAAAGAAGAGTTTTCCCGAAAGCGGAAGCGCAATCTCGAGGAAGATGCGCAAATTGCCCGCTCCGTCGATCTCGGCGGCTTCCGAAATATCCTTCGGCGCCCCGGCAAAGGCCGCGTGGAATATAAGGAAGTAGACACCGAGAAAGCTCGCTTGCATGAACCAGATGCCGAAAAAAGAATCGTAGAGACCGAGAAGAGACATCAGCCGAAGTTGCGACGGAAGCGCCCCTACAATGGGTAAACCGAGCGCAATAACGACGATTGCGTAGACGATTTTCCCTAAGCGGAAGGGAAATCTTGCGGTTGCATAAGCCGTAACGCAGGATACAAGTGTTGCAAAAAATGCCCCACCTAACGCATAGAGCAGAGAATAACCATACTGCGCGAGAAGCCCTACTTCCACCCTTCCGCCATGGAGAGGTACGTTGAAGGACTTGAAGGCGTTGAAGTAATTTTCAAAATGCCATTCCCCTTCCGGAAAGCCGATAGGAGAGGCACGAAATTGGGCGACTGACTTAAGAGAGACGGAGAGGCCCCAAATCAGCAAAAAGAATACGAGCAGAAAAAATGCTGCCATGAGCAGAAAAAGAATGATTGCAGGGAGAACCTCCGCACTTTTTTTGATTTTTTTCCGGAAACTTTTCATATCAATCTGCCGAAGGGCCCAAGCGGAGCAACAACTTTTTGGAAAAGAGTGCAAGAGGCGCGGCGACGAGAGTAAAGAGCGCGCCCATTGCGGCAAGCACGGGATATTCGGCAAGCGTTGCGTTCCGCGCTTCACGAAAGAGATAGTAGCCAAAAGTAAAGAGCGCTGGATCGGCATCGTCTGCATAGAAGTGATAAAGCCCCATCTGTCCGACGAATATCCCTGCAATATCGATTACAAGAAAAGTAACAAGCGTCGGATAGATCATGGGCAGCGTGATGCAGAAGAACTCTTTCATAAAAGTACAGCCATCCAATTCCGCCTCTTCTGAGAGTGATTTCGGAATCGCGCTCATCGTGCCCGACAAGACGAGCACGCTGGTTCCAAGCCCCATCCAAACGTGGTAAAAGAGCAAAACGGGTAGGACGGCGTTCCCTGAAAAGAGACCCTCTTCCGTATGAAACAAGGCGGGAAAGGCGCGTTCGCCGAAGTATTTGAACAGTACTGCCATCGCGATTGCCGAAAGAAGGGTCGGCAAAACGATTCCGATCTTCAGTAGGTTTGCAAGCGGCTTTTCCTTCGCGATGTAGTAGGAGAACAATACTCCCAGCCCGTCTCCGAACAGAGACACCACAAAGAGAAGCAATGTGTTTTTCCATGCGGCGGAGAGTTCGGGTGAGCGAAAAAGAAAATAGAATGCCTGTCGGAATTGTCCGAATCCCGCAAAGGAAATCGCCCCCGTGGTGTAGTCATAACGTTCAAATGCCATGACCAAAGAATTGACGTTGACGGCAATGTAAAAGATCCCGAATTGCAGGAGCGGAAATGCGAGCATAGCGCTGTAAAAGATCAGGTCGTTGCGCTTTTTTGTGTGCATTGACCTTCTCCCCTTTCCCTCATTGGAAATGCGAGCCATACAGTTCTCTCCATGAGGATGCGGAATATTGCGTTTCCATTCCGTCAAAGTACTCCGCGGCAGAGACTCCGCGGCGGAAACAGTCGATCGGACATCCCTCGGAGAGTCCGCCGACGACCGAACTCCAACGCTTGTCAATGTTGAAATCGGATTGATGGTTGAGATAGAGCGAATTAGTGTCGAACGGATAGACTATTTCAGTGTCCCCCTTGTTTTTGAGCGACAGAACAGAACTCCCGAAGGACGTCATTTTTTTGAGCTCGTCAACGGGCATTTCATAGCGAAGGGAACGCGGCGTGTTTGTCATCGCTGTGAATTCGACGAGGGCGCGGTCGGTATAACAGTAGCGCAGAAAAACCTTGGCAAGCGGGATCTTTTCGGAATCGATCTTCGCATTGATAAAAGCAAGACTATAAAGGTTATCGAGAAGCGTTGTATTCCCCAAATGGCTTTCATCCGCCTTGGGCAGAGGAAGAAAGCCTAACCTGCGATGATTACGAAGAGCCTTTTCCCCGTACTCTTCCGCGAGCATTGCAAAGCTCCCCGAAGCTTCAGCTTCGTTTTCCCAGTATATGCCGTCGATGAAAAAGCCGATTGGGTTGTCCGTAAAACTACTTTCAAGGAAACCATACTGCGCCTCCGTGTGAGAACAGGCGTCGTTTTTTGCGTCTGCATGAAGATACCGCTCATTGGAAGCGAGACGGTCCAGAAAGCTCAACGCATAGGCACGGCCCGCTTGTTTTATCAGTTTCCAGCCGGAGCGTGCGTCGATCTCGGTCGGCTCTGCCAAAGAGAGCGACGTTACCCGCCCGGAAGCATCTACCTGAAAATCATTCAAAAGGTCGTTCGCCACGCCGTTAAAGGAATAGTTGAGAGACATTTGCTCTTCTCCCTCGAAATCGGCAAAGAGCGCCGTTAAGAAGCTGTTCAAATAGACCTTACGGGTCTCTCCTGCATAGGTGAGCGGCGTAATGCCTTTTTCAAGCATGTGGTCGCACAACTCGAAGAACTCGTCGTAGGTCGCGGGAAGCCCGTCGTCCGCCGAATAGTCGATTCCCCCTTCGCACCCCGTTTTCCCGTCCGGACCGAGGGAACGCTCCTCTTCTGCACTCTTTACAAATCTGTCCGCCGCACCCGCTTTGGCAAAATAGAGATTTTCCCGCTCGAAGAGTTCGATGTCGTAGGAGAGCCCGAAATAGGAGGCATAGTGCGGAATCGCATAGATTTTGCCGTCATGCTCGAAATATTTCTTTTGCGCATCGTTGAATTTATCGAAGATGCTCCGTTCTTCTCCATATTCCGAGAGTTCTTCCTTTACGACGTCGGTGATGTCGAGAAATTGTCCCTGAAAGATCCCGTCGTAATAATAGCCGCGTTCGGTAAAAAAGAGATCCTGCGGATAGGCTTCCATATTGGCGAGTAAAGTTTGTCCGCTCTTCTTATTGCCGTCGATTATGATCTGTACGCCCGTCTTACCGGGGAGGAAACTTGTTTCGGCGTTCTCCTCTTCAAAACGCGTGGCGACAGCTTTCAACCAATCGTTGCCAAAGCCGCCTTCGTAGCTCGAAACATAGAGTTGCGCTTTGTTGGGATCGATCCCGTTATTTCCGCCGCAACCCGCGACGGCCGCGAACGACAATGCCAAAGCGCAAAAAATGCAAACGGACCTTTTCATTGTGCTTTTTCTCTTTTCGTCCTTCCGATAAATATTTGTCATTTCATGTTCCTCATTTGTATGGCACTGATATATGCGTTAATTATAACATACTTCAGAAAGAATTTCAACCGGCTGCGACGATATCGTTGTGTTTTTCCCATTGACGACAGAGAAACCCGCTTTTGCAAAAAAAAGCCTGCGGGGTACGCAGACTTGCTTTGATTTAATTTCCGAGCATATTTTGGATGCCGATTCCAAAGCCGCGCGTCGGGTCGTTGAGGAAAACGTGGGTTACGGCACCGACTATCTTTCCGTTCTGCAGCACGGGGCTGCCGCTCATCCCCTGCAGGATTCCCGCCGTTTTGGAAAGGAGTTTTTCGTCCGTTATCTTGAGCACGAGATTCTTGTTTTCGGGTGCGTCATCGTCGTATTTGACTATGGAGACGGAATATTCTCCCGGAGTGGTTCCCTCTATGGTGGAGTATATAGACGCCTTGCCGGGTCTGGCTTCTCCCACCTCCACCTTTCTGAGGCCTTTGACGAAACTTTCGTCTGTTATTTTTCCAAACAGTCCTTCGGCCTTGTTCGCGCAGACTTTGCCTATCTCGTCATCTTCCATGAAATAACCGCGTATTTCGCCCGCCTTGCCGCGCTCGCCCTTGCGCACGCCGATTATGTTGCACCTGTACGCCACGCCCGAATTGATTTTGACAATCTTTTGTATTTCGCCGTCAACTATCGGATGGCCGAGCGCCCCGAAGGTGAGATCGTCCTTGATGTAAGTAACCGTGCCTATTCCCGATATATCGTCTCTGATGAAAAGTCCCATTTTGTATTTACCCGCAATATCCTTGGCGGGATATACTATTTTGACGAGAACTTCCCCCTCCCTTTCGATGACGGCGGAAGTTCCCTTGCCGTCGTAAGAGGCGAGAATCTTCTCTATATCGGCGGCGG
The DNA here is from genome assembly GCA_947627065.1 of uncultured Clostridia bacterium. Taxonomy (GTDB): domain Bacteria; phylum Bacillota; class Clostridia; order Christensenellales; family Borkfalkiaceae; genus RGIG3732. Next base: position 6,225 of record CANQUN010000011.1, read on the forward strand.
TGTTGACCTCTTTGCCCCCGAGCGAAGTGATTACGTCCCCCGCCTTAAATCCCGCGTCCCGCGAAGGGGAGTATATTCCGTCTCCCGATATTACGTCGTTGACGCCGATAACCGTTGCTCCCTTGTTGTCTATTCTGAACCCCGCTGCCATTCCGCCGAGGTAAACCTCCGTGCATTCGGCACGGGCAACGGCCGTGTTGCCCAAAAGGAATAACGCAAAAACGGCCGTCAATACGGATAAAATCAAAAATCTCTTTCTCATTGTTCACCTGAACGCCCCCTCGGGCACAATTATATAATCCGCAAGTTTGAAATAATTATTCTCAAAACATCATTTCCCCTTCGGTATCCTGTTTGACATTTTTTTTTGCAAGCATTATAATAAATGGTATGGCAATCAAAAGAAGACTTACAACCACGAGAATCATAACGTTGAGTTTTCTTCTCGTAATACTTGCGGGCGCCATCCTGCTCTGTTTCCCCTTCTCCGCAAAATCGAGAGAAGCGACCCCGTTTATAGACTGTCTGTTTACGGCTACTTCCGCAACCTGCGTTACGGGTCTCGTTACCGTGCCCACCTTTTCGCACTGGTCGCTCTTCGGCCAGATCGTGATACTTCTGATGATTCAGATAGGCGGGCTGGGCTTTATGACCTTTGTAACCATGATCACTTTCTTTATAAGAAAGCAGGTCGGCCTGTTTGACAGAAAGATATTCATGCAGTCTGCCGCCATCATGAACCTCGGCAGCGTGCTCACCCTGTTCAAACAGATTCTGTTCGGCACACTGATAATAGAATGTGCGGGCGCGGTGATACTCTCCTTCGCCTTCGTGCCCGAAATGGGTGCAAGAGGAATATATTTTGCAGTGTTCCATTCGGTATCGGCTTTCTGCAACGCGGGCTTTGACCTGTTTGATTCCTCGCTAACGGCCTATAATTCCAACCCCGTGGTGATACTGACGATATCTCTGCTCATCATCCTCGGCGGGCTGGGCTTTATTGTGTGGAGCAACATGATCGACTCCAAGTTCCGTTTTTCCCGCTTCAACCTCCACACCAAAATCGTGCTGATAACCACCGTTTCGCTCATCGTCGGCCCCATGCTGCTGTTCATGCTGTTCGATTGGAATTTTTCGCTTGAAGGCATGAATTTCGGGGAAAAGATACTCGCTTCGGCAATGCAGGTGATCTCCCCGAGGACGGCGGGCTTCTATTCGGTGGATCTCACAAAGATATCCAACAGTTCTTACGTGATGACCGTGCTGCTCATGTTCATAGGCGGGAGCCCCGGTTCTACCGCGGGCGGCATCAAGACGACCACGTTCGTCATAATTCTGTTCAGCATTCTGGCCGAGGCCAGAAAGTCCGACAGCATAACGATAGGCAAACGCACGCTGCCGCAAGGCATTGCAAAAACGGCAAACGCCATCCTCGCAATGTACATCTCGGCGGTGGTAGCGGCCTGCCTTATAATCTGCGGGGTGGAAAGCAACCTTTCTCTCAACAACGTGTTTTACGAAGTGGTTTCTTCCATCTGCACGGTCGGCCTGTCCCGCGGGATTACGCCAGACCTCTCAGTCGTATCAAAACTCGTTCTCATACTTCTGATGTTCCTCGGAAGGGTGGGTTCGGTAACATTTGCGCTCGCCTTCGGAGAAAAGAAGGACACTCCCCCTCTCGAATTTCCGACCGAAAAAATAATGATTGGTTAAGGAGAAATTATGAAATCCGTTTTAGTAATAGGCATGGGCCGTCTCGGCCGCAGACTTGCGGAAAAACTTCAGGACCTCAACAACGACGTCATGATAGTCGACACCGACCAGAAGATAATAAACGAACTTGCCCCCAAGTTCACCGACGCTTATATCGGAGACTGCACCAACGTAAACGTCCTCAAAAACTTCGGCATCGAGCACTTTGACATCTGCTTTGTAACCATCGGGGACAACTTTCAGTCCTCTCTCGAAATAACGTCTCTTTTGAAGGAACTCGGCGGCAAATACATCGTGTCCAAAGCGAGCAGCGACATTCAGGCAAAATTCCTTTTGCGCAACGGGGCGGACGAGGTCGTCTATCCCGAACGCGACATTGCGGACAAACTTGCCATAAAACACAACGCCGCAAACATCTTTGATTTTATCGAAATTTCAAAGGAATACGCCATTTTCGAGATACCCGTCCCCTCCACCTGGATAGGCAGTTCCATACAATCCCTCGATGTCAGGAAAAAACACAACATAAACATTCTTGCCATCAAAAACGAAAATCAAGTGAAGATTCCCGCAGGCGAATACGTGTTCCTCGAAAAGGACCACATCATCGTCCTCGGCAAGCAGAACGACGTCGTCCGCTTGAACAACAGAAAATAACGCAGCACCTCCCCTCCGCTTGCCAAAATGCGGGGCGGTCGATGACGATAGAAAATAAAAAAGGATCTTACCATTGCGGCAAGGTCCTTTGATTTTACCGAATAAAATTGTTACTCCTTTGATTTTAGGTAAAATTGTACCCTTGGTTTTTGCTGTGTGGGTTTTGCTTTATGCTTGGCGGGAAAGGGCGCGCCATTTTTCGATGACATACGGCCTGTCGAATATGAAATAACCCGCCATGAGCACGACGATGACAAGCGCAACGTAGCCCAACGCCTGCCCGCTCCTTCGCATGATCACGGCGTTAGCGAGCACGGCGGCAAGCCAGAATGCCGTAAACGCGTACTCCCACGCGTTCCTCTTCCTGCCAAATTCCACCCATTTCGATTGTTTTATGTAAATGAGCAGCAAGGAAACGACGCAGACGGCGAGCGACACGGAGATTCTGAGAATGAGATTTTCCCCAAACGCAAACGAGACCGTGCCAAGCCCGACGACGCATATCATGTTTGCAAACAGGTTGAATTTGTTTATCTCAAAAAAGACGGGGTCGGAAAGCCGTTTCCTGTCAACGATTTCGGTGGGCACGGCGTTTCTGTATTTTACGAGCAGAAACACACACAGACCGACGGATAACGCACAGGTGCACACTTGCACGGCTATGCCGTCAACGTGCAGATTGACGACCGCAAGCGAATGCAACGCCGCTGCCGACGGATAGACGACGCAGCGTGATCTTACCGTATCGGCAAAATAACAGGCGAAAACCGCGCAGGCCGACAAGATTACCGACGCCCAGAATCCGAAGTCGAAATCGCCTATTTCAACAATTTTGAATATGCCGTTTGCAAAGAGGAGCAGCCCCGCAAGCACGAAGGCGCTCCACACACAAACGTCTCTCTTTTTGGACGATTTAATCACGGCAAAAGATTTCAGGCAGTCATTTACTGCGGTAGAACAGGTTGGTTATCAACGCAAAAACCATGGGAATGACCGCGTATCCCGCGTTCAGGTCGCAACAGATCACGAGTACGGCGCCCACGAGAGTTAAAACGATAAACAGGATGTTTATTGCAAGAATGGCTTTTTTCATCTTCCCTTTACTCCTTTATCCGATGGCCGACGTTCCGGCCGTTTACGCTTTTTGGGGTTCGGGATAAGTTTCGCCGAACAGTTCGGCTGTAACGGACTTTATCCTCTGCTCCTCAAGCGGTTTGTCCCTGAAATCTGTGCGGCAGGCGGCAATTTCGTCCACGACTTCCATCCCCTCCGTTACCTTGCCGAAAGCGGCGTACTGTCCGTCGAGGTGCGGGCTGTCCTTGTGCATTATGAAGAACTGCGACCCCGCGCTGTCGGGCATCATGGACCTTGCCATCGACAAAACGCCCCTCGTGTGTTTTAGATCGTTTGCGAACCCGTTGGAGGAAAATTCACCCTTTATGGAATATCCCGGTCCGCCCGTTCCCACTCCCTTGGGGTCTCCGCCCTGAATCATAAAACCGTATATCACGCGGTGGAAGATCAGCCCGTCGTAAAATCCCTTGCGGACGAGCGATATAAAGTTGTTTACGGTGTTGGGCGCTTTGTCGGGGTAAAGTTCTGCCTTGAAAACTTTGCCGTTTTCCATGGTAAAAGTTACTGTTGGATTTTTCATAATGTCTCCTCGTTGAAATTGACTACCGCAACGCCCGCTTCTTTGAAGAGTTCAAGCGAAAATTCGTCGGGATAGCCGTATTTGTAGATTACTTTTGAAATGCCCGAATTTATTATCATTTTAGCGCATATCACGCAGGGCTGGTGAGTACAGTAAAGCGTGGCGTCCTGCAGACTTATGCCGAGTTTTGCCGCCTGTGCAATGGCGTTTTGCTCGGCGTGCACGGCGTAACAAAGTTCGTGGCGGGTTCCGCTGGGAATACCGAGTTTATCCCTCAGACACTCTCCCCTTTCCACGCAGTTGGCAACGCCGCTCGGCGCACCGTTGTAACCCGTTGTAAGAATGCGTTTGTCCTTTACGACAACCGCACCGATATGCCTTCCTTCCCGGTTGCAACTCGACCAGGACGCGACTACTTCGGCCATATCCATGAACCGTTTATCCCATTTATTCACAGCAATCCTCCTTATGTTTACATTATACAACAACCGCGCTTTTTTTGCAAGCGTTCCGCACGTCCGCGCGCCACATCGGAAAAAAGGAAGGTTTCGCCAAAAAAATATAAAAACAAACAAAAAAATAATTGACAAATTTTTTTTATAGTCTATAATATAATATGTTAGCACTCAAAAAGGCAGAGTGCCAAAAATCAAAAAGTCAGGAGGCTCAGACAAATATGAAAATCAAACCCTTGTTCGACAAAGTAGTAGTTGAAGCAAGCGACAAAGAAGAGACCACCAAGAGCGGCTTCTTTCTCCCCTCTTCCGCACAGGAAAAACAGCAGACGGCTGTCGTCGTTGCGGTGGGACCCGGCGGTGTTATCGACGGCAAGGAAGTAACCATGCAGGTTAAGGTCGGAGACGTCGTGCTCTATTCCAAATATTCCGGCAGCGATTTCAAGGTTGACGGCAAGGAATTTACGATTATAAAGCAGAGCGACATACTCGCTATCGTTGAATAAATAAAAGGAGAATTTTATCATGGCTAAACAGATTAAATACGGAGAAGATGCCAGAAAGGCTCTCGAAGCCGGCGTTAACACGCTTGCCGACACGGTTAAAATAACCCTTGGCCCCAAGGGACGCAACGTGGTTCTCGATAAAAAATACGGCGCACCCCTCATCACCAACGACGGTGTTACCATAGCAAAGGAAATAGAACTCGACGACCCGTTTGAAAACATGGGCGCACAACTCATAAAAGAGGTTTCCACCAAGACAAACGACGTTGCGGGCGACGGAACGACCACCGCAGTTGTCCTTGCCCAGTCCATGATCAAGGAAGGCTTAAAGAACCTCGCCGCAGGCGCAAACCCCATAGTCCTCAAAAAAGGTATCATGAAAGCCGTTGACGTTGCCGTTGAAGAACTCAAAAAGATTTCCAAGACCGTTGACAGCAAGACGGCTATAGCGCAGGTTGCTTCCATTTCCGCAGGCGACGAAACGGTGGGCACGCTCATCTCCGACGCTATGGAAAAAGTCGGCAAGGACGGCGTTATCACCGTTGAAGAGAGCAAGACCATGAAAACCGAACTTACCACCGTTGAAGGTATGCAGTTTGACAGAGGTTACGCTTCGGCATACATGGTTACCGATACCGACAAGATGCAGGCCATTCTCGACAACCCGCTCATTCTCATCACAGACAAAAAGATCTCTTCCATTCAGGAAATCCTCCCCGTCATCGAACCCATCGCCCAGCAGGGCCAGCGGCTTTTGATAATTGCCGAGGACGTTGAAGGAGACGCGCTTGCCGCCCTCGTCGTAAACAAACTTAAAGGCGTGTTCAACAGCGTTGCGGTCAAAGCCCCCGGCTTCGGCGACAGGCGCAAGGCAATGCTCGAAGATATAGCGATTCTCACGGGCGGCACGGTTATTTCCAGCGATCTCGGTTACGAATTCAAGGACGTAACGCCCGATATGCTCGGAAGGGCCAACCAGGTACGCGTTGACAAAGAGAACACGACCATCATCGACGGACACGGCGATCCCGAACAGATCAAAGCCCGCGTTCAGGCAATCAAGGCGCAGATTGAAACCACCACTTCCGATTATGACAAAGAGAAACTTCAGGAAAGGCTTGCAAAACTTGCGGGCGGCGTGGCCGTCATCAACGTCGGTGCGGCTACCGAAGTGGAAATGAAGGAAAAGAAACTCCGCATAGAGGACGCCCTTGCCGCAACCAGAGCGGCAGTTGAAGAAGGCATTGTTCCCGGCGGCGGCGTTGCCCTCCTCTCTGCTATTCCCGCCATCAAGAATCTCATTAAAAACCTCAACGGAGACGAAAAGACGGGCGCTTCGATAATCCTCCGCGCCATAGAGGAACCGCTCAGGCAGATAGCCTACAACGCCGGTCTCGAAGGCAGCGTTATACTCAACAACATTCTCAGGGCTAAAAAGACGAACTACGGCTTTGACTTTTACATGAACGACTACGTCGACATGGTTGAAAACGGTATTATCGACCCGACCAAGGTTACGAGGTCTGCCCTTCAGAATGCGGCTTCCATTGCCTCTACCCTCCTCACCACTGAAAGTCTCGTTACGGATATCCCCAAGCCCGAAGCACCCGCGGCTCCGCAGGGCGGCATGGGCGGAATGTATTGATAAAACAAATCGCTTTATCATCACGTAAGTCACGTTACGGACTGGTTGAAAACGGCATTATCGACCCGACCAACGAATTGCTCGCTTAATACACACCGACGATTTTATCCCCCGCTGTTTTTGAATCGGGAGAGTCGGCAGCCGATGGCAAATTATCCGCGGTTTTACGGGATAGCGTTTGACAACTGAATGAGCGGCTTGTTTGCGTGCACAACACGCAAGCAAGCCGCTTTTGCTTTGCAAAATGAGACTTGGAAACAGACCTTTTACCTTGTGTAGAACGTCTTGTCGAAACCTTTTTTAACTTGAAACCAAATATACCCCGTATTTACTTGTTGAATTGGCTTGCAAACAAGGAGTTACTGCTTTGTGAACCGAGCCTTACGAAAAAGACGCGGTCTAATGGAACTTCGGCGCGCAAATACCCCTTTCCTTTGAGAATACCGCAGCACGAATATCTGCGGTTTTTAGTACGCTTAAAAATAGTCCTTTTACCTTGTGAAGAACGCCTTACAAAAGGCTTTTTTACTGAGAGCAAATATGCCCTTATGCTTGCTTTGCAACACCTCCCCTTACTTTTTTAAGAAACAATATCAATCTTTTTGCTTTTCTGCACACCTGCACACTTTTGCCTATGTGAATTTTGGTATATTTCAAAGTTGTCATTTTTGGATTTACTCATTTTAATAATATTTTACTCATGAGTATTATTATAACTAAAAAGAGTAAAGGACAAATTTTGACCGATGAGTTAGCGAAATAAAAAAAGCGGAACCATTGAGAAAACGAGAAATTGCTCGTAATCAACTCAATTTTTCCGCGATAAACTCAAATCATTGCGTGGTTTTAACCATAAAGAAAACGGCTTGTTTGCATGGAAACCATACAAACAAGCCGCTGCATTTTAATTATCCGACGCTGCCCTTAAATTAAAGGCCTTGCGCGCCAAAAGAATTTTGATATACTCTTTGGCTCCAAAGATTTTTGGCCGAGGTGCTCTTGAGATTATTTAGAGATACCCGAAGCAGTTCAAGAGTAATCTTTGAGAAATAATTTACTTCAATCGTGGCGCCGTTTGAGATGTTCTGAAAGATCAAAAAGCAATCTTCGAGAAATAACTCACTTTAATCGACGCGCTCTTTGAGGTGTTCGCAAAGTCGTAAACAATCTTTGCGGGACAACCCATTTATTTGATGTTCTCTCGAAATGTTCAGAAGAACTCAAAACGCAGTCTTTGATAGACAACTCGCTTTAATCAAGGTTCTCTTTGATAAGTTAAAAAGGATTCAAAGAGCATTCCTTGATAGTTCCTTCATTTTAATCGAGGTATTCTTTGAGATATTCGGGAAGGCTTGCTTCGTCCGAACTTATGGTGAACACAAAGTTGATGTCCTCAAGTTTGGCGACGGCGCGGAACAATCCCTCAAGGTTGCAAAGTTCGGTTTGGGTTATTCTGGCAACACCGTCGATAAAGACGTATTCGGTATCGAAATTTGCGGCCGCTATTCCGTAAATAAATCCTTTGAACGCTTCGGCCGAGGTTATATTGTATTCATCGGTGTAGATACATTTGATGTCGAAGTTTATACCTACCGAATGATCGTCTCTGGATTTGGAAACGAGGATGACGTTGCCTTTGGCTTCGAGAGCGGCGGCGTTTGCCGCTTCCATGATCTTTTTGGTCTTTCCCGAGCCTTTGGGGCCGCAAATGAGTTTAAGCATTGAAAATGAACCTCCTTGGTTTTGTACTTATATTGTATACTATTTCGCAGTTATTTTCAAGAGGTTTGGAGAAGATTTATGCCTTTTTTCGCAAAAATTTCAACTTCGTACTCTCGCCGTCTCTTCTTCAAGCCGAAATCAGGTAAAGCAGGTAGTGCAAAATGATGAATCGGTTACGGTTGCCTGCAACGATGAAACGGTAACATGCGGCGGTTGATGTGCGAAAAAAGCAGGATAACTCTATTTCCGAACTATAATTTGCCTCACGTCGTACGCAACAGTTTATCAAACAGGGCGTTGTTTAAGTACGATTGTTTTTCCCTCGTAAGTTGAAACATGGTCTTTTGTTACGGTGATGTACAATTTTTCGCCTTTTACCTTTGCCTCTCCTTCCCAAATCAAATCGTCGTTCGTTGCAGTACTCTCGCTATATTTTTCCCTGTCGCAAAGATAAATCTGAAAATCCCGAATAGCATGCCCGACGCACAAGTCGTATTCAATTCCATCCAAAGTCATCCTGCCGACCTCTTCGTCTCCGATGAACTCGATAAACGGGTCGTCGCAATACCACATCACATGAAACTCGTGATAAAATTTTGTCCACGGATAAACACATGCTGTCAAACTGAAACTTAACAATAAGACAATACAACAAAGGAGCGAATATTTTCTTTTCATTATATTAAGCCTGAAGTTGCTTTTTTCGGTTGAGGCGGATTGTCGTCTGAGACGAGAATTTAAGGCGGGTGTTGGGAATAGTTTTAATCGACCGAAGTGGACTTTTTTCGCGAAAAAGGCTGCTTTTCGTGGGCCGAAGTAGGTTTTGCTTGAGGCTGCCTTTAGTCCTCGATGGAAGTTTGGGTGGTTGTGGCAGGTTTTCGCCTGAAGTTGGTTTAGTCGGACAAGGCGGGTGGTCAGCTGAGGCGAGTTCTGAACGGCTACGGCAGGTTTTTTCTTGATGCGAGTTCTGATCGGCTGGAACGGGTTTTCAGTCGGCCGAAACAGGTTGTCGCTTGAAGTTGGTTTTAGCCGACCGAGGCGTGTTTTTCTCGCGAAAAAGGCGGTTTTAGTTGCCTGTGGCAAGTTTATGAGACGGGTTTAATCGGACGAGGCGGAGAGTTTGGCCTCTCTATCGGCGATGGCGAGCGCTTCGCCATTTTACTCATGTCTCCACGAAAAATCCGGCAAGTTTTAATCGGACGAGGCGGAGAGTTTGGCTTCTCTGTCGGCGATGGCGAGCGCCTCGATCATTTCGCCCATGTCGCCCATGAGAAAGTCGGGCAGGTTGTATATGGTTTTGCCGATTCTGTGATCTGTAATTCTGCCTTGCGGATAGTTGTAAGTTCTTATACGCTCCGACCTGTCGCCCGTGCCTATCTGGCTCTTTCTGTTGTCGGCGTACTCTTTTTCGTATTTTGTGCTGTAATAGTCGTAAAGACGGCTTTTGAGGACCTTCATGGCCTTTTCACGGTTCTTTATCTGCGAACGTTCGTCCTGACAGGTAACGACGATTCCCGTGGGGATGTGCGTGAGTCTTATGCAGGATTCTGTCTTGTTGATGTGCTGTCCGCCCGCGCCGCTGCTGCGCAGCGTGTCTACGCGCAGGTCCTTTTCGTCAATGGAAACCTCGATATCCTCAACTTCGGGGAGGACGGCGACGGTAACAGTGGACGTGTGAACCCTGCCCTGCGATTCCGTTTCTGGCACGCGCTGCACGCGGTGAACGCCGCTTTCATACTTGAGTTTGGAATACACGCCGCGGCCGCTAACGGAAAACACAACTTCCTTGACGCCGCCTATCTCGGTGAAATTTCCGTCGATTTCCTCGGTTTTCCACCTGTTGCGTTCGGCGTATTTGAGGTACATTCTGTAAAGTTCCGATGCAAAGAGCGCGGCTTCCTCCCCTCCTGCGCCCGCCCTTATTTCCATGATGACGTTCTTTTCATCCTTGGGGTCTTTGGGAAGGAGCAGAATCTTGAGTTCCTCGCGTATCTTCTCCAGCTTCTCTTTGCACGAATAGATCTCTTCTTCGAGCATATCGCGCATTTCTTTGTCCTTTTCGCTTTCGTAAAGGACTTTTGCCGCCTCTCTGTCGGAGTCTATCTTTTTGTATTCAAGGTACTTTTCAACCGTTTCTTCCATTTCCGACATCTCTTTGGTGCAACGCGTCCATTCGGGAATGTTGGCGATGACCGCGGGGTCGGAAACCATGTCCTTAAGTTCGTTGTACCTTTGAAGTATACCCTCGAGTTTGTCTATCATTTCCTTTCAATCCTTACAAATCTGTCCGTTCCGCTCATGTCCTTGACGATTTCAACCGTGCCGTAACTTTGGAAAAGTCGGGCGACGGCGGCGGCCTGGTCGTAACCGCATTCGAGCAGAATCATTCCGTTTTGGGAAAGGTGCGGCAGGGCTTGGGCGGCAAGACGTCTGTAAAAATCCAGCCCGTCCTCTCCTCCGTAAAGGGCGCAATGCGGCTCGAAATCTTTGATTTCACGCGGGAGTTTTTCCATATCCCGCCCGTTTATGTAAGGCGGGTTGGATATTATAAAGTCTGTGATTCCGTTGAAATTTTCAAACAGGTCCGATTGGATAAAGTTGATTTCCGCACGGTTGGCTTCGGCATTTTTGCGGGCAACTTCGAGGGCCTTTTCTGAAATGTCTGTTGCAGTAACGTCGGCGCCCGTCCCGAGTTTTACCGCAATGGCTATGGCGCCGCTGCCCGTGCCTATGTCGAGAACCTTGTGCTCCGCCGTTATGTATTTGCAGGCAAGTTCAACAAGTTCCTCGGTTTCGGGCCGCGGAATAAGAACATTTTCATCGACGGCGAGCGTATAACCGCAAAAATCGGTGTCTCCCACGATGTATGCGAGCGGCCTGCCCGTGAGACGTTCCTCTGCCCACTTGTTGATTTTTTCGCAATTTGCGGGTGAAATCATGACGTCTTTGTTGACTTCCGACCGCTTGATACCCGCGCCTATGGCAACGAACCATTCGGCGTCGCTCTCGTCGATTCCCGCGGGGGCAAAACGCGCTTTGAGTTCGGCGGTAAGATCGCACGCTTTGCGGGCAACGGCAAAGGTGCATTCGGGTTCGGCGGGGTCCTCGTCCATCTTAAGAACTTTGGTGAACGATGTGATGGCAACTTCTATCATAGAGTCGTCAGGCTCTCTCGTCGTTATCCGCTGCAGGAGTAAGCCCGGCGCTTTTAGCGGGTAAACGAGCGGGCTGTCCGTCTTGGCAAGCGCTTTGAGCAGTTCGTAAGAAAGCCCCGCGACGATTGGCAGAAGGAGTATTTTTATAAGCACTCTCAAGAGGGTACCCGCAAAGCCTTCTACCGTGAAGATATGCGGGAATATGACGTTGAAAAGGCAGAACACGAGTATGCTGACCGTTACCACAAAGAACATGAAGGTCGTGCCGCAGCGGTCGTGAACGCGCCTGCAGGTGCGCACGTTTTCCACGGTGAGTTCCATGCCCTTTTCGTAACAGGATATGGTCTTGTGTTCGGCGCCGTGATACATGTACGTGCGGCGTATGTCCTTGATGAGCGATGTTAGGGCGAGGTATGAGATGAAGAGTATTATCTTCATGATACCCTCTATCACGGTGAAAAGGTACGGCCTGTCCGCCTGCGAGATGAAAAGCCCCGTGAGGAATGCGGGCAGAAAGATGAACAGCGCTACCGCAAGCCCTATGCCGAGAATGACCGATATTGTCAGAATGACGCTCATCAGGTTGATTTTCAGCTTTTCGGAAAGCCACTTTTCAAACTTGGAAGGCTCGCCCTCGCCGTACACTTCGGCCGAGCGCATCATTATCTTCATTCCGCTGATGAACGAATCGAAAAAACTGACCATTCCGCGCACGAGCGGAAGGCCGAGGAATTTATTGCGTTTGGTGAGCGGGACGGAACGTTTGGCTTCCAGCCTGATTACCCCGTCCGCATCGCGCACGGCGGTAGCGTAAGAGGTGCTGCCGCGCATCATCACCCCTTCCATGACGGCCTGCCCGCCTATGGAAGTGCGTTTTTGATTGCAATTCTTTTTACTCATAGAATCCGACATTTTAAGAAAACAGCTCTAAGCAGATTTACACTTAGAGCTGAAACAGACAGAACGATATCAGATACCGTATCTCTTTTTGAACTTGTCCACACGTCCGCCCGTATCGACAAGCTTCTGTTTGCCCGTGAAATACGGATGGCATTTGCTGCAAATATCAACCTTGATAACGTCGACATTCTTGGTGGTGCCGGTCGTAAAAGTTTCTCCGCAAGCGCACTGGACCGTAACGATCCTGTAAGCGGGATGGATATCTGGTTTCATTATAATTACCTCGTCAAATGTTATTGCCAAGATATTATAATATATTTATAAGTTTAAGTCAACTGATTTTCCCGCCCTTGCCGCAGATTGATAAATTTTTTTATAAATACACTTGCAAAAAGCGATAATTTATTATATACTATTATACGCAAACGGATATTTCCGTACGGGAGCTGAAATGAAAGGCTGGCAACTGACAGACGCTTACGATCTTGAACAGATAAAGAAAACCGAACCGCTGAAGGCCGACAACAAGATAAAGGTGAGGATAACCAAGGTTATGCTCTCGCAGGACGACATTACCCTGTACAACGGAGACGACAAGCCCCTCTATCCACTCATCCCCGGCAGGTTTGCCATAGGTATAGTCGTAGACGCGGACGCCAATCCTTACGGCATAGAAAAGGACATGAGGGTGTACATTGACCCCGTGTTCAGTTGCAACAACTGTTACGCATGCACGATAGGCCAGCCCAAGGACTGCTTCCGCTTTAACGTTGCGGGCAGGAATACCGACGGATTCTTGCGGGATTTTGCCGTTTTTCCGTTTGACAGAACCTATCCTTTGCCCAAGGGCGTTTCTGACACCGAGGCGCTTTTTATAGATTATCTTTCGCTTGCGATATCGGTGATAGACAAACTTAAAATAGAAAAAGGCGAACACGTTGCCGTGATAGGCGGAAACGTTATCGGCAACATAATCGCCCAACTAATCATATATTACCAAGCGGTGCCGATAATCATAGACGACAACGACGCCGATCTTGAAATAGCCAAACGCTCGGGCATATACTATACCCTGAAAGCCGACACCCGTCTTGAAAAGGAAGTTGCCGAGATAACTGGCGGCAGGATGCCCCCCAAGGTCGTGTACGTAACCTCCTGCGGGATAAATACCGAAAACGCCATTAGGATTTCGAGAACCAACGCGACGGTGGCGTTTGCGGGCTTTAACAATTTTACCACCCGCGTCAACCTGTCGCAGGCCATGCAGAAACAACTGCGCTTTTACTGCATTACCAACGGTTACGCCAATGCGGAGACTTCCATAAACCTTATAGCCAACCATGCCATAAACATTTCCACCTTCAACCTCGCGTCGGCGAAATTTGCGGACATCCCCTCCATTTTCAGAAACGGGGACGAGAATCTCAAAAACGGCGTAGAAGTGCCCAACGTTATCGTGGATATGCTCAGCTGACCATCTTTTTTACAGTGTAATAGATATCACCCGCGCCGAGGACGAGCAGAACGTCCCCGGCTTTTATTTTGCCTTTTAGTCCCTCATAAAGTTCTTCTTCGTTATCGAAGTATCCCCTTGCGGCGGGCAGCGATGAAAACAGCGCTTTTGCGCTTCCTTTTTCGGAGTACTCTTCCCTTGCGGCAAATGTCTTGTAAATGTAAACTTCGGCTGCCTGCGACAGAGCGGATACGAACCCGTCCATCAACGCGGCCGTCCTCGTGTAGGTGTGGGGCTGAAACACGACGACGGGTTCCCCCTTCCCCAGCGCCCGCGCCGCAGCGATAGCAGCGCGTATCTCGTCGGGGTGGTGCGCGTAATCGCAGATGACTTCGGCCCCATGAAATGTGCCGATATGCTCAAATCTGCGTTTGAGACCCGAAAATGCTTCAAGCCCCGAAACGATAGATGAAAAGGGCGTTTTTAACGCGTGCGCCGCAAGCGCCGCCGCAAGGGCGTTGTAGACGTTGTGCACCCCCGCCGCATTAAGTCTGACGCACGCGCGCTTTCCGTTAAGGCAGAGGTCGAACACGGGCAGCGCGTTTTCAATGCGGAGATTTTCGGCACGGCAGCAGGCGTTTGCGCCCATTCCGAAACCAAGGACATTGCCCGTGTAGGTCTTTATATATTCGTCGTCGGCGTTTACGATGCGCACCTTCGCCCTGTCGAGGTATGAAAAATAAGCCGCTTTAAGATCTTCTATATCCCTGTAACAGTCGGCGTGGTCGAACCCGACGTTGAGAAGGCAGGCATACTCCACGGGCATCTTTTCGATATTTCTCGCAAATTCGCACACTTCGGTGAGGAATATTTCCTTTCCGCTGTAATGGTAGTTGCCGAGGTTTACGTCCTCTCCGCCTATGTGGGAGAAGAATCCCCTGCCGTCGGCGGCGAGAATGCCCGCGAGCATGGCGGTGGCCGTAGTCTTTCCGTGGCAGCCCGCAATTCCCACCGTCTTTTCGTAGCCCGACGATATGCGTCTTAAAAAATCCATTCTGCCGAGCACCTCGACTCCCGACATGCGGGCGGCCGAAAGTTCGGGATTGTCTTCTTTGATGGCAGAGTTGTACACCACGACGTCGGCGCCCGCTACGTTGGCGGGAGAATGGCCGTGATAAACGGCGGCGCCGAGTTTGCAAAGAGTGGCTGTTTCCTCGTTTTCCGCGGCGTCGCTGCCCGACACTTCAAATCCTTCCCGAATGAGATGTTTTGCTATCGCCGACATGCTTATGCCGCCTATGCCGATTAAATGGAAGTGTATTTTTCGCCCCAAACCGCTGTTTTTCATGCTTTATTATATGATTACGGGACAAAACTTGTCGAAAAAATAAAAAAAACGTGCGGGAAACGGTAAAAATATATTGTGTTTTTCATACGGATATGTTATAATGGACGTGAACATAAAGATGTTCAATATATTGATTGAGGAAGGAAGTTTATGCAAATCACCGATATTCGCGTACGCATCGTACCGAACGACGAGAAACTCAAGGGCGTCGCCTCGATAACCATCGACGATTGTTTTGTCGTACATGACATCAAGATAATCGCCGGACCCGAGCAGCTCTTTATCGCCATGCCTTCGAGAAAGGCCAAAGACGGAGAATACAAAGATATCGCCCACCCCATAAAGTCGGATGTAAGAGAAGAACTGAGCAGACTCATTCTCTCCGCATACGAAAAAGAACTTGCCGAACACGCTTAATCTTAAAATCCGTTTTGTATGCACCCCGCGTTAACCGCGGGGAGTTTCTATTGTAAATAATACGATAACCGACGGATATCACCGACGGACGTTTTTATGGTTACTCACGAAATCCATTGAATTATCACCCTTTCGCGGAGCTTACGCCTCAAGTGTTGCTCCTCTTTTTCATGCCGAAATTCTGCGGCGGATTGAGATGAAAACGAAAGCCGAGCGGGCACGTTGTTTCCCCCTCTGTTCGTCGTTTACCGCTGCGCCGGGCAAGCGGCTATATCGTAAGACTTATTTTATTGCAAAGGGCGGCAACTTACGTTGCCGCCCTTTGCTGTTTACACGGTTTGCTGTTTTAACTTATTTGGGTTAACAGTGTTTGATTTTTAACCCATTTTGGGTTACACCGTGCCTATTCTGCCGATGGACGTGTTGTCCTCGGTTCTGTTCTGCAACACTTTTTCGGGATGGGGCGCGATTTCGTAACGCAGATCCTTGCCGTTCTTCTTTATATACGTTTCGAGAACCTGATGGCTGGCAACGTCCTTGGGGTTTTTGACGACGGTGTTCTGATAAGCGTCGAAGGTGTTGTTCTGCTTGAGTTTGGAAACCTGCTCGTAAAGGTCCCTCTGTGCCGTGAGGCGGATGTTTTTGAGTACTTCGCGTATATATTTCTTGTTGTCCTTGAAGGTGAGAAGTTGCGGGAAATCGGGCTGCGGAACGACTTCGAGATAATGCTTCCCCTCGTATTTGGCAAGCATTTCCGCCGCACGCTGAAGGTGGGTGAGTTCGTCGTTGAAATGTCTTTCCCAAACGTCCTTTACAGCCTTGTCGGTCTCGGTCATGTAGCACGAATAGTAGAGGTAACATTCGGTGTACTCATGTGCAACCATACATTCAAGCCACGTCATGTTGGGGTCTTTAAGGCTCTCGTAACCGCTGACGTGCTGTTCCTCTATCATGGCGATTTCGGCAAACATCTTTCTTCCGAGGTCGCTGTGATAGAAGTTGCCCACGTTCATGTAGTAGTTCATCGTCTGCTGTTCGGCTGCAACGATAATGTTGACATTCAACTTGGTTATCGGGTCGGCAAGCATGAAATTTGT
Organism: uncultured Clostridia bacterium; assembly: GCA_947627065.1. Classification (GTDB taxonomy): domain Bacteria; phylum Bacillota; class Clostridia; order Christensenellales; family Borkfalkiaceae; genus RGIG3732. Next base: position 22,947 of record CANQUN010000011.1, read on the forward strand.
TGACCTGCGCACGTCGTCCGCGGGATTGCGGTGTTCGGCGACCGTGGGTCTGCCGGGCATTATTTCGGTGTAACTGCCGATGAGTTTTTTGTAGTTCTGCCCCTCTTCCATCTCGAGCAGATCGGTGAAACGGTAGAGGTGGTCAAAGTCCTCGAGCAGGGCGAAATTGAGCTGGTCGCGGACGTGCTTGTCCTTTTCGCGCTGCGCGAGAATGGCGGTGAGATCGACGGCGAGTTGTTCGTAACTCAGCGTGGTTTCGAGAATTGTTTCGTCAATAGGTTTTAAGGAAGCGATTCTCTTTTGCTGTTGCTGTTCCACCCTTCTTATATCCGCAAGGTCGCGCCGTATGTCGTTGTTGGAACAATGCCGTGCAAACTGGTGATAGAAGGCGTTGGATTCAAACTCCGTGCCGTTCATGAGAATTATCCGCGTTTTAGTGTAAGGGTCGGTGTCGTACTTGTCGTAACACCTCAGACTCAGCTGAGGAAGCGAATAATAATTGCCTTTGATCTTTTTTGCTTTCTGTTCAAATGGGTTCATAAAATCCTCCTGTCGGTGAAATTATTGCCAAAGAAAAGACATTTATACCCCTTTGATTGACTTTGCCGAAAAGTTGTGTTATCATTGATTTAAGGAGTACGGATATGATAAATTTAGGCGGCGGGTGGGACGAAGTTCTGAGCGACGCGTTCGCGAGCGAAAACTACAAAAAAATAAGAGAATTCCTTAAAAAAGAGTACTTTACAACCACCGTTTATCCGCCGATGAACGACCTTTACAATTGCTTTCGGTTCACCCCTTACGACGAGGTGAAGTGCGTGATACTCGGTCAGGACCCCTATCACAACCCGGGGCAGGCGCACGGGCTTTGTTTTTCGGTAAAAGAAGGCGTTGCCCCTCCCCCTTCGCTCGTAAACATATATAAAGAAATAGAGAACGACATTGGAATTAAAGAGCCTGAAAATTACGGCTGTTTGACAAAATGGGCAAAACAGGGCGTGCTGCTACTGAACACCGTGCTTACCGTGAGGGCGGGCGCCGCTAACTCGCACAAAGATTGCGGCTGGCAATGGTTTACGGATACGGTTATCCAAAGACTGTCGGACAGAAAAAAGCCCATTGTTTTCATGCTGTGGGGCGGGAACGCGAGGAGCAAGAAAACGCTGATTGATTCGTCCCGCCACCTCGTGCTCGAATGCGCGCACCCGAGTCCCCTTTCCGCTTACAACGGGTTTTTCGGATGCAGGCATTTTTCCAAGTGCAACGCTTTTTTGTCGTCGCACGGAATGGAGCCGATAGATTGGCAACTGTGAATGCGGAATTTACGGAATAAACGGGCTTGACGTCGGCGTCGGAATGACCCGACGGCTGAAAATTTGCGGCTGCGAGCGTCAATAATGACGGTTCAGAGTAAAATTTGAGGCTGCAAGTTGACGGCAGCGTGCGGAAATTTGCGGCTATGAGCGGCGAAATCGATGACTGAAAATATCCGTGAATTTGCGGCGAAAATTTAGGAAGAATCAAAATAAGGTATTGCAAAATTTCAGGCAATACCTTGTTTTTTTACGTTTTTGGGCAAAGGTTATTTCTTGAGAAAATACGGGCCGAACGCCTCTTCATGCGTCCATACGAAAGTCCACGAAAAATCGGGAGCGGTGATGTATATCTCGTCGCCCGTCCGCCTTGAAGCGGTTATTTCGGCAAAATCGTTGGCGCGCAATTCGCACCGTCCGCCCGAATAGTCCCGACCCACATAGCAGTAAACGTCGCGGGAGGCAATCTTTTTGTATGCGGCAACCGCATCGTCGCCGCTGAGGCATTCAACGCCGCCGTGGGTAAAGATGTGCCACGGGCAGCAGCCCTCGGCAGTTACGTATTTTTGCATTGTCTCGGAATCGACGGCGGGCGCAAATGCGGCGTACCACCTTTGGAAAAATTCTTGGGTATACATTGATTTTACGTTGGGTTTTTTCGTTTCCATTCGGCGGGAATTCAGCGGCCGCGGGAGTTGCGGATTCTTGCGGCGTACTCGGCAGCACCACGGCAAAAGCGGTCAAGCCCTTCTTCGAGACGGCTTTGCGGACAGGCAAGATTTATTCTGACAAAGGGGTCGCCCCCGCCCCTGTACACGCCGCCCGCAGAAACTTTGACCTTGTACTTTTCGTTGAGAAAAGCGCAAAGTTCGAACGTGTTGTCGGTGATTTTACCTAGATCGGCCCAAAGGAGATAAGTTGCGTCTCCCGCTCTTACATTGACAAATTCAAGCTTATTTTCTATAAAATCTTTTGCAAAAGCCATGTTGCCGTCGATGTACGCCCTGAGTTCGTCAAGCCATTCCTCTCCTTGGGTAAAGGCGGCGACCGTGCCGTCTACGGCAAAACAGTTGGGTTCGGCAACCTCGTCGGAATTAAGCCCTCTTGAGACGGCGTTACGTATCTTTTCGTTTGCGGCAAATACGGCGGCGGACTGCAGCCCCGCGAGGTTAAAGGCCTTGCTTGCGGAAATGCACGTTACCGAATTGTCGCGACAGGCCGCGGAAACCGAGGCGAACGGGACGTAATTTTTGCCCACCCGCGTTATGTCGCAATGTATCTCGTCGGAAATGACGGTTACGCCGTGTTTTAAGCAAAGTTCGCCAATTCGGCAAAGTTCGTCCTCCGTCCACAGCCGTCCCGTGGGATTGTGCGGATTGCAGAGTATGAACAGTGTTGCGGGCGGGTCGGCAAGTTTTTGTTCGAGATTGGCAAAGTCGATGTTAAAAGCCGTGCCGTCGTCTTTAAGCCTGCATTCCGAGACCTGACGCCCCGCATTTTCGACAGAATGAAAAAAGATGTCGTACACGGGTGTGAGCAGCACGACCTTGTCGCCGACGTTGGTGAGCCTTTTGACCATGCTCGATATTGCGGGAACGACGCCCGTGGCAAACTGAAGCCACTCCTTTTTTATTTCAAAGGAATGGCGTTTAAGCCACCAATCTATGATGGATTGGTACCACTCGTCGGGGACGACGGTGTAACCGTAAATTCCGTGCGCCGCCCTCTTTTCCAAGACCTCGCGCACGGCGGGAGCGGTGGGAAAGTCCATGTCCGCAACCCACAGCGGCAGGGAGCCTTGCGCCTCGTCCCACTTGAGCGAATTGGTGTGTTCCCTTGACACGAGGCGGTCAAAATCGAATTTTCCCATGTTACCTCTTGCAGATTATCCGCGTTTTGGAAGGGTCTACCTTGTCGCTTTCAACTATGAGTTCGTCTATGTATTCGGCGGTTATAGTACCTGCGGAAGGATTGAGCACGCTGTCTATTCCGCTGTCTATCTGCGCGTCTACCGTGGAATATTCAAACGCAAGGGTGGTGTTTATCAGCTTGCAGTGCTTCATCGTGAGGTTCTTTATGTAACACATCCCCTGCAGGCTCTCTATCGTGCAGTTTACAAGGGTGAGGTTCTCCGCGTTCCAGCCGAGGTATTCACCCGAGATGAAACTGTCGCTCACGGTAACGTTTTTGCTGTTCCAGAACGAATCCTTGGAAATCATGCGTGAGTTCGTTATATTGACATCGGTCGCCCCGTCGAAGGCGTAATTTCCGACGAGAGTGAAATTGTCAAGCTGAACATTTCGCGCATTCATCGCAAAATATTCTCCCTTTGCGGTTATGTCTTTTCCTTTGATGTCACAGCAATTCCACAGCGTCTCCTGCGCATTGGAAAAAGTAACCCTCTCGAGGGTTATGCCGCGGCTCCTGCGGAAATTTTTGGGCGCTTCTATCACGGTGTCTTTAACCGTTACTCCGTTTGCGTACCATATACCCGCCCGCGCCATGTCGAAGAGTGTGCACCTGTCCATAGTTATGTTTTCGGTGTACCAGAGAGGGTATTTCCACCTGAACAGGCAATCGTAAAGTTCTATGTTTTTACTCTCCTTAAGCGGGGATTCTCCGTCGAAGAACACGCTGTCGTAAATCTTCATATCCCTGCTCATAAAGAGAGCGCGTTCGCCCGAAAAATGCTTTTGTTTGACTTCCATCCTCTTGTTTCCTTCAGATTTTTTCGTAGGGATTTATTCCGTAATCCTTGCTCATGTTGTCTTTGTAAGAGTTCATGAGCGGGTTCTGCTTGGTTTCAAGCCCGTCGCACAGCGCGGCTATCGCGTCGCGCTGGGATTTGGAGAGACGGACGGGCGTTTCCACCGAAAAAGTAACGTAAAGATCCCCCGTCTTTGAACGGGATTTTATCCCTTTGCCCTTTATGACGATCTGCTTGCCGCTCTGGAAGGCCTCAGGAATGGTGTATTCGAAGGGCTTGTCGAGCGCCGGAATCATAACCTTGCCGCCGAGGCAGGCCGTCTTGAAGGGAATGGGCACGTTTACGTAAAGGTTGTAGTCCTTGCGTTTGAACAGTTTGTGCGTGCCGACGGTGAAGTAGATGAGAAGGTCGCCCGGTTCCCCTCCGTTGTCGGGCACGTCGCCGTAACCCGGGCGCCTGATGTAACTTCCGTTGTCGGCTCCCGCGGGAATGTCGAATTTCACCTTTGTATTGACCTGCGTGGTTCCCTTGCCCTTGCAGGTGGGGCAACTTTCGTCGATGATTTTGCCCATTCCGCGGCACTGCGGACACGCGCTTAAGGTGATCGTGCGGAAGAAGCCCGCACCCACCGATTGTTTGACCTTGCCCGCTCCGCCGCATTTGGGACACGTGTGCATGGCGGTGCCGCCCTTTGCCCCCGTTCCGCGGCAATCGGGGCATTTGTCCTTTCTCGTATAGGTAAATTCACGGCTGCAGCCGAGCGCCGCGTCGAGAAAACTGAGTTGCATTTCGTAAGTGTGCGTGCGGCCTTGTCTGCCCGGCCGCTCGTTCATACCGCCGAAACCGCTGAACATGTTGAATATGTCGCCGAAACCTTCAAAACCCGTACCCGAAAAGCCGCTGCCCGAGAAACCGCTGCCCGCAGCGTAAGGATTGTCCAGCTGGAAGTCGTACTTGCTGCGCTTGTCGGGGTCGGACAGGACTTCGTTTGCCTCGTTGATGTCCTTGAATTTTGCCGCGCAATCGGGATCGTTGGGATGCAGGTCGGGGTGGTATTGCTTGACGAGTTTGCGGTAAGCCGCCTTTATTTCATCCTGCGACGCAGTTTTTGAAACGCCGAGAATATCGTAATAATTCTTGTTATCTGCCATATTTTTTCAATGATTCGCAATATGGCAGGGCGGAATCGTCCGCCTTGCCATACCTGTATGCTCTGTAAAAATCAGTTCTGATGGAATTCGGTATCTCCGCCTTCACCGTCGGGCTGTTGCGGCCCCGCTTGCTGGTAGACTTTGGAGAACACGGCCTGCGATTCGTTGGTGAGTTTTTCGGTCGCGGCGGCTATGCGTGCGTCGTCCTCGCTTGCAAGGTCGTCCTTGGCCTGCTTGATGGCTTCTTCAAGCCTCGTCTTGTCCTCTGCGGAAACCTTGTCGCCAAGTTCTTTGAGGGATTTTTCCGAAGCGAAGATCAGCCCGTCGAGTTTGTTTCTGTTATCGACGGCTTCCTTACGCTTCTTGTCCTCCGCCTCGTACTTTTCGGCATCCTTGACGGCCTTGTCTATGTCCTCTTCGGAGAGGTTGGTGGACGAGGTTATGGTGATGTCCGTGGATTTTTGCGTGGCGAGATCCTTGGCCGTAACGTGGACTATACCGTTGGCGTCTATGTCGAAGGTAACTTCTATCTGAGGTATTCCCCTCGGGGCGGGAGCGATGCCCGCAAGGTTGAACTGACCGAGCGTCTTGTTGTCCTTGGCAAACTGCCTTTCACCCTGAAGTACGTGAATGGTAACTTCGGTCTGGTTGTCGGCAGCGGTGGAGAACACCTGAGATTTCTTGGCGGGAATGGTCGTGTTTCTGTCGATGAGTTTTGTGAACACGCCGCCGAGAGTTTCGATACCGAGAGACAGCGGGGTAACGTCGAGAAGGAGAACGTCCTTAACCTCGCCGCTGAGAACGCCGCCCTGTATGGCCGCGCCGATGGCAACGCATTCGTCGGGGTTGATGCCCTTGAAGGGTTCTTTACCCGAAATTGCCCTCACCTTGTCTACGACGGCGGGCATTCTGGTGGAACCGCCGACGAGGATTATCTTTTCTATATCCGAGAAGGAAACGCCCGCGTCCTTCATAGCCTGCTGCATGGGGCCGACGGTCGCGTCCACAAGGTCGGCGGTCATGGCGTCGAACTTCTGCCTCGTGAGGTTTATGTCGAGGTGCTTGGGTCCCGTCTGGTTGGCGGTGATGAACGGGAGGTTGATGTTGGTTGCAGACATTCCCGAAAGTTCTATCTTGGCTTTTTCTGCCGCTTCTTTAAGCCTCTGCATGGCCATCTTGTCGGTGGAAAGGTCGATGCCTTCCTTTGCCTTGAATTCGCTTACGAGATAATCGATTATCCTCTTATCGAAGTCGTCGCCGCCGAGCATGTTGTTGCCGTTGGTGGCAAGAACTTCAAATACGCCGTCGCCTATGTCGAGGATGGAAACGTCAAACGTGCCGCCGCCGAGGTCGTAGATTATGACCTTGTGGTTGGCGGTTTCCTTGTCGAGGCCGTAACTCAGAGCGGCGGCCGTAGGCTCGTTGATGACGCGCAGGACGTTGAGGCCCGCTATCTTACCCGCGTCCTTGGTGGCCTGACGCTGTGCGTCCGTAAAGTAAGCGGGGCAGGTTATGACGGCGTCCTTGACGGGTTCTCCGAGATAGGCCTCGGCATCCTTTTTAAGTTTGGAAAGTATCATTGCGGAGATTTCCTGCGGGGAATACTTGTTGTCGTCAATGGTTACCTTGTAATCGGAACCCATGCGCCTCTTTATGGAAATGACCGTTCTGTCGGCATTAGCCACGGCCTGACGCTTTGCGACCTGACCGACAAGACGTTCTCCGTCCTTCTGGAAGGCAACGACGGAAGGAGTCGTTCTCGACCCTTCGGCGTTGGTTATAACAACAGGCTCTCCGCCTTCCATTACCGCTACGCAAGAATTGGTTGTACCCAAATCGATACCTATTATTTTACTCATAAATTTATGTCTCCTTTTTATTTTTTATTTTATTACCACTACTTGGGCGTAACGTATTATTTTGCCGCCCAGTTTGTAACCTTTGAGAAATACGCTTTCTACCGTGCCGCTCTGCTCCCCTTCCTTAGCGTCTCTCGAAAAGACTGCTTCGTGGAAATTTGGGTCGAACGGTTCGCCCACGGGATTGATGACTTCGAGACCGAGACCCGCCATGATCTCGTCGTATTGGCGCAGGAGCATGGAAAGCCCCTCTTTGGTCTTTTCGTCTATCTCGTACGACAGCGCCCTTTCCACGTTGTCTCCGATAAACAGTATCTTTTTTATGATGTCGGCTTTGCCCTCTTCGTAAGCCGTTCTGCGCGTTTCTGCGTTGCGCTTTTTGAAGTTTTCAAACTCTGCCGCCGTCCTGTACCATTTATCCTTGTAATCGTCCGCAAGGCGCTTGTATTCGTCAAGCAACTTTTCGCTTTCGGGCTTTTGTTCTGTTTTTTGTTCGGGTTGGGTTTCGGGTTCGCTGCCGCCCGTCTCAGCCTTGGCTTCGGTCGTTTCCTCCGCCTTTTCCTCCGCCCTTTCTTCGGCCTTTTCGTCCGTCTTTGTGTGCTTTTTCTTTTCCGACACTTCTTTCACCTCTTATTCTTCATGAGATAATATGTTTTCGAGTATTCTGCCCACGTTTTCAAGCACGGCAACCACCTTTTGGTAATCCATTCTCGAAGGGCCTATCACGCCGTACGTTCCGAGTTTGTGCCCGTGGACGGAATAAGTTGCCGTAACCAAGGAGCAGCCGTCGGGCAGCCCGTCGGGATTCTGGTCGGAACCTATCTTGACGTTTATGTTTATATCCCTGCCGTCGTCGTGGAGGATACTTATCATCTTTTCATTTGACAGAACCATCGACATGAAGCCCTTTATTCTGTCTATATCCGTGTATTCGGGATGCCTGAGTATCTTGTCCTCGCCTTCGAGCAGCACGTTGTCGCCCTGAGAAACGTAGGCCTTGAGCGCGTCGATTACCTTGTAGAATATCTCCTTGTATTCTTCAAACTGTAGCAGGGTGTCCCCCGCGGTCTCGGTAACCTCAATGAGTGTCTTTCCTCCGAAGATTTTGGTGAGGAAATCCGATGCGCCGTTTATACTCGCCTCATCCATTCCTTCGGGCAGTTCGATGTAATTGTCCTTGTATAGGCGCGACTGGGTAACGATTATGACGAGCGCGGTGTTCTTTTTGACCCTGATGAGTTTTATCATCTCTATCTGCTCGTCCGAACCCGTTGCGGGCACGCCGATGGTGGTGTAATCGGTAAGTTCGCTTATTATCTTGACCGCATCTTTTACGATGTACTCTATGTTGCCCGACCTTTCGGTAAAGATCTTTTTGATGTAGCCGAGTTCCTTTGCCGACAGTTTGTCTTTGACCATCAGCTCGCTGACGTAAAGTTTGTACGCCTCGGGCGAAGGCACGCGGCCGCTCGACGTGTGAAGTTGGGTGAGATAGCCGAGTTCTTCGAGAGCGGAAAGTTCGCTCCTGACCGTTGCCGAACTCACGTCTTTAAGGTACTTGTCGGTGATGTTCTTGGACGAAACGGGCACCGCCGTCTCTATATAATCGTCGACGACTATCTGTAATATCTTCTTTTTACGCTCGGATAACTTCATTTCCCACCACTTTGGCAATTTGACGCGTTGTTTGTTAGCACTCAAATTAGCAGACTGCCAACTTTTGATTATATTTTACTCTATGTAACTCCCGTTGTCAAGCGTTTTTGATAAAAAGAAAAGAAAATTTTGCGAAGGACAAAAATTTTAAGGGCGCAATGGAAAATTTTAACCAATCGCGCCCTCTCTAAACCTAAATGAACCGCATGAATATTCCCGCTGTGTTTTAAGCGAAGTGTCTTTATTGCAAGTGTGCGCCCGTAACAATGCGGGCTTTCAGGAAATGATTTGCAAGTTGTTAACAGGTGAGATAAGAGCGAAAGGATTGGCAAAGGCGTTTCGGACAAACGAGGCAAAAAAGTTATTTTGTTATTACAGGAAAACGGAAAGGAGACGGCAAGCCGTCTCCCATCGTCTGAGGTGTCTGAAATTTTCGGTTGAACATACGTAAATATTTTGGGTTGGGTCAGTACCAATAACTGCGGAGGGAGACGCGGCGGACTTTTTGCCGTAATATTCCGGCGAAGGCTTCGGCCGTTTCGGCGGGTACGGCGGAGAGTCCCCCCTGTATGCACGTTCCCTTGTCCTCGAATTTTTGCAAGAAGTAATTTTTTGCCCCTTTGACGTCCTCGGCTATGCGCGCCATGGTTTCTTCGTCGTGGAATCCGTTTATCAAGGTTGTGCGAAATTCGTAATCTTCTACCTCGGAAAGCAAAAAAACCGCGCTTTCTTTGACTTTATCCGTCTTTGGATCGCTTACGCCCGTTATCTCGGGATATCTGTCGAAGGAGGTTTTTATGTCCATGGCGAAATAATCGACCACACCGCGGGCGTACAGTTCGCGCAAGGCTTCGGGCGAGGTGCCGTTGGTGTCGAGTTTGACGATGAAGCCGAGTTCCTTTACCTTTTCGAGAAAATCGCCCAGCCCGCGATGGAGCGTGGGTTCTCCGCCCGTAACGCTCACGCCGTCGAGTTTCCCCTTTCTCGTTGCCAGAAAGGCGAGAACATCCTCTTCGGAAATGGAAAATTCGGCCGAGCCGTCAACCAGAGAGGAATTGTGGCAGAACGGGCATTTGTAATTGCAGCCCGAGGTGAACAGCGTGCAGACCACCTTGTTTTCGAAATCGACGAGCGAACTTTTTTCTATACCTGAAAAGAACATGGTTACTCCCCGTCGAGATACGCCGCAGCGGCGAGGGCTGCAACCGCGCCGTCGGCCACCGCCGTGGTGAGCTGGCGGACCGATTTTACCCTGCAATCTCCCGCGGCAAACACGCCGCTTGCAGACGTGCGGCAATCATCCGTGCATTCGATAAACCCGCTTTTGTCGAGCGTAACGAGCGGGGTGAAGGCCTTGTTGTCGGGAATCTGGCCTATGGCTACAAAGAGGGCTTCGGCCTTGAGCGTCATCTTTTCGGTTCCGCCCGTCCTGACAAATTCCACGCCTTCAAACGCGCCGTCCCCCATGACGGACGAAGCGACAAAGCCCGAGATGATTTCTACATTTTCTCTCGAACGGACGGCCTGCTGCAGGCAGTTGTCCCCGAACAATTTGTCAAACATGGTAACCATGCTGACCTTGGAACAGTAATTGGAAAGCAGCAGGGCGTACTGGAGCGCGCTGTTGGCGTCCCCCACGAGTATGACTTCTTTATCCTTGTAAAACGCGCCGTCGCACACAGCACAATAATAGACGCCCTTTCCGAGGAATTTATCCTCCCCGGGGACGTTAAGGCGGCGGTGTTTGACCCCGCCCGCTATTATCACGCTGCCGCATTCGTAAGCGCCGTATTCCGTTTTTACGGTAAAGTGCTTTTCAGAATGTTTTTCCACTCCGACGACTCTGTCAATCTCGAGGGCGGCACCGAGCGCGTTTACCTGCTCGAACATCTTGTCGGCAAGTTCAAGCCCCGAAATGCTTGAAAAACCGGGGAAATTTTCCACCCTCGGAGAGTTGGCTATCTGGCCGCCTATGCTTTCGGCTTCTATTATGGTGACGGACTTACCCGCCCTTAACGAATAGAGAGCCGCCGTCATGCCGGCCGCTCCCGCTCCGATGATGATTATATCTGTCATGTCAATTACGGACTTCTTCGGTGTATTTCTTTATCTTGCTTACGTTGTCGTAGACGTCGTATCCGCTGTCGCCCGGGACGAGCAGGGTGGGCGCATTGGTAACCATGTACTTTTTGGTAACGTCAACCTCGTCCTCGGCGTCTATCGCGCGGTAATTTATGCCCAGCCTGTCGAGAAGTATCTTTGCGGTCTTGCAATTTGGGCAGGTCTTTCTCGTAAAGAGCAGAATCTCCCCGAGGCTCTGCTTTTCTTGGGTCGCGCCGTCGCTTACCGCAAACCTCGACGTCTTGCCCGACGGCATGACCGAGGTGTCTATGTTGTAGACCTTTCTCTGTCTGAACTCTTCGAGTTTGCCGTCGTTCCAATTCTGCACGGGACGGTAATAACCCGTTATTCTGCTGTAAACTTCGGCCTTCTTGCCGCAGATGGGACAGGTGAAGTGTTCGCCCGCTATGTAGCCGTGGTCGGTGCACACCGAATAGGTCGGGGACAGCGTGTAGTAAGGAAGTTTGTAATTTTCGGCAATCTTGCGCACGATGGTGGCCGCCGCTTTCCAATCGGGCAGTTTCTGGCCGAGGAAGGCGTGGAAAACGGTGCCCGAGGTGTACAGCGTCTGGAATTCGTCCTGTATGTCGAGCGCTTCGAATATATCGTCCGTGAATCCCACGGGCAGGTGCGAACTGTTGGTGTAGAACGGGGCTTGCCCCTCTCTGCCGGCCGTTATGATGTTGGGATATTTCTCCTTGTCGTGCTTTGCGAGCCTGTAAGTGGTGGATTCTGCGGGCGTGGCCTCGAGATTGTAAAGATCTCCGTAAAGTTCCTGATAATCGGAAAGCCTGTTCCTCATGTGGTTGAGGACGTCCTTGGTAAATTCCTGCGCTTTCTTGCCCGTGAGGTTCTCCCTTATCCAGCAGGCGTTTAGGCAGCATTCGTTCATACCGACGAGACCTATCGTGGAGAAATGGTTGTCAAACTTGCCGAGGTACCGTTTTGTGTAAGGATAAAGACCCGCGTCGAGAAGTTTGGAAATGACGTTGCGCTTTATCTTGAGCGAACGGGCAGCGATGTCCATGAGTTTGTCGAGTTTACGGTAAAATTCCTCTTCGTTTTTGGAAAGATAGGCAAGACGAGGCATGTTGAGCGTAACTACGCCTATGGACCCCGTGCTTTCTCCGCTGCCGAAGAAACCGCCGGATTTCTTACGCAGTTCTCTCAGATCCAGCCTCAGACGGCAGCACATACTGCGCACGTCGCTGGGTTCCATGTCGCTGTTTATGTAGTTGCTGAAATAAGGCGTGCCGTACTTGGCCGTCATCTCGAACAGCAGTTTGTTGTTTTCGGTCTCCGACCAATCGAAATCCTTGGTTATGGAATAGGTCGGAATGGGATATTGGAAGCCCCTGCCGTTGGCGTCTCCGTCTATCATTATCTCGATGAACGCCTTGTTTACGATGGCCATTTCCTCAACGCAGTCCTTGTATTTGAAGTCCATCTCCTTGCCGCCGACTATGGCGTTGAGTTCGGCAAGGTCGTTGGGAACCACCCAGTCGAGGGTTATGTTGGTAAACGGCGCCTGCGTGCCCCATCTCGAAGGCGTGTTCACGCCGTAAACGAAAGACTGGATGCACTGCTTTACTTCTTTATAAGAGAGATTGTCCACCTTGACGAAAGGCGCAAGGTAGGTGTCAAACGAAGAGAAGGCCTGCGCGCCCGCCCACTCGTTCTGCATGATTCCGAGGAAGTTGACCATCTGGTTGCACAGAGTGGAAAGATGGGCGGCGGGGGACGATGTGATCTTGCCGGGTATGCCGCCAAGCCCCTCTTTTATGAGTTGTTTGAGCGACCAGCCCGCACAGTAACCCGTGAGCATGGAAAGATCGTGCAGGTGAAGATCTGCGTTGCGGTGGGCTTCGGCTATCTCCTCGTCGTACACTTCGGACAGCCAATAGTTGGCAGTAATTGCGCCCGAGTTGGACAGGATGAGACCGCCCACGGAATAAGTTACCGTGGAATTTTCCTTAACTCTCCAATCCTCAAGCCTGACGTAGGAATCCACGACCTGCTTGTAATCGAGTATGGTGTGCTTTATGTCCCTTATCGTCTCGTGCGATTTGCGGTACAGAATATACTTTTTGGCAACGTTGACGTAGCCCGCCTGAATGAGGACCACTTCAACACTGTCCTGAATATCTTCCACCGTAATGTAGCCGTCGGTAATCTTAGGCTCGAAATCGGCCGTAACCTTGAGCGCCATTGCATCTATTATATCTTTATGGTAACGGACGTTGCTCGCGTCGAACGCCTTGATCATGGCAAGCCTGATCTTTTCAAGGTCGAATTCGACGACGGAGCCGTCCCTTTTTTTGACTTTATACATCGTACTCCTCCCTGATTGAAATCGAACGCATTCATTTTAGCACAACCGAAAAGTAAAATCAAGAGATTCCATAGTAAAAACACAATATCTTTTGTGAAATTTGAGTTCACACACAAGATATTGTGTTTACGGTTTTTTTGTTTATGTTTGGTAAAGCGAAGTATTTAACCCGTTTTTACGGGTAAAAATATCAACGCCGAGGGCCTTGCGGGCAATTTCCCGAAAGCCTGCGGGCGGCGCGGCTTTGGCAAAGACCTCACTGCATATTGCGCCCCGCAAATATACAAAATACGGTAGGCAGGCACGATTCGCACGGCCGAACGCGGAACATGCGGGCGAAAGAACCACGGCGGGCTTATGGACGCCGTGCGTTGTGCAAAGTGCAGTAGCCTGCATGCTTTACACAATGCGATTCGCCGCACGGTAAGGGCAAAAAACTGCACGGGCGAAAGAGCGTTGCGGCGGACGGCAAGACAGCCGTGCACGGCGGCGCAGATATTACCGACGGGGACGCCGGACGTCAGGCGAGACCCGCAAAGCCGAGCAGCGTTCTGAAATAATCGTCCGCGCAGGACTTTGAGGGAAAGAGCAGTTCGGAGTCTATGAGGTTGTAATCGTCCTCCTTTCTGCGTTTTCTGCCCATGAAAACGTCAAACGGTCTTTCCTTGGGAGACATCTTCAGTCCCCTCCTCATCATGTCCTCGCCGAAATGGCGAAGTTCGGCATATTCCGTATTGAAAGTGTCGCAGGTGTAGCCCATTACCCAAAGAACGTCGGGGCTGTTGTAGAATTTGTCGAGGGCAAGAGAGATGAAGTGTCTCCACGTGTTGTAATAGTAATCTATCTCCTGAAAGATGATGTACCTGTCCTCGTTGTGCGGAAGTATGGCAAACGTGTACCAACTTTCAAAGATGCAAAGGCACATTACCTCGTCCGCCAGAGCGGTTTCCGAATATTTGTCGTAAAGTTCGCCAAGGTACTTCATGATTTCGTACCAGCGGTGCCCCACTTCCATGCGAAGAAGTTTTTCGTCATTGTAGAATACTCTTGTTACCATCCGTTTTCCTCCTTGGTTTATCCGTCGCGGAAACCCGCGTTTTCGGTCGTAAATAAAGAATTTTTGTGTATTTTGGATTTGTCTGTTGTCGTAGCCCGCATTATTATTATAGCCGTTTCCGGTCTTATGCGGGCGGGTGCATTCTGCGGTAAAAAGCAACGCCGCAGACATGGTCTGCGGCGTGGTGGCGGAAGCGGTGGGATTCGAACCCACGAACCCTTGCGGATTACTTGATTTCGAGTCAAGGCCGTTATGACCACTTCGATACGCTTCCGTGTTATTATATTCTACCACATCCGCAAAAAAATTCCAAATGTTTAGGGCCTGTTTTGATATTATTTTTTTGGTTTTTTACAGTTTGTCCCCCGTGAACGCCTCGGGGAGCAGTTCTCCGACGGTATAAACTATGTAATCGTCGGTGTCTCTCGCAAGGATTATCTCGAAATCGGGATCGTCGCAATATTCGGCGATGACCTGACGGCAGATTCCGCAGGGCGGGCAGAAATCGTTGACCCCGCCGTCGCTGTCTCCGCCGACAACGGCCATGGCAACAAAATCCCTCTTGCCTTCGGAAAGGGCTTTGAACAGGGCGACCCTCTCGGCGCACAGGGACGCGGAAAGGGCGGCACATTCGATATTGCAGCCCGTAAACACTTCTTCATCGGCGCACAAAAGAGCCGCGCCCACGGTGAATCCTGAATACTTGGCAAGCGCGTTGTCTCTCACTTCAAACGCCATCTGGATGAGAGCGGAATAATCTATGTTCATAGTTTTTCTCCGAGGGCGGCAACCCGCATTTCGGTACCGAAAGACGGATTCCGTCAGACGTAAAATATAAAATTTTACCTTTATTTATAAAGGATTTTGTTCGTTTATCGGTTTGCTCTCAATTTCTTTTTGAACGCCTCTGCCGCGGCTATCATCTCGCCCGCGTGGGCGACTGCGGCGGCGCTTGAAGACGAACCGCCGACCAGCCTTGTGATTTCACCGACGCGTTCGTCTCCCGATATGTTTCTGACAACCGTGCGGGTTTTGCCGTCCTCCTCCTTCTTTTCTATGAGGAGGGCGTTGTCCGCCATGCAGGCTATCTGCGGCAGGTGGGTGATTGCGATTATCTGCTTGTCCAAGGCGATTCTGACGAATTTTTCGGCAACGACGGAAGCGATGACGCCGCTTATGCCCGCGTCTATCTCGTCGAATATGAAGGTGGAGACCGAATGCGCGGCGGCGGTCTGCGTCCTTACGGCAAGCATGAAACGGCTGATTTCCCCTCCGCTTATTATCTTTGCGAGCGGTTTGAGCGGTTCGCCGAGGTTTGCGGAAAACATGAATTCCACGGCGTCCGTCCCCTCCTGCGTTATGCCGTCGGGCAGTTCTTCTTCGGAAAGCAGGTCGGAAAACCCGACCTCAAACCGTGCCTTTGCCATGCCGAGTTCGTGAAGTTCGCCGACCACGCCGTCGGCAAATTCCTTGGCGGAATCTCTCCTTACTTTGCCGAGTTCGACGATTCCGCGGTATATTTCATGCTTGATTTTCGCTTTTTCCGCCGTGAGTTTTTCGCGTACTTTATCGGAATTTACGAGTTTGTCGAGTTCATCCTCGGCAGAGGCGAGAAAGGAAAGTATTTCGCCGATATCCGAGCCGTATTTTTTCTTGAGTTTGTTGATGAGACTTAGCCTTTCGTCTATCCTTGCGGCTTCCTCTTCGTCGTATTCCAAGGCGCCGAGAATGTCGGCTATGCTCTCGGAAATGTCGTCGAGTTCTATGGCCGCGGCCTCGAGGCGGGAGCCGAGTTTGTCGTAATCGGCGTCGAGTGAGCCAATCTGCATGACCGAATGGTAAGCGGAAGAAATTGCGTCGGCGGCGCCGTTTTCGTCCGAAATAGCCGAACGAGCGGCCCCGAGTGCGTTGATTATCTTTTCCGCATTGACGAAAATGCGGTGTTTGCGCAGGAGATTCTCCTCTTCTCCTTCTTCGAGCGAGGCGCTCTTTATCTCGTTTATCTGAAAGGTGAGAATGTCCTGCCTCACCGCGCGTTCGCTCTCGTTTCCGCCGAGACGGCGGATGGACGAATTTATCTCGCCGAGGCGGGCGATAAGAGGCGCAAGCCCCGCTTTTATGCGGTCGGTTTCGTCCTTTTTGTAGGCGTCTATCACGGCAAGCTGCTCTTCTTCTTTCAAAAGCGAGAAATGTTCGCTCTGGCCGTGAACGTCTACAAGGCGGGAGGTTATCCGCCTGAGTATATTGGCGGTAACGCTTGTTCCGTTGACTTTTATTGACCCTCTGCCGTCTGAATTGTACTTTCTTGAAATTATCAGCGTATCCTCGTCCACTTCGAGTTCTTTAAGGACTTCGTGTACGGGATGGTCGTCGGGCAAAATGAAGGTTGCGGTTGCCGAACATTCGTCCGTTCCGTAACGGATCATGGACCTGTCCGCCTTGGCGCCGAGTACGAAATTTATGGAATCGAGAATGACCGACTTGCCCGAGCCGGTTTCTCCCGAAAGAATATTCACGCCGTCGGTAAATTCGATTTCAGCCGAATCCACGAGGGCTATGTTTTTGAGTTCAAACCTGGAAAGCATCTGTCAGAGTTTTTCCATTATCGTCTTTTCTACCGTGAGCGCGTCCTCGTTATTTTTGGTAACGATTATTATCGTGTCGTCGCCGCCCACGCAACCGACGATTTCGGGTATCTTCATCTTGTCTATCGTGGTTCCGCACGAGAGGCCGTTGCCGACGAGCGTTTTGATGACGACGAGGTTCTGCGCAACGGTAACGGAAACGACGGCGCCCTTGAACAGATTGATGAGTTTTTCCATATCGTTCTGTTCGTTACGTTGAATTATTGCGTACTTATACTTGCGTACATTGCCGGATACCTTGATTATGTTGAGTTCCTTGATATCGCGGGAAACGGTGGCCTGCGTAACGTTGAAGTTGTTTTCGTTAAGTATGCGCGCAAGTTCTTCCTGCGTGTCGATTTCCATGGAATTGATTATCTCTACCAATTTCTTTTGTCTTGCGTTTTTTCCCATTCCTTTTTCTCCTTACTGTTTCTTTTTACTATTTTTCACTCCAGGACGTCAGTTTGCCGTACAGCGTTGAATAGAAAGACTTTTTCCCCTTTACGAGTTTTAACGCCAGATCGGATTTACGCACGAGAATCTCCGCGCCTGCCGCGGCGGAAGATACGAACCTGCCGTCGATGAATATTCCCCCGCCCCCGCCGACGGTTATTGCCGCAGGCGTAGTATCCGAAAATACTATCGGCTTGCTGCGCAGCGTGTGCGCGCAAAGAGGCGTGGCGATAAGCGCGCCGAGACCCGGGACGAGTATAGCCCCGCCCGCAGACAGAGAATACGCGGTTGAACCCGTAGGCGTGGAAATTATTATTCCGTCCGCCCTGAAACGGTCGGCAAATTCGCCGCCTATCGAAAGCGTTACCTGCAGCGTGCACCCCTCGGAAATATCCGTGGATGTGCGCTGGACGGTAACTTCGTTTAAGGCAAACCATTCCTCATCGCCGTAGCGGCAGGATATGAGCGGCCTTTCCACCGTGTCGAAACGTCCGTTTGCAATCGCGTCGACGCATTCGTCTATCTCGTCCGCCTCGAACGCAGAGAGAAAGCCCGTTCCGCCCGCGTTGAGCGCGAGCACGGTCGTACCCGCAGCGGCGGCAGCGGCGGCTATGTCGAGAACGGTGCCGTCTCCGCCCACCACAACCGTGAGGTCGGGCAAAGCGCGCTGCTTTCTGTCAAGCATGGCAAAAGTTATGCCGCGCTCGTCAAGGGCCGCGGTGAGCTCTCTGAGCGTCTGAGGTACTCTTTCTCCTTTTAAGTTGGCGTAAATGCCTGTCAAAATCCGTCCCCCAAAGTTTTTACGTGAATATTATACACTGCATTCATAAAAAATGCAATATTTTTAGGGCATGTTCTATAAAATTATTTATAAAATTTCATTCGGCGACGCGCTCGAGCCGTTCCTCGGAAACCTGAGCGCCCCCGGCCTTTACGACAAGGAGCAGATATTCGGCGTTTTTCCCTTCTTTTTTGGGGCAAGGCGCGACGTCTGTGGCGGTGAGTCCCGCCGCACGCGCGGCCGCCACGGCGTTTTTCAAGGCTCTCGCCCTGTCGCGCGGAGAGGTTACTATTCCGTTTTTATTCAGCGCTTCCCTTCCGCATTCAAACTGAGGTTTGACGAGCAAGACGGCGTATCCCCCGTCTTTGAGCACGGCCGAAACCGAGGGCATGATGTAAGAGAGAGATATGAAACTTACGTCGGAAACCACTCCGTCCGTCTGTTCGCCGAGGGTGGCCGCGGTCATGTTCCTCGCGTTGGTGTTCTCTACGGGAACGACGCGCGGGTCGGCGTACAGCGACTTGTCGAGAAGTCCTTCACCCACGTCCACGGCATACACCTTGGCGGCGCCGTTGTTGAGAAGCACCTGCGTGAACCCGCCCGCGGACGCGCCTATATCGGCAAAGGTAAGCCCCTTTGCGCTTATGCCGAACACCCTGAACGCTTCGGCGAGTTTGTAGGCACCCACGGAAACGTACTGCTCGGCAGATGAAATTACGATTTGCTCGCTTCCGTCAACCTCAAGCGAGGGTTTGCACGGCTTTCCGTTGACCGAGACTTCTCCCCTTTCAACGGCCTCTCTCGCCTTGTTGCGGGAGGGATATTTGCCCTTTGAGGTAAGATAAACGTCCAGCCGCATCAGCGTATCCTGTCTTTGAGAACGCGGCAGAGATAGAGAAAGAACTCGCTTCCTCCTATCTCTTCGACCGCGGCGACCGCCGAACGGTAATAATTTTCGGCTATTTCCTCGGCCTTTTCAACGCCGTAGAGGGTAACGTAAGTCAGTTTGCCTTCCTCTGTGTCCTTGCCCGTCGTTTTGCCGAGTACGTCCCTCGTGCTCTTCACGTCGAGAATGTCGTCCACAACCTGAAACTGCATGCCGAGGGCGTTGCCCAAACGCGTGAATTCCTCCTTCATCCTGCCCGCGAGAACGGCGGGCACGAGGAGAGCGGCGGTTATGAGTTTTGCCGTTTTGTCGGTTACTATAAAAGAGAGCGTCGCTTCGTCGGAAACATTCTCCCTCTGGGCCTTTATGTCGGCGGACTGCCCCGCTATCATGCCCTCTATACCCGCAAAATCCGAAATGATGCGGGCGCATTCGGCCGTTTCGCGGGAAGGGTGCAGGCAGCATTCTTCGGCCATAACAGAAAAAGCCAGCCCGTACAGCGCGTCGCCCGCGAGTATGGCCGTAGCTTCTCCGTAAACCTTGTGGTTGGAATATCTGCCCCTTCTGTAATCGTCGTTGTCCATGGCGGGCAGATCGTCGTGGATGAGCGAATATGTGTGTATGCACTCGAGCGCGAAGGCGAAGGGCAGCACCCTGTCCTCCTCGACGCCGAGATGGTCGGCCGCAGCGAGCATCAACACTGGCCTCAGTCTCTTTCCGCCCGCAAAGAAACTGTATTTTACAGATTCGAGAAGGGTTTTTTCGGTATCGAAGGGACGGGAAAATCTGCCTTGCGCATACCTTTCAAAACTTTCCCGATACTTGTCCATCAACGCTTTCATCTCAAGTTTGCCGCCCTTACCGTATTGTACATGAGCATGGTTATGGTCATCGGACCCACGCCGCCCGGAACGGGCGTGATGTAACCTGCAACTCCCTTTACGCGTTCAAAATCGACGTCTCCCTTAAGTTTGCCGTCAACCCGCGTCGTTCCCACGTCTATGACGGCGGCTCCCCTCTTGACCATGTCTGCGGTTATGAAAGCGGGTTTGCCGACTGCCGCGACGAGTATGTCGGCAGCGGAAGTTATCTCCGCAAGGTTCTCAGTCTTACTGTGGCAGACCGTAACCGTTGCGTTCTCCTTCAAAAGCAGGTTGGCGGCGGGTTTGCCG
>CANQUN010000012.1 GCA_947627065.1 uncultured Clostridia bacterium
CTCGCTGTTTTCGTTGTTCTTATTCATTGAAATTAGGCTACTTTAACTCTTAAATTTAGATTTTTATGTCCATTTGAACGCTCAAA
Organism: uncultured Clostridia bacterium; assembly: GCA_947627065.1. Classification (GTDB taxonomy): domain Bacteria; phylum Bacillota; class Clostridia; order Christensenellales; family Borkfalkiaceae; genus RGIG3732. The sequence continues at coordinate 87 of CANQUN010000012.1, forward strand.
CCCCACGAATGAAGATTCGCGGGGAATTTTTATGTCTGAAAATTTGTTGCGGTGGTTTTGGGAACGGTGCGGTAAAGTCAAACGGGTCTGTACGGCTGCCTTGCGGCGTTCGATAGAGCGGGGGGGGTTTGGGTTGATGAGGAAAATATTCGCCCAAATCCATAAAATAATATATATAAAAAGCGGACAGAGAAAAACAGAGAGACAAAAGGGGAGAGGGGCAAGGCAACGAGCGACGCGCGATGAGGGGGAAGAGAGAAGAGTAAAGCAACGAGCGACGAGGGAAGGGGGAGTAGAAATGCAACAAGTGGTAAGGGCAAGCGGGCAAAACAAACGGCGGAAAGCGAGAAAATCGGGCGGGGAAAGCCGAAAAATGATGAAAAAAGGGAAACGGCCGTCTTACTTTTTCGAGGGTCTTAGAAAAACAAGGGAAAGGCGGGGCCGATCCGTCCGCCGCGGCGCAGGCGGGCTGCAAACGCCGAAAAAGGCCGCCGAGGCGGGGATAAAATTCCCAAAATATCGAAAAAACGGGATAAATACGGGGAAAATCGCCTGTTAAAGCCGCTTGCGGCGGCGGGAAATCCGCCGAAAACGACCCGCGCGGGGCGGAAGATTCACCTTAGAATTTTCCTATTCATGAGAAATTTTGTCTTTACAAGCGTCGGAATCGGCGTTAAAATGAAAGTGAAAAACGAATCATCGGCGCAGTCCGTCCGCTCCTATCGACGGGCGAACGCCAAAATCCGACCCGCAACGTCATGATTACGGCAGGGCGCAGGGGCGCAGCCGAGAGCCAAGCAAGAGGGTACAAACCCCAACTCCGACCCGCTTAATCGACAGATATACAGACAAGCGCACAATCACCAACCCAACCACAAACCCAAAAACAAGCACAACAAACCCAACAAGCAAAACAAACACGCGGACGGTTCTGTCCGTAAAACGAGGAGGAAACATGAAAAGATTAGTTACGACGGTACTTGCGCTGATAACGGCGCTGAGCCTTGCGGCCTGCGGCGGCAATGGAGGCGGCAACAGCAGCGGCAGCGGAAACAGCGCGGGCAGCAGCACGGGGCACGTTGACCCCAACGCCGCCAAGGAAACCATGCCCGATTACCTTGACAAGAACGACGCACGCTTCAAGATAGGGCTGTGGGTGGGCGTGCCCACTTACAAGACGGTAACAAATCCCGACGGCACGACCAAAACCCAGACGTTTACGGACGAGGAGTTTGAGGAACAGTACCGCTGGCTTTCCGAATGCGGGATAACCATGGCCAACCACACCAACAGCAACATCGATTGGACGATGAAGGCGCTTGACAACTGCGAGAAGTACGGCGTCGACCTGCTCATCTGGGACAGCGCGGTAAACAAGGAACTTATGGACCCCGCCCAGCCCGACGACGAGGCCGAGATGAACGCCCGCCGCGCTATGGCGCGTTACATCAACCACCCCGCGTTTGCGGGCAGCATGATAACCGACGAACCGCAGACGAACGAATACGACGGCCTCGGCCTAGGTTACAAGCGTTACAGGGAGATGTTTGAGGACAAGATCTACTACATCAACCTGTTCCCCGCAGGCGCAACCACCGCGCAACTCGGCACCGATTCTTACGACAGTTATCTCGAACAGTACCTTTCCAAGGTTACGCACGAATACATCTGCTACGACCATTACCCCCTCAAAGGCAACGGAACGCTGGTTGACGACTTCCTCTACAACATGGACGTGGTGCAAAAGCACATTCACCCCCTGGGCGGCGAAGCGTGGACCATAATCCAGTCCATGGGTTACTCCAACAAGAAGGACCCCGACTGTGAGGAAGATTTCCGCGTTCAGGTGGGCGCGTCGCTCGCTTTCGGAATGCGCGCCGTGCAGTGGTTCTGCTATTGGAGCACCGAGAACAACGAGAACTTCAGCCCCGCCATCATCAACAAGGACGGAACCAAAAACCCCAAGTACGACCTGTTAAAGAAGATAAACGCCGAACTGCTCGCCTTTGACGACGTGTACCTCAGTTTTGACTGGCAGCGCGTCATGAAGTTTGTGGGCACCGACAACGTGCTTGGCAAAAACGAGGCCTTCAACTACCTCGACGACAACGAGCCGCACGACAGAATAGCCTCCTTCACATCCACGACGGACACCGTGGTGGGCGTTTTCAAGGACAAGGAAGGCCGCGACGGGTTTGCCGTTGCCAACTACGACAACCCCTCCTCCACCGCAAAGGACAACGTTAAGATAGCCTTTAACAACTGCACCGCCGCCGTGGTGTATATAAACGGCGAAAGGCAGCAGGCGGACGTTGAAAACGGAACGGTGTCGTTCACCCTCAACGCCTCGGACTACGCCTTCGTAATCCCGCTCAACCTTTAATACCAAAGCCCGCGGGTAAGCCCGGAAAGGCCGCCGCCATACAAAAAGAGGCGACCGAACAGAAGAGGGGCGGACAGCCCGAAAAGCCGCCGCCCAATCCCAAAGGGACGGAAAACAAGCCCCGCAAGGTACAGCCACACAACAAGGGGCGGCGGGCAGCCCAAAAAGCCGAAAACCCCGTAAATCTCACAAAAACCAACCAAAAGCAACTTACCAAGAGCAAAAAAACCTTCAAGGAGGAAAACAATATGAGAAAACTGTTTGCAATAGTCGCGGCAATGCTCGCCGCAAGCCTGTTTGCGTTCACGGCCGCCTCGTGCGGAGGGGACGACGTGGTAGAGGGCGATGACGGCATTGTCGTGGTTCAGAACGGCGCGGCCATCTACCACAAGGACGCCGATCCTTCCACCCAGAAAACGCTGACCATAGGCTTTACCGAAGCGGGCTTTGGCAGAGAGTGGCTGGTGGAACTTTCCAAATCGTTCATACGTGAAAACCACAACGTGCGGATAGAACTGACCGGCGACCCCATGCTTGCCGATTCGTTGGGAACCAAACTCGATTCGGGCAGGAACCTGTCGGACATATTCATCCCGCTCAACAGCGCGTGGGAACTGTGGGCCGTTCAGGGCAAACTCGAACCGCTCGACGACCTTTACGCCATGACCCCCGACGGCACCGACACGGTTGAACAGCTGACCGACGAAAACTACCGCGCATGGTGCAAGTACTCCACCCCCACGGGCGACCACTACTACGCCCTGCCGTGGAACGACGCCGTCACGGGCATAGTGTACAACAAAAAGATGTTCCGCGAGCACGGCTGGCAGGTGCCCACCACCACCGCGGAACTCAAGGACCTGTGCGACAAGATAATCAAGGAAACCAACATAAAACCCTTCGGTTACCCCGGCAAGATAGGCGGATATTTCGATTATATCGGAACTACCTGGTGGATGCAGTCGATAGGCCTTGACCAGTACAAAGAATTTTTCAAGTTTGAAAGCGCAGCCGTTTACAACCCCAACGGCACCATCGGAAAGGGCAAGATAAAGGCGCTTGAAGAATTCAAAAAGTTCTTCGGTTACGACACCGATTATTACATTCCCGGTTCCCAGTCCAAGGACCACACGCTTGCGCAGATGGACTTTATAAGGGGCCAGTGCGCCATGATAGTAAACGGCAACTGGATGCAAACCGAAATGAAGAGCAACACCCCCGCGGACTTTGAGATGGGCTTTATGAGCGTTCCGTTCATAGACGGCGCGTACAGCGTTGGCGGCACGCCCGTGCAGTACAACTACACCACCGCCCCCGACTACATGATAATCCCCTCGGGCGCAAAGGAAAAGGAACTTGCCAAACAGTTCCTGTGCTTCTCCTTAAAGCAGGAAGAACTCGTCCGCTACACTTCGCTTACGGGCAGCCCGAGACCCTTCAAGTACACCATAGATACGACCAAACTGACCGACTTTGCCAAAGACGTGATGAACGTGAGGGCAAATTCCGAAAGGTTCTTTGACTCCTCCCGCGCGCCCGTGTACATGAACGGTTACGCGAGAAAGTACGGCGAACAGGACCCCTACACCGCCATATACAGCGCAACCGCTACGGACACCAATTCCCCGAGATACCTCGTTTCGCAGGAATACCAGTACGCAGTAAACAATTGGAACAATTGGCTTTCGTCAAGCCATTAGGAGTGTAAATGACCGCAATGTCTCCCGAGAGCATAAAGCAGAGACGAAAGGGCAAACTTGTGAGGGGAGTGTTCATCGCTTCCTTCATAGGTATACCCATCCTGCACTTCCTGCTCTTTTTCATCTACATGAACGCCGACACCATAGCCCTGTCCTTTCAGGACATGAACCTGACGACGGGTAAATACGAATGGGTGGGCTGGCAGAATTACAGAGAGTTTTTCGAAGGGTTCACAAGGCCGTCCTCGGTGCTACCGAGGGCCATACGCAACTCGGTGCTCTTCTTCCTTCTCAACGACTTTGTAATCCTCCCGCTGTCGTTTGTCGCGGCGTTCTTCATGTACAAGAAGATGCCTTTATCAAACGTTTTCCGCGTTTTGTTCTTCCTGCCGTCCATAATCTCGGTGGTCGTTCTGACCATGCTGTTCAGCTTTATGTTCGACAGTTCGATAGGCGTGTTCGACAGCCTGCTCCGTGCTTTGGGTCTTGCAAACAAAATACCCAAGGCGGGGTGGTTCGGCGAGGAAAAGTCGGCCATGATCCTGCTGCTTGTCTACTGCGTGTGGGCGGGCATAGGGTACAACGTGGTGCTGCTGTCGGGCGCGATGGGCCGCATACCCGAAGAAATTGTGGAAAGCGCACGTCTTGACGGAATAACCCGTTTCAAGGAGATGTGGCACATAACCATTCCCCTCACGGGCACGACGATATCCACCCTGCTCATGATGGGCGTAACGGTAATCTTCACCTTCTTCATGCAGGTCCAGCTGATAACAAACGGCGGGCCTGACGGCAAAACTTACACGATAGCCCTGTACATCGTCAACTCCATAAGAGTGGACAACAACGTTACCATGGGCGCAACCGTGGGAATAATCTGCGCCCTTGTCGGCACGCCGCTCGTGGTGGTCGTGCGCAAGGTGCTGGAAAAACTGTTCCCCACTTACGAATTCTAAATCCCAAAGGAGGATATGATAAGAATGATTAAAACCAACAGCAAACACAGGGTAATCAGGACGTTTGCGGCCGTTGCTGCGGCCGTGTGCATGTCCGTGGCCGCGATAGCGGTCGGCGGCAACGGCTCCCTAACAGCCAACGCCGCAACCCGCAGAACCAAGATCGCCACCGAACTTTTAATGAGCAACGGTGAGGTCAGCGTGGACTGGGTGCCCGTGGGAGAACCCGACGGCCTGCCCGTAACCAACAACGGCACGATATTCGAGATTCAACCGGGTGCCTCGCCTGATTCTGTGCCCAACTGGATACACGTATACGACCCGATAGAAGCGGGCAAGGGCTACACCATCGCCTTTGACATAGTCAAATTCGGCAGCGGCAATTCTTACCTCAATCTCGACGGCGCCTGCGTTGCCCTCGGCAGCACGACAGCCAACATCTATTGGAGAAGAGGCGGCTTTGAATTTGACACTAACTATTGCAATTACGTGTCCGGCGAAACCAAATGGTACCAAATGGACGGGACCGAAGTTGACTGGACGGTTGCCAGCACTCCCATTCAGGAAGGTAAGCGCTTCGTGTTCGGTTTCAGACCTTCCATAGACGGAACCGAAGGCAAGGCCGACTTCCTGTGGGGATCGGGCGAAAAGGGCACGGACGTCGAACCGCAGTATTATATCAAAGACCTCGTCGCTTTCGATTCGAGCGTTCCTCACTACGCAAAGATGCACGCGCAGACTTGGGATACCGCTCCCGCCATCGACACTCTCGTGGTGAAAGACCTCGACGGCAAGGAAATTTATTCCAACAACTTTGACGACGGCAGCAAGATTACGAGCACGGGCATACCCGCGGCGGGCATGATGCACTGCTCGGGCGGATCCGTCAAGAAAGACACCTTCCTCACCGTAACCGAAAGCGCGGGGCTCGTTTCTTACCTTTCCGTAAAGAAGGACGAGAGGAGCCAGGACGCTCTCAGCCTTTCCGCAAGCGTAAGGCTGGACGCGGGCAAGGGCGGCATTCTGTTCGGCATGAAGGATGAAGATTCCCGTCCCGGCGACGAGGGCACCAGCTTCCTCTATTTCGGCAACGACGGAGAAAATACCTACGTCAACCTCAAGAACGGCAGCACGGACGGCACGCCCGTAAACGTCGCCGCCATGAGCGAAAACTTTGCAAACGTAACCGTCGGCGTCAAGACGGACGGCACGTTCAACGTCAAGGTAGGCGAAACCACCGCCACCTTCAGCGGCAGTTACGAGGGCAAGATAGGCCTGTTTACCGAAGGAGAAGGTTCGTCCGTTTCCTTTGAACCCGCCTTTACGGCAGACTCTTTCGCTTATGTGGAAGGCCACGGCGCCACCCTCATGAACAACTTCAACACCGGTTACATCAACGAGAACAACTATCTCAACGACACCCACAACGCCGTTACCCTCGGCGCAAACGCCCACGGCATACACGTCGTTGACGGCGTTCTGCTCTTTGACGGAACCAGCGACGGCACCTTCTTCTCCCTCAAGGAGGACTACGCCGACTTCATCCTCCAGTTCGACTGGATAAACTACGCTTGGGAAGACCGTCCCACCAACGAGGCCGGTGAAGTCAACAAGCAGACCAAACCTGCCGACGGTCTCGGCGGAGCCGAACTCTATTCGCCTCTCGGCATAAGTTTCGGCATGACTTCCCCCAACGCGGGCTGGAACCAGAACTTCCTCATCAGAATATTCGACTACTACAACCTCATCCAGTTCATGGATAAGGGTGCAGCCACCAACGTTACCATGGGCAACGGCTTTACGGGCGCAGGCGCGGGAGAAATCCAGCCCGGCATGATCGCTTTCTACGAGCAGACCGTAAACATCAAACTCGTCGTCCGCAACAACCGTGCGGTAATCTACGGCGCGGTTCACACCGACAGAGACCAGCCCGTCGAACTCGTTCAGCTTGGCAGTTTCGCCGTTGAAAACTACAGCGGCTACGTGGGACTTTCTACTTCCGAGGCGGGATATTTCGGAATAGACAACTTCCGCATCACCAACATCGACGGCTGGACGGACGAACAGGTTGCCGGTTATCAGGACTTTGTTGAGATACCCGACGAACAGGCTCCCACCGAACTCGACGCGCCCGCCCTCACCATAGACGGCAATACCGTAACGTGGACGGCGGTTGAACACGCAACGGGTTACAAGGTGTACGTCAACGACGCCGAAGCGGCCACCCTCACTGCAGAGGAGACCTCTTATACCATAACCGAAACCGAAGCGGGCACCTACACCGTTAAGGTCATAGCCATAGGCGACGGCGAACTCTACCTCGACAGCGTTGCCAGCGCACCCGTCGAATACACGGTTGAGGGTCAGACCCCCGACAGCAGCACGGGCAGCGGCTCGGGCAGCGACACGGGCAGCGGTACGGAAACTCCCGAGGACAAGATTTCCTGCTCGGGCGGCATAACCGCGGGTGGAATGGCGTTCCTCGCCGTACTCGGCGCAGCCGCCTTCATAAGGTCCAAAAAATCGAGATAATGTGAGATAAAGGGGACTTTTCTTCCCGAAAGGTCCCCTTGTCAACCTCAGCCGCGGGCGCTAAAACCCGCACCAATTCTAACCGCGGGGACGACCCGCAAACCGTAAAACAAACGGGCACATACGCCCGTAAAACCTGCGGGGCACACCCGCAAACAGTGCTTACCCATGCGGGGAGGAGACTCCCCGCACGGATATCCGCCCGCGGGCGGGCTGCGGAAGGCATTTCCGCAAAGAGGGGAGATTTCCGACCTCCCCCGAGACAAACGGATTATATGACGAGAAAAAGAAACCGCTACGGCGTAACGGTGTGGATAGTCTTTGCGATATTCGTGCTGTACTCGATATCGCTGATATTCCCCTTCGTGTGGTGTTTTTACAATTCATTCAAGGATAATTACGAATTTTTCGTGGACGTGTGGGGCATGCCCAAACAGTGGCTGTTTTCCAACTGGGTGGACTGTTTCAGTCTCAAGGTGGACGACGTTAATCTGGTGGGTATGTTCGGCAACAGTATCATCCAGACGGTCGCCTGCACGGCCATTAGCATAATGATGTCCGCAATGACGGCGTACATCATTGCAAAGTACAAATTCCCGGGGAGCGGATTCTTCTACTCCATGGCGTTTGTGCTCATGATGATACCCTCCCTCGGTTCCATGTCCGCAACATACAAACTGTACAACGACCTCAACTGGTACGATACCTGGATAGGAATAATCATCGGTTCGTTCGGCGGGTTTGGAATGGGCTTTGTCCTGCTGTACGGGTTTTTCAAAAACCTCGACTGGAGTTATGCGGAAGCCGCGTCCATGGACGGCGCGGGGCACTACACCATATTCTTCAGGATAATGCTGCCCATGGCCCTGCCCGGCATAACCTCGGTTGCCATACTCTCGGCCATCGGGGTGTGGAACGATTACTTTACCATATACATGTACGCGCCGAGCAAGGTAACGGTGGCGGTGGGGCTCAAAGGCCTTGTTGACCGCACTACGTACAACGCAAACTACCCGCTCCTGTTCGCCGTGCTCATCATCTCCATCATACCCGTCATCACGGTGTTCAGCTGCTTCCAGAAAACCATAATGGACAACACGACGGTGGGAGGCCTGAAAGGTTGACGCAAGGCGCCTTGCGCGCTATGATATAAACGGAATAATTTCCGCCTATAAACGGAAAGCACGCCGCCGAAAAGCGGAAAAATTTCCGAAGTGAATGGGTGCGGTTTCCTGCCGTTTTCAAAAAAACCATGGGACAATCGGCTACGGGAGGCCGAAAGGATGACGACAAATAATTCTTACGCTATGCCAAAAAGGATGACAACAAACAATTTTGACGCTATAATAAAAGAGAAGCTCCAGGGGTTTCCCGTGGGGGTGTGGGTGCCGTACTACCCCTCGCAGTTCTCGCCCGAGTGGCTGGCGGGGATAAGAGAATGCGGCATAAATTTCGTGCCCTGCTCGCCCGAAGAGGTTCCCGCCGTTGCCGCCGCCGGGATAAAGTGTCTCGTGGGAGACGACAGGGTTACTTACGTAAACATCGGCGACTTTACGCACATTGCCGAATGGATAAAGCCGCTTGCGGGCAACAAGGACATTATAGGCATGTTCGTCTGGGACGAACCAAGCCCCGCCATGCAGCGTATGTGCGGCGCCATAAACACCGAGATTCAGCGGGTTTTGCCCGAGTTTTTCGGTTACATAAACCTGCACCCGAGTTATTCGGACGACGAACAGCGCAACGGCATGACCTACGAGGAGTATCTCGAAAACTTCGTGGCGCACGCCTCGCCCAAACTTTTAAGTTACGACCACTATCCCTTTCTCAACGGGGATAAACTGACCGACGACTACTTTTACAACCTGCAAGCGGTAAGGGACTGCTGCAACCGCCACGGGCTGGAATTCTGGACGTTTATACAGAGTTGCTCGTTCCTTGAAAACCGCACCCCTTCGCCCGAGGACATGGCGTGGCAGGCCTTCACCAGCCTCGCTTACGGCGCAAAGGGTCTGCTGTATTTCACTTACGCAACCGTAACGCACGACAAAAAGCCCCACTTCGGCCCCGCCATGGTGGACAAGGAAGGCCGCCGCACGGACAGGTGGTACGCCGCACAAAAGATAAACGCCTTTCTCAAAGAGCACGGCTCCACCCTCTTGGGGCTGAAGCACGAGGGCGTCATGTTCTTCGGCTGGCCCGAACAAAGCACGGTTCAGTCGTTCGGCGGGCTGAAGGGCGCGGAAGGCGGAAGCGTGCTTGTTGGCTGCTTTACCGCCGCGGACGGAAAGTACCTGCTGCCCGTCAATCTCGATCTCAAACGGGCGGCGGACGTCGTCCTCGTGTTTGAGGACAGAAAACTGCCCCTCTCGCTCGGCGCGGGAGAAGGAGAACTCATAAAATTATGAAACGAACCTTGTACATTCACACCCGCGAGGCGCAAAGGGCAACGCTGGCGTTTGTCGGCTGCGAGGGCAGCCCGTCGGGAGAGGCCGAGTTAAGCCCCGCCCGCCCGCTTGCCGTTACCGGCGAGGGCGGCGGCCTTGTGGAAGTGAGGTTTCAGAAAGGCGGGTTTACTTTCAAGACGGACGACGCACGTCCGTCTTTCCCAATTTTCAGCGCGTCTTTAGGCGTTGCCGTAACCGCGGAAGAGGGGAAAAGTTATGCCGCCGTCAAGGCCGAAATAGACAAAAAGTGCCTTAAAACACGCGTTAACCGCATAGAAGAGGGTGCGGAGCCGACGCTTAAGAAAGCGATGAAATACGCCCGCGCGTCCTGCCCCACCTTTCTCACCGTGCCGCACAACGCGCGTCTTTTTGAGGTGGGATTTCGCGGCTACCCAATTGAAGAGCGCCAGCACATGGAGTTGTACGACTACATAATCCCCCGCATAAATTGGGACAGGCTGACCTTTGGCGAAGCCGACCGCGTGGTCTACAGGTACCTGCTCGGCAGGGGAATGGGCGTTACCACCCGCCTCGAGCGCAGCCTTGAAAAAGGCTGCCTGCCCGTGCTTACCGCCCGCCTTGACGACGGTGGCATTCTCTACACGGCCACTTATTTTGCCGACGTTCTGACGGGCAGCCCCGCCGACAATGCGGGAACCGACTATCTCGAGGCCGATTTTCATTCCGCAGCCCACGTTTTAAGCGAAGAACAGCGGGCGGCGGTGGAGGCCATGCGCCCCCCGGAAGAGGAAGAACTGCCCCTTCTGCGCATGAGAATAACCCTTGAAAACCGCAAGCGGGTGCCCGCTTACGCCTTCGTCAGGCTGCCCGCGGTCAACACTCCCGTCATGGCGGCGGCGGACAAACTGCCCCGGCGTTATGACAAAAACACGGGCTTCGGCTATTTTGGCGACAAGGTTTACATGACCGCGTTCGCGGGCGACAAACCCGCCGACGACATGGAATTTGCCCACCTGCTCGCCCCCGGCGAGAGCGAGGACATAGACGTTGTTCTGTTCTTCGAACCCGTGTCGGAACAGACCGCCCAAAAGGCAAAAGTGTCCTTTATCGCACAAAAACGGCAGGTTGAGCGGGTCTGGCAGGACGAACTCGGCACGGCCGCGCAGTGGTCGCTGCCCGACAAAAATATAGATTCCGCCCTCAAGACGGGCTTTTTGCAAACCAAGGCGGCGTGCTTCGGCAAACGTGGAGACGACGTCGTTGCCCCCTGCGTGGGCGTTTACAGCCCCATCGCCACCGAATCCGTCGCCATCGTCCTCTGCCTTGCCGAGGCGGGCTTTGCCGACCTTGCCGAAAGGTGCGTCAACTACTTTTTTGCAAAGCAGAGAAAGGACGGATTCATACAGAATATGGTTGGTTACATGGCCGAAACGGGCGGCGCGCTCTACCTTGCGGGCAGGGTTTTTGGCATAACGGGCGACAGGGCGTGGATAACCCGCCTCCTGCCCGGCATCAAGGCCGCCGTCGGCTACATAGAAGGGTGGATAAACCGCAATTCGGACGAGCGCAGGGGCGGCCGCGGAATGATTGACGGGCAGGTTGCCGACCCCGTGGACCCTTACCGTTCGTGGAGCCTCAACGCCCTCGCTTACGCGGGTCTCAATCAGGCGGCGCAGGTGCTCGCCACGCTTGGCGAAAATGCAGAAAGTGCCCTAAATCTCACAAAAACGCTCAAATCTAACATTCAGCGCGCTTATGAAGAAGCGCGGATCCGCGCCCCGCTGGTGCCGCTTGACAGCGGCGAATGGGTGCCCCTCGTCGCGCCGTGGGCGGATGAGAGAGCGGGCTGCTGTCTCCACTTGGAGGGCGGAACGACGGTTACGCACGCCTGCTCGGTGGGCAAGGATTCCATGCTCTCGGGCACGGTGCTCGCCTGCCTCGGCCTTGCGGACGAAAGGCTCGCCGCCGAACTTGCCGACGTGCAGTGCGACCTGTTTACCGAAGAACTCGCCGCCATAAGCCAGCCTTACTACGGCGTTCACACCCTCGTCAACCTCGCCCTCGGCAGGAGAAAGGCCTTTCTCAAATCCTACTTTACCGAATTTGCCGCCATGTCGGACAAGGAGACCCATTCTTTCTGGGAACACACCTTCCTCGCCACCCCGCACAAGACTTCGGAGCAGGGGGCTTTCATGCTGAGAACGCTCAAGATGCTCTTTGCCGAAGAGGGGGACAGGCTCATCATGTTCGCGGGCATTCCCGCCGCGTGGACGGAGGCGGGCAAGCGCACGCGGCTCGTCGGCGTAAAGGTGGCCGCGGGCGAATTTTCGGTGGAGGTTGAAGGCGGAAAGGACGAAGTCAAGGCGACCTTCACCTGCCGCTGGAAGGGAAACGCGCCCGAGGTCGTCTGGCGCATACCGGGGACGGAAGCTTCTGCCGTAACGCCCCAAAACGGCACACACGTGTACACATGGAAAAGATTGAAAAATTCGTAAAATTGCGGCTGGACAGCCTGCCGAGAATAATGTTTTCCCACACCTGCGTCATCGGCCAGCAGCCGCAGCGCAAGATGGCAAAACCTTACTTTGAACTGACCGTGTTCGACGAGGGGCGTTACAGTTTCCGCACCGACGGCAAGGTTTGGGAAGAGGAGGCGGGCAGTTTCATATTCATCCCCGCGGGCACGGTGGCCACGGTCAAGTGGCTGACCGAACGGTTGCGCATGAGTTGCATCGCTTTCTTTTTGGACTGCGAGGCCGAGACCGTGGGGCGCGAGGACGTCGTTGTCGAAAAGTACGACAACCACATCAAAACCGTAAACGAAAGCCTGTACATTCCGCTCATCGGCAGCATAAGTTCGGGGGACGGCGTTTCCGAAACGGTAAGGCGGATCATTGCCGAAAACAAGGCGGGCGGGCCGTTTACAAACATAAAATGCGCGGACATGATCGTTGATCTGCTCGTCCAACTCTCCGCCGCCGCCGTCAAAAACGTCGTGGCCGAACGCAGCGCGCCGAGCAACAAATATTATTGCGACAAGGTGGACCGCTTCCTCCTCGACAACTATTCCGAGGAGATAGACATGAACGACATTGCCGAACACGTGTCCCTCCACCCCAATTACCTCAGCAGCCTCTACCGCCACGAGACCTCGCACACCATCATGGAAGCGCTGCGCAGCATAAGGATCGAACACGCCAAGCGCTACCTCTTGATGCAGAAATATTCGGTAAAGGAAATAGCCCACCTTTGCGGCTTTGCGGATGAAAACTACTTTTCCGCCGTGTTCAAAAAGTGCGAAGGGGTTACGCCAAGCAAGTTTGTAATATCCCTGCTCAAAAACGAGTAACGCAACCAAGAAGCGGCCTTTTTCTCACAAAAACGCCGCTTTTTGGTAAAAACAACTCCAAAAACGGCCCGCCGAGTCCGCCAAAGCCAAAAACCCCCTGAATCTCACAAAAACGGCGGTTTTCGGCGCAAAAAGGCCCGCGCGTGCGGGCAGCGCAAAAGGGAGAGTTTCCGCTCCGCTTTTCCGCGGACAACGGCACGATATAATAATAAGTAACTCGCGGAACATACGACCGACAAGTAAAATTTCACGCTTCGTTTTCCGCGGATACGGGCACGATACAACAACAAATAAATCGCGGAACATAAAAGAGGAGAAGCATGAGAGATATAATAATATTCGGCGGGCAGAGCAACATGCAGGGCCAGACCGAGGCGCTCGTCAAAGAGCCGCCCGTGGCCGGCGCTTGCGAATATCTGTACGCAACCGACTCCTTCCGCCCGCTCACCAACCCCGTGGGCGAGGACTTCGACCCCTACATTCTGGCGTCGGCTTACGGATTCGGCTCCATGGTGCCGTCGTTTTGCCGCGCGTACGTCGGGGAGACGGGCATTGAAACGGTGGCCGTCCACGCCAGCAAGGGCGCGACCATTATTTCCGAATGGGCGAGAGGGGGAGAGCGTTACGCCTTCGCCCTCAAAAAGATAAAAGCCGCCGTCGCCGCCACTCGCGACGTGGGCAAGATTTACTACGTCTGGCTGCAGGGCGAGTCCGACGCGCTGGCCGGAACTTCCGAAAGCGACTACGCCGCCGCCCTCACTTCCTACGCCGCCGCTCTCAAACAGGACGTCGGCATCGACCTGTTCGGAATAATCAAAGTCGGTTACTTTGCAAAGACCGTCAAGGGCGACGCCCCCGCGGACGAAGTCATCATGCGCGCGCAGGAAAAGACCGCCGTGGCAGACGGTTTTGCCATGCTCACCGACATCTGTCCCGCCCTGTCTCTCGACCCCGCGTACCTCAATCCCATCGCCGCCGGCCACTACAACAACGAGGGTCAGCGCCTAATCGGCGAAACAGCGGGCAGAAAACTCGGCGTAATCCGCAAGCGCGGTTGACCCCCGCCGAACAATCCCTCCAAAACCCCAAAACCCTAAAAAGTGCCCTAAATCTCACAAAATCCACTAATGGCCCCTCCCAAGGAGGGGCTGGCGCGTAAGCGCCTGAGGTGGGCAATGTAAGTAACGCGGTGCAATACGGAGCACCTCTTCGAAACCCACAAAAGCCCGTCCTTTTAGCCCCTCCCAAGGAGGTGCTGGCGCGCAAGCGCCTGAGGTGGGCACGATCCCACCCAACGGCACCCGCAAAATGAGTAAAAGTGCCCTAAATCTCATAAAAACGGCGATTTCCATAGTTGCGGCAGTTGTCCGCAAGTCCGTCAGAAACCAAAATAAAAGCGACCATTATGGCCACATTGATAAAAAACAAAACCCGCTCGACCGATCGGCTCCGCGGGGATTTTTATATTGTAGTTGCGGCACCTCTGTGCCGTCGTTTTTCGCCTGTGTCAGTACGTCCGCAAACGGATTTTGTCAGTCAATATCGACGTCCGCAAACGGCTTTTAACAAACCGTCTCGGGGTGGGCGGCTATTTTCGGTTTATGCCGATGAGGTCCTTTATCACTTCGCCCGCGAGGATAAAGCCAACGACGGGCGGCACGAACGAGATACTTCCCGGTGAACGTTTTTTTCCTTTCCCTTGCGGTCTCCCGTTTTTGGCTACAGGTTCGGCACACGCGGCCCCGTCCGCTTCAACGCGTTCGTCGCCCGCGGCCACGCCGTTCACCTCAACACGCACGGCATCGCTGCCCGCTTCGGCACAGGCCGCCGCAATGCCGCACGAGCCGTCGCAGCGGGGTTCTTCTTTGGAATACACCACTTTCAGGCTGTCAACGCCCATCTCCCGCAGTTTCTTGCGCATGACCTTGGCGAGGGGGCAGACGGAAGTGGAAAAGATGTCGGCAACTTCAAACGCGCACGGGTCGAGTTTATTGCCCGCACCCATCGCGCTTACGACGGGCACGCCCGCCCGCTTGGCCTTGCCGATTATGGCAAGTTTGCCCGCCACGGTGTCTATCGCGTCGACGACGTAATCGTACACGGAAAAGTCTAATTCGTCCGCGTTGGAAGGCAGGAAAAACGTCCTGTACGCGGTTATTTTGCAAGCGGGCGAAATGTCGGCAATCCGCCTTGCGGCGACGTCAGTCTTGAACATTCCCACCGTGGAATGAAGGGCGTAAATCTGGCGGTTAATGTCGGATAAAGCCACCTTGTCGTCGTCCACAAGGTCAATCGCGCCCACTCCCGCACGGGCGAGCGCTTCCGCCGCGTAACCGCCCACGCCGCCTATTCCAAACACCGCAACGCGCTTTTGGGCAAGCGCCCTGACGGCCGCCTCTCCCACCAGAAGCCTCGTCCGCTCGGTCTCTTGTGTCGCGGGAATGTTCGCGCTTTCGGTCTCTTGTGTTGTGGAAATGTTCGCGCTTTTGGCATGTTGGTCTGTGGGTAAGTTTGCCTGCTCCGCCGCTTTACGCACGGAAGTTTTTGCTCTTTCGGCTTGTTTGTCCATAACCCAAATATATCACATTCTCCGCATTATGTCAAATCTTTCCCTCTGGACGGGCTGTACTGTGTCAAATCTTTCCCCTCGGAATGGGCTGTGCTATTTCCAATCTTTCCCCCGGGGTTCGTCCCACGTCATGTTAAATCCGACGATAGAAAAGGCAAAGCAATCGCTGTGGCAAGCGGGAAAGCTGCAGAACTCTGCGCCCCCTTTGCGGTTTGCGTTTTGGCCTGTTTTTGTGAGATTTAGGGGGTTTTTGCTTATTTTGCGAGTGCTGTAGAGCAGAATTGTGCCCACCTCAGGCGCTTACGCGCCAGCGCCTTCTCACGAAGAGCCAAATGAGGGGTTTTTGCGCGTTTTAGGGCACTTTTTTCGTAATGCAGGGGCTGATGGCTCTCTTTGTAATCGGTTCCGCCGCGTGCCGTGCGGTCGGTTTGTAGTGCCGTTCGGCCGGTTTGGCGGGTTGTGCGGGGGGGGAAAGTGGTTACGCCCTGCCGAAGCGTTTCATGATGTCAACCCGCACGTCCTCGACGATGTTGCCGAGAGAGGTCATGCGGGTGTGGAAATTTTCAAGTTTTCTGAAACTCCTTTGATATGCTCGCGCCCTGTCGCGGTCGCCGAGGTAGAGAAATTCCATGTAAGATTGGTGGGCGAGCCAGTTGCGGATGTTTTTGATTTCCCTCAGGAGTTTGTAATCGTTTCTCGAAAGGCAGGAACGGCCGTCGCTGTAATCCAGCGTCTCCAGATCGACAAGAACGTTGCCGAGGGGGCTGCCGGCCACAAGCCGCAGGTTGTCTTCAAAATCGCCCTTGAGCATCGCCGCGTAAATGAGTTTTATGTCGTGTTCTATCCGCTGGCACTCCAACAGCGTCTTGCCGACAAGATTGTGAAATTCCTCCAAAGCCATAACACACCTTTTGAAAATGAGATAAATGGTAAGCGGAGCCGCCCGCCGTTGCCGAAGTAGGACACAGAACAGCAGGGGCGCAGCACTTCTGCCGGATCAGGGTGCAGAACGTGCAGGGTTGGCTACCGCATTTATGTTTGGTTATGATACAGAACGTTCGGCAAGGCCGCCGCGTTTCTGTGGAGTTGCGATACAGAAGGGCAAACATGGCCGCAGTGCCGCCGTCAAGTTAAGATAAAGACAAGCGGGCGTGGCAGCAGCGTTTCTGCCGGATTAAGATAAAGACGAGCCCGCCTCCCCAAAGGAAACGGGCCCGCCTTTGTTTTGGTGACCCCTACGAGACTCGAACTCGTGTTACCGCCGTGAAAGGGCGATGTCTTAACCGCTTGACCAAGGGGCCTTTTTGTGGTAGCGGCGGTCAGATTCGAACCAACGACCTGCCGGGTATGAACCGGCCGCTCTAACCAACTAAGCTACGCCGCCATAAAAGCGCCTTAACGAAAGTTAAGGCGAATGGTTGCGGAGATGGGACTTGAACCTCATGACCTCCGGGTTATGAGCCCGACGAGCTACCAACTGCTCTACTCCGCGTCGATAGATACTATATTATTTTATACGATATCGTTGCGTTTGTCAACTGTTTTTCCTTGTGAATGCAAAAAAAGTTTTTTGGGCGAGGCGGCGGGGTGAAAAGGGCAGAAACGCGGGGTGCTTGCGGCCGTCGGGTTGTGGCAGGCGGCAATGGCGCAGTGGTGGGTGTTTGCGGCTTTTTCACGGCGGCCTCGTCGGAAAAATGAGAGGTGGCGTGCGGCAACAAACAAGTAAACGGGCGGCGGTGTGCGCGGCGGAAACAAAAGAGGGAGCGGACGGGTGCGTGGGGAAAGCGGCAGGCTGGCGTGTGCAATCAGGTGGCGGCGGGTGCGCGGGGGCATGCGGCAGAAAAGCGCGAGCGGCCAAAAGCGAAAGGCGGAGCGCGGTAAAGAAAAATGCGGAGCACCCGCAAAAGAGCGCGGCGACATGGCAAAGATGAAAAGGCGGATTAAATTCGCAAGAGAGCGGGGAGCGGCAAACAAGAGAAAGTGGCCGTTTTTGTGAGATTCGGGGCGTTTTCGGGCGTTTTGACAAAGGAGTGCAAGCCCTTGTCAAACTCTTGCAAAATCGAGACGGTTGTGGTATAATTTAATCATGAAAATCAAGACGGCAGGACTTATAAACAGAGGAGACAGGGTGGCGGTTGCCCTTTCGGGAGGAAGGGATTCGGTCGCTCTTTTCGCCCGCCTTTGCGAACTTGCCGACGAACTCGGGATAGAGGTTTCGGCCATAAACGTCGACCACGGGATAAGGGGCGCGGCATCGGCCGCGGACAGCGAGTTTGTGAAAAAAGTGGCCGAAAACGCGGGGAAAAGGCTGTTTTTTGCAAAAGAGGACGTGCCCGCGTACGCCCGAAAACACAAGATGGGGCCGGAAGAAGCCGCGCGGGAGGTCCGCTACAATTGCTTTTTCCGTGCGCTGGACGAAGGGTTTTGCGACAAGATAGCCACCGCCCACCACGCGGACGACAACGTGGAGACCGTCCTCTTCAACATCTTTCGCGGCAGCGGGCCTAAGGGCCTTTGCGGAATAGCCGAAAGCGCTTACGGCGGTAGGCTGATAAGGCCCATGCTCGGGGTTACAAGAAATGAAATAGACGCCTATATCGCACAAAAACGGCTTGTTTTTGTAAACGACGGCACCAATGAAGAGACGGCTTACGACCGCAATTACCTACGCCACGAGGTCATACCCGTGATAGAACGGCGGTTCCCGAATCTTGCGGATTCCGTCAAGAGGCTTGGCGGAATTATCTCCGCCGAGGACGCCCTGCTCGACGAACTTGCCGCCGAACTTGTCGGTTTTGAAGGCGGGTTCGGCGTGGTGAAAGTGCCCCAAGGCACCCGGCGCTGCCTGCTCGAGCGGGCGGTGATCATCGCCATGAAGGGCGCGGGGCTAAAAAAAGACTACGAGGCCGTGCACGTGCAGGCGGTAGCCGCGCTTGCGGACGGCAGGACGGGCACTGCGGTAGACCTGCCCCACGGCATGAGGGCGACGAGGACTTACGGGGCGGTAAAGATAGGCCCCGCGCGGGAGTATCCGCCCTTTGCTTTCCCCTTTGCCGAAGGGTGTTATGACCTGCCGGGCGGCAGGCTTTGCATAACGCTGACGGACGCCCCAGCAGAGCAAAAAGCCGCCTTTTTCGCGAAGGAAAAGCAAAAAGGGGTGCTTTACGCGGCGGCGGAAGCGGTGCTCGCGGACGCGGTGATACGCACGCGTGAAGACGGCGATTACATGGCAAAGTTCGGCGGCGGCACCAAGTCCTTAAAGAAGATTTTGATAGACCTCAAAGTGGAGCGCGCGGCGAGGCAGACGCTGCCCGTGTGCGCCGTGGGAAAGGAGATTCTGTTCGTTGCGGGGCTGGAGATTTCCGCCCGCGCGGCGGTTTGCGGCGGACGCTGTTACAGGATAGAGTACAAACAACGGGAGACAGACAAATGAAAAGCATGTACGACGACATTGAGTCGGTGATGATTTCCAAAGAAGAGATAGCCGCCGGCGTTTCGGCGCTCGCCGCCCGCCTCGACGAAGATTACGGGGACAAGTTTCCCGTGCTCGTGTGCATTCTCAAGGGGTGCGCGCCCTTCTTTACCGACCTCATCCGCGCCATGAAGATACCCCTGCAGATAGACTTTATGGCAATTTCGAGTTACGGCAACGGAACCAACAGTTCTGGGCAGGTAAAGATGAACAAGGACCTTGACAAGTCCATCGAAGGCCGCCACGTGCTCATAGTTGAGGACATAATCGACAGCGGCCACACTCTGTCGTACCTCAAAAACGTGCTGCTCGCCCGCCAGCCCGCTTCGCTTAAAATCTGCACCCTGCTCGACAAGGTTGCCCGCCGTGAAGTGGAAATTACCCCCGATTACAAGTGTTTTGACATAGGCAACGAGTTCGTCGTGGGCTACGGGCTGGACTATGCCGAAAAATACCGCAACCTTCCCGAAATCGGCGTTCTCAAACGCTGCGTTTACGAAAAATAACCGTTTTGCGGTTGGGTCGATTTGTCTGGTTTTGGCATGAATGCCGTCGTTTGGCAGACGGGCGGCTGCGTGAGCGCCGCGTCGGGCAAGTGCGCGGCTGTGCGGACAGCGTTGTTTTGTGAATGGGCGGCGGTTGCAGACGGAATGTATGGGCGGCAGGAATATTATAATATAAGGAGAAGAAGATGGATCAGGTACTCAGAGATCGTTACGGGGCCAAACTCGGCGAGATAAAGGACGAAGGCAACAGGCAGACCATTTACGACAAGTACGGCGCCAAACTCGGTTATTACGACGGGCGTTACACGTACGACAAATACGGCAGTAAGGTGGGAGAGGGCAACCTGCTCGCCATGCTGCTGAAATAACCGCGGCTCCGCTTTTGTCGGGTTGCCGCTGTTTGGCTGTTCTGTGTTGGCGCGGCTTGCGCGGGTTGATGATGCGTGCGGTCATTTTATATATGCTTGCGGAAGATGGGCAAGCGGTTTTGTGAATATACGAACGCAGGACGCGCGGCTTTGTTTATGCCGGCGGGCGACGAGGCGCGCAGTTTTATAGCGTTGCGCGGGCGGGGAGAGGCGAAAAATCTCAAAAAAATTTTGAAATTTTTTAAGTTAGACACTGCTAACTGCTTGACATCCGCTTTCAAAAGGTGTAAAATGCTAAACGGAAACAGGGAGAATGCTCCCTATTTTTTCGGCAGGTGAGTTAGCAATGGCTAACTCGATTAAGTCGCCGACAGCCCGAGCCGTAAGCCCGTCCCCGCGGGCGCATAGGACGGCCGAGAGATAAGGCGGAGAGGAAGAGCGGATTTGCGGACGGATAAAAGCGGACTTTAACCGATTTGAAAACCGCAACCAAGCCCCGACAAACCCCGAACAAAGAGGCCAAAAAGGCCGAAAACCCCCTAAAACGCACAAAAACAGAAGGAGAAATCAAAATGCCGCTGACGTTGGCGCCCGAAGCTGAGGCGCTGAGAGTTGTCAAAGTATTGACCGAAGAAAAGACCAGAAAACACCTCGAGAGTTTGGGGATAACGGTAAATTCCACGCTGAAGATCCTGTCCCGCAGCGGAGGAAGCATAATTCTCGCCGTAAAAGAAGGCAGGCTTGCGCTCGATCGGGACGTGGCGACCAAGATTCTCGTCGCCTGACGGCGTTCAGACAGACTGCCAGACAAACGAGGCTGAAAACCCAAAAGTCCCCTAAAACGCACAAAAACGGCGGTTTTTGAGTAAACGCAAGAGGGCGGGCAAAGGCGGCAGGTTTATAAAGTGTGCGGGCATAAGCCCCAGCAAGCCGAAACCAACCGAACAACAGACAAAACAAAAAAGGAGATATAAAAGATGACAAAGACGCTTGACGAATTTGCCGTGGGAGAGAGAGGCGTGATAACGGCGGTCGGCGGCGAAGGAAGGATTCGCCGCAGGCTGTTCGACATGGGCGTAACCCCCGGCGCGGACGTGCTTTTGAGGAAGAGGGCCCCCCTCGGCGACCCGATAGAGGTTACCATAAGGGGTTACGAACTGACGCTGCGCAAGAGCGAGGCGGCCTGCGTGAGCATGGAGGTAAAGCAATGAAAGCCCAAGCCAAAACGAACGCCGCCGTCAACGCAACGGCGGCCAATTCCGTAACAAACAACGCAAACATCAACAAAGCCGCCGTCAACGCAACGGCGATAAATTCTACAACAAACGCTGAAAACGTCAGCGTATTGAACGCTGCCAAACCCAATGCGGAGGTGAGAGCATGAAGAGATTCGCACTTGCGGGCAACCCAAATTCGGGCAAGACAACGCTGTTCAACGCGCTTACGGGTTCGACGGCGCACGTCGGCAACTGGCCGGGCGTAACCGTGGATAAACGCGAGGGCGTTTACAAGAAGGGCGGGGAACCCGTGTCCATTGTGGACCTGCCGGGCATATATTCGCTTTCGCCTTACACTCCCGAAGAGGTCATTTCGAGAAATTACATCCTCGACGAACGCCCCGACCTTGTAATAAACATAGTGGACGCGACCAACCTTGAGCGCAACCTATATCTCACAACGCAGATAATGGAGATAGACGTGCCCATGGTAATCGCGCTCAACATGATAGACGCGGTGGAAAAGGCGGGCGACAAGATAGACGCCGCTACGCTTGAAAAGAAGATTGGCGTGCCCGTGGTGGCCATTTCCGCGCTGAAGGGCGAGGGAATAGACAAACTGATGCAGCGTGCCGCCGACGAATGCGCCAAGGAGAGAAAGGGTTCCACAGTTCTCAAGGGAACGGCCCTGTTCCACCTGATAAACGACGTGCGCATCTCGCTTGAGGGCAAGGGCGTAAAGGCCCCGCTCTTCCACGCGGTCAAACTTGTGGAACTTGACGAGATAGAAGTGAAGATGCACGCCGACTGCGTGAAGATGGTGGAGGAGTTCAAGGCCACGTTTTCGGACGACACCTTCGGCACCGATTTCGAAGCGCTGGTTGCCGACGGCCGCTACCGTTACATATCCGAAAACTTCACTCCCGCTCTCGAAAAGAAGAACAGGGACAAGGAGAGCGCGTCCGACAGGGCGGACAGGGTGCTGACGCACAAGATCTGGGGAATACCCATCTTCCTCGTCATACTCTTTGCCATATTCCACCTCACTTTTTCGGAGAACTTCCTGTTTCTGGGCGCGGCGCTCGGCGAGGACTTCGACCCGCTTGCGGGCAGCGAACACTGGGCGGGCGTGCTGTTCGGGGGCGGAATTTACTCCCCGGGAGTGATGATCTTCAACATCTGGAACGACATAATCCTCGACTTTGTGTTCGGAGGCCTCTCCGACCTCATAGCGGGCGCGGGGCTGAGCGGCTGGGCCACGGGGCTTATCTGCGACGGTATATTCGGGGGTCTCTCGGCCGTGCTGTCCTTCCTGCCGCAGATACTCATACTGTTTCTGTTCTTCTCCATACTCGAGGACAGCGGCTACATGGCGAGAATAGCCTTTATTCTCGACAGAATATTCAGAAGGTTCGGGCTTTCGGGCCGCGCGTTCATGCCGATGATAATGGGCTTTGGCTGTTCGGTGCCCGCAATGATAAACACGAGAACGCTGGCCGACGACAAGGAACGCACCGCCACGGTAAGGGTTATCCCCTTCTTCTCCTGCGGGGCGAAACTCCCCATTCTCACCGCAATAGCGGGCGCGATAGTGGGGCAAGCGGGTGTGGGCAACGCCGATCTCATAACCTATTCCATGTACCTGTTGGGTATAATAGTGGCAATAGCTTCGGTGCTCATCATGAGAAACACCACCATGAAAGGGGACGTTCCGCCCTTCATAATGGAACTGCCCGCCTACCACGCGCCCAAGTTTACCGGCCTGATGATCCACCTGTGGGACAAGACAAAGCACTTTGTCAAAAAGGCGTTTACCATAATCCTCGCTTCTACCATAGTGATATGGTTCCTCACCAACTTCGGCTGGGATTGGAGAATGGTTGACGAGATGGACAAATCCATCCTCGCCTCCCTCGGTCAGTTCATACAGCCGCTGTTCACGCCGCTGGGCTTTGGCAGCCAGCTGTCAAAGTGGGGCTGGGTGTTTGCGGTGGCTGCGATAACGGGCCTCATTGCCAAAGAGGACGTTGTGGGAACCTTCGGTACGCTTGCGGCCTGCCTGCCCATAATGCTCGACACCCTCGTTGATGTAGAGGTCGACGGCGGCGTAAGCGCGGTAACCGCAATGATTGCCAACACGGGCATAACCGTACCCGCACTCATAGCCTTCATCGCCTTCAACATGCTCACCATTCCCTGCTTTGCGGCGGTTGCCACGGCAAAGGCCGAACTGCCAAGCAAAAAGGCCTTTAACATGACAATCTTGTTCTGGATAGTAACCTCATACGTCGTGGCTGCCATGGTTTACGTTATCGGCAGTTGGTGGTGGACGGCCTTCCTCTTCGCCGCGGCCGCGGTGATAGCGGGCAGTTTCATAGTGATGCACAACAAACTCCTCAAAGGAGAAAAGGTATGACAGCGGCGGACATAATCGTTGCGCTTGCCGCCGTGGGAACGGTGGTTGCCGTGGCGGCGTGGCGGATAAAGGTGCGCATTGACGCCAGAGAGCGCGCAAAGCGCGGCGAATGCACGGGCTGCTGCGACGGGTGCGACTGCTGCTGCGGCAGAAAGAAGCACTGACCCGTTACCGTTTGGTAACACACAATGCGACGGACAGCAATGCACAAAAAACGGGCGGCGGCCCGACCATAAAAAGACATTATTACTTCCGTGATACGGCAGAGGGGTGGAAAAGTTATTTTTTCCGCTCCTTTGCCTTTTTCATGCTTTCAAAGGGCGGCGGCTTGAAAAGGCCGTTTTTGTGCGTTTTAGGGCACTTGTCGGGTTTTGCGGGCGGTTTGCGGTGTCTTTTCTGTGTTCGACCTCAAAACGGGCGTTTTTGTGAGAAAAAGGGCACTTATCGGCTTTTGCGGGCGTTTGCGGCTCCTTGTCTGCTTTTAACCCCAAAAAGCCCGTTTTTGTGAGAAAAAGGGCACTTGTTGCGTTTGAGTAGCGCAAAAGCACAATCTCCCCGCGGTGCACCAAAAACAGCGTGCGTTACGAAAACGATCGTACGTTCCCAAAACAGGTGCATGCTCTAAAAACGGCAACACGCCCCAAAAAACAGTACGCCGTACCCGAGCCGTGCCCAAGTTGCAAATTTCGGCACGGTTTCCGCAAAATCCGTCGGGATTTTTTGTTTGGGGACAAGCCAAAATCGCCCTAAACGTTTGCGTTTTTGCGTTCCATTATGATATAATGGATACATGGGCGCAAGGACGCCCGAAGAAGGAGGGCAACACTTTGAAACGTTACAGATGTTTTGCGGCTGTCATGCTGGTGGCCGTGCTTGCACTGACTTGCATGTTCGGCGGCTGCGGCGGCCTGTTTATCGAAAACGGCGGCCAAACTTCGTCCACGGGCGATATAACCTCGGGCGACTCTGGCGGACAGACCCCGGGCGGCGACAGTTCGCCTACCGAACACGTCCACTCTTACGGCGATTGGCAGATCACCGAGCCTGCCACCTGCACAGAATCGGGCACCAAGACCCGCACGTGCGACGGCTGCGGCGACACCGAAACCCAAAGCGTGCCCGCCACCGGCCACACTTACGGCGACGATTGGCAGGTTTTCGAAAAGGCCACCTGCACCGAGGACGGCAGGGACGTCCGCTACTGCAAGACCTGCTCCGCTCCCGAGTACAAGACCGTTACCGCCACCGGCCACACTTACGGCAACGATTGGCAGGTTGTGGAAGAAGCCACCTGCACCGAGGACGGCAAGGAGGTCCGCTATTGCGAAACCTGCTCCGCTCCCGAGTACAAGACCGTTACCGCCCACGGCCACGCCTTTGACGGCACGCTGATACGCAGCGAAACTTACCACTACAACCTCTGCAGCCACTGCTCGGCCAAGGGCCAAACCACCCTTCACAACTACGGCACCGACGACGTGTGCGACGACTGCGGCTGGAAGAGGGGAAGCGATGAGCGCCTGACCTTTACGGCGGGCGACGACGGAACCTACACCGTTACGGCGGGCGACAAGACCGCAACGGAAATAATGATTCCCGACGAGTATCGGGGACAGCCCGTCGTGGCAATAGCCAAGTCGGTATTCTGTGCGGTAAACGCAAGTTCGCCGCTTCCGCTCGCGAGTATCGAATTCGGTAAATTTATAAAAGATATAGGATACAACGCTTTCTGGGGCTGTGCCAACCTGCGGGAGATAACCCTGCCCGACAGTCTCCTGACGTTAGGAACTTACGCGTTTGAACGCTGCACGGGACTGCAATCGGTTACCTTCGGCAGCGGCCTTACGACGATTAAGCAAGAGGCTTTCTGGGGCTGCACGGGTCTTAAAGACATCGTTCTGCCCGACAGCCTGCGTACGATCGGAAAGTACGCCTTTGAAACCTGCACGGGACTGCAATCTGTTACCTTTGGCAGCGGACTTGTAAGTATAGGCGAACAAGCCTTCTGGGGTTGCACGGGTCTCAAAACCCTCACCTTCCGCGGCGGCAATCATACCGCCATCGGAACTTACGCTTTCTCAAAGTGCACGAGCCTCAACGCCGTTGACTTCGGCGACAAGGTTGAAGAAATCGGGCTGGGCGCATTCTGGGGCTGCGAAGGGCTTGCGTCCCTCACCTTCCCCGACAGTCTCCTGACGATAGGAACTTACGCGTTTGAAAACTGCACGGGTCTGCAATCCGTTACCTTCGGCGAAGGGCTGGAAACGATTGAGCAGGAAGGTTTCTGGGGCTGCTCGCAACTCGCTTCTCTCGAGTTCCCCGACAGCCTGCGCACGATCGGAAAGTACGCTTTCTCGAACTGCACGGGGCTTAAATCCGTGGACTTAGGCGAAGGACTTGAGAGTATAGCGGACGAGGCATTCTGGGGTTGCGCAAACATTCCGTCCCTCACCTTCCCCGACAGTTTTGAAACTCTCGGCTCGTACGTCTTTTCGGGTTGCACGGGCATTTCCGAGGTCAAATTCGGCACGGGTCTCAAGAACATAGGCTACTGTGCGTTTAACGGTTGCACCGGGCTTGAAACCGCAGATTTAGGCGACGGAACCTTTGAAATAGAGGACTTTGCATTCTGGGGCTGCTCGTCGCTCACCGACGTTTCCATCGGCAACAACGTTGAAAAAATAGGTTACGGAGTGTTCTCCGGCAGCAACCTCAACGTTGTGGCAAAGAACGGCGTCAACTACATAGGCAACGCCCAAAACCCGTACGCCGTTGCCGTGAGCGCAACCGATACTTCGGCAACAACCCTCACGCTTGACGACGGCGCCCGCCTCATAATGCAGGAAGCGTTCAGGGGCATGGAAAACCTGCGCACCGTAAACCTCGGCAAGAACCTGCGCGTCATAAGCACGTGGGCGTTTGCCGGGTGCAAGAACATAAACGAGATAGTGTTCGGCGACTGCGTTGAACGGTCGGAAGTGGACGCGTTCAACGGCGTGTTCGACGTGGTAACCATGCGCGTGCCCAGCCTTAAAGGGTGGCTTGGCATAAACTTTGAATTTGAAGAGACGGAATCTTACTTCAACTGCGGTTCCATGCCCTTTGCCATGGCGGGCAGCAGTGAGAGAACGCTGTACATAGGCGGCTCCCCCGTCGGCGACGTTGTGGTGCCCGACGACGTGGAAGCCATTTACCCCTTCGCCTTTGCGGGCACGGGCATAACTTCCATACGGATAGGCAGCGGAGTGCGCACGGTGGGCAGATACGCCTTTACCTACTGCGACGGCCTTGAGGAAATAACCGTTGCCGCGGGCAACGAATACCTGCGTTCGGAGGACAACTGCGTAATAGACAGGGCTACCGAAACGCTAATCACGGGTTGCAAGAACAGCGCCATTCCTTCTTCCGTAAAGGCCATCGCCGACTACGCGTTTTACGAATGCAAACTGAACGAGGGCACCTCGGGCGGAGAGATAGTCATAGGCGACCTTGTGGAAACCATAGGCGATTACGCCCTTTACGACACGGGAATAACCAAGATTACCATCGGCAAGGGATTAAAGACCGTGGGCGGCAATGCGATGTACGTTCCCTACGGCATAAAGAAAGTTTACATTCAAATGACCCTCGACGCCTGGTGCCGCGTGGACTTTGAGGACGAAGGTTCGCTGCCTTACAGATGGGAGAACCATGAACTCTACATCGACGGCGTAAACGCCAAGGATTGGGACAGCGGCAAGCCCCTTTCCATCCCTTCCACGATAACCGAACTCAAGCCTTACACCTTCTACAACATTGACATCCACTACATACACATTCCCGCCGAAACGGTAAAGATAGACCCGACCACCTTTGCCAAAAACGCCAACCTGCTCGGCATAACCGTGGATGAAAACAACCCCGCTTACGAAATGTCGGTTGACGGGCTGGGCCTCATAGAAAAGGCTACCCGCACGCTCGTGCTCTGCCCGACGGGAAGCGTGGCCGACTTCAGCCGCGACAACATTCTTAAGATCGGCGATTACGCCTTTGCCCAAAAGGGCTTGGAGAGCATAATCCTGCCCGAGGGCGTAACCGAAATAGGCTATTACGCCTTTGCCCAGACCAAAATAACCGCGCTCGAACTGCCCGCCACCTTGCAGAGGATAGAGACTTACGCTTTCTATCAGGTTTACCACCTGAAATCCATAAACATCCCCGCAAGCGTCAATTACATAGGCCGCTCCGCCTTCTTCGCCTGCTCGGAACTCACCGCCGTCGACTTTGAAAACAAAGAGGGCTGGACGAGGAATCACGATGTGCTTACCGACGACAACACGGGCTTTGTTACCGAGGCCGAAGCCGTCGATCCCTCCGCCCTCGCCGACCCGTCGTCCGCGGCGGCCATGCTCAAGGATACCGACTACGACGAGTGGGAAGTAAAGCCCGCCGAATGACGGGCAGATGATCCGTTAAAACAGAAAAGCCCCGTGAATCGCACGATTCACGGGGCTTTTGGTTGGAACAAGGCCGTCCTGCTCTTGGGTCTGCGGGCTTGTTGCGCGGCTTCAAGCGGCGTTTATAATTGCCGTTTTGGGCGGCGGGAGTGGCTGGTTTGGTTTTACGGGCGGCGGGCGTGGTTGTTTTTACGCTTTGAGGGTGGGCTTAACGCCCGCCTTTTCTGTTTACGGGCAGGAAAAACCGCCCGTCATTTTTCCTCTTTCTTGTCGGTCGGGGCGCGTTCCCGCTTTATGCGCTCGGCGGCCGCGTCGTGGCGGCGGAGCACGTTGAGCATGGCGGCGGGGTCGGGCGCTTTCGTCCCGTCGGCGGCCGTTCCGTCTTCTTCCGCCGCTGGGTCGGATTGCTGCCCAACGGGCGGATTTTGCGTGAAAAAGGGCACTTTCTGCTTCAAAAGTTCGCTTAGCGCCCGCACGGCGTCCGCCTGTTTCACCGCCCCGCCGTCGTTTCCGGCCGCGGCCGTTTCGTCCCGTCCGTCCGCCTCAAAGCCCGAGGGATAGGCCTCCTTGGGGTAGAAGGACTGCCCGCTCAACCCGTCATTCGGTTCTTCATGCCCGACATCTCCCGCGGTCCCGTCAAGCCCGTCGTCATGCCCGACGCCGCCCGCGGTTCCGTCCAAGCCGTCCGCCGCGTCTTGCCCGCCCGAGGGGAGAAAGGATGAGAACAGAGAAAATTTTTCCATACAAGCCCGCCTTTTGCCCGACGGGATAAAATTTTTCGGTATTAAAACCGCAAACCCGTCAAAATCGGTTGATTATTTTTGCCGCATAGTGTATAATACATAAGTATATTTATCGTATACTGCGGATATACCCGCGTATGCGAGGCCGCGTAGTATTATACGCGCAGGACACAAAAACATTCCCCGCAAGGCGGGGGAAAGGAGAATTTTATGAGCAAAAGGCTATTGGCTGTTCTTGCGCTCGCCCTGTGTGTGGCTTTTGCCGCCGCGTGCGGCGGAACCGAACAGCACGTTCTCAGCGTAAAGGACGATTCCGCAAACGCTTATTCGCAGGGCGGTTTCCTTGCGGAAACGGACAAGTATGCGTACTTTATCAACGGTATCGACGATTACACCGCCATCAACGACGGGTCGGCGGAGAAAGGCGCGCTTGTAAGGGTGGAAAAGAGCAAACTCGGCACCAAGGACGTCAAGGCGGAGATAGTCGTTTCCAAACTTTTAGCGTCGGGCGATTACACCGCGGGCATATCCATATATGACGGCAGAATATATTTTGCCACCCCCAACGAGGAGACCAACAAGGTCGGCACCGTTCAGAACGACCAACTCAAGTTCTGCTCCGTCAAACTCGACGGGTCCGACCTTAAAACCATAACCACAACCGCGGGCACCGCGGGCAACTCCGCCGCTTACAGATTCGTAAAATCGGGCAACGACGTTTACGTCGTTTACGTTTCCACCGAATCCGTCGACGACGAGACCAAAAATTACATAAACGTCGTCAAGGCGGACGGAACCTCGGTTGCCAAGGAAGAATACGCAACCTACATCTTCCCCAAGGGAGAAAGTTTTGAAAACGTGTACTTCACCCGCAGCGTCATCCGTGAAACGGGCGAGGAGACCGAGGACTTCAACCAGGTAATGCGCCTCAAGATAGGCGAGGACAAGGCCGTCAGCGTCCTGTACGGCGCGGGTCCCGAACGCAGCGAGGAGGACGGAATTACATACGCAAAGAGCGCCGTCAGCTTCACCCTCATCGCCGCCCAGAACGGTAATCTGTACCTGTCGGTAGCCGCCGTTTCCACCACCCCCGCAGCCGTAACCCATTACGATTACATTGCGGAAAGCGACCTTGCCTACACGGCTCCCGCCGCGGACAGCGACAAGTCCTTCCGTGAAACGAGAGAGGCCAACTACGACAAACTCACGCAGATGACCTACAACGGCAGCGCCACGGTGTTTGCTTCCACCAGCATTTACGAAGCGCCCCAAAAGATCGTTTACATAGATTCCACCAAGGGTCTGTGCTCTTACAATTACGACAAGGCCGACAGTTTTGCCGATTATAACGGAACTTATGTAGAATTCTACAATTCCGACATAACCACCGCCACCATCCTCTACGTCAAGGAAGGCAAACTCTACTACAGCGTAAACGGCGTTGTGTACAGAATTCCTTACGACGCTACCGCCGAATGCGGCAGCATGGTTTCCGACGATACCGAGGCCGAAAAACTCTCCACGGTCGCCTTCTCCACGTCGTGGTATTCGCCCGAAACCGTCAAGGGAGCCGATGACAAGGAATATATCGTCGGCGTACCCGCGGGCACCGATTACAAGAACTACGTGTTCGCCCTCGAAGTCATAGACGGCGAAGATTTCGACAAAGAGATTTACGCTTACGAAGAAGGCGAAGAGGGCGAGACCCTCGTTGACGCTTTCGGCATTCACGCCTTTGTCGAAGAACTCATCAAGGACAAGACCGACGCCGAAAAGAAGGACGTTTGGGACGGGCTTGACGGCACCAAGTACGGCGATTTCATCTCGGGCACGGGCCGTTACAACGTGAAGTATCTGTGGACAAAGACGGTGTCCTACCTGTCCGAATCCGCCCGCGCTTCTGTTGACGAGGCCGTGGATACCGCTTATCCCGACTCGTCGGCTTCCGCTTCTTCTTCCACTGAGGAAGAGGGCGGCTGCTCGTCCGGGATAACGGGCGCAAGCCTTGCGGCGTTTGCCTTCATCGGCGCCGCCGTTTGTATCAAAAAGCGCGTATAACGCACAAAAACAGACCTTTTTAAGGAGACACGTATGAAGAAATTCTTTGCCGAATTCAAAAAGTTCATCACCCGCGGCAACGTCGTGGACATGGCCGTCGGCGTCATCATAGGCGGCGCGTTCACCGCGATAGTAACCGCGCTCACCAACCAGATACTCATGCCCGTCGTCAATTACGTCCTTGCGCTCATAACGGGCGGCAAGGGTATGGAAGGCGCCATCACCATCCTCGGCGAGGCCGTGTATACCGAAGAGGGCGTTCTTGACCTTGCAAACACCATTTACATCGACTGGGGCGCGTTTATAACCGCAATTCTCAACTTCATCATCATCGCCCTCGTCCTGTTTGTCATCGTCAAAACCATAAATAAGGTTAAGGAAGCGGGCGCCGCCAATTACCACGGTTACACCAAGGAAGAGTACCGCGCGCTGAGAAAGAGCGGCAAGACCAACAGCGAGATAGAAGCCATGGCCGCCGAGCGCGACCGCGCCGCTGCCGAAGCCGCAGCCAAGGCCGCCGAACCGACCGCCGAACAGAAACTTCTCGCCGAGATTCTCGAAACACTCAAAAACAAATAATAACTAACATCTGTCCCGCGGGTAAATCTTTGCCCGCGGGATAATCTTGTCCCGATTGAGGCAACCGCTCCGTCTTGCGCTATCGTCTTGAATATCGGCAATTTTGCGTGTTTTAGCCGCTTTTCGGCTCGGTAAGTCGGATGTTTTGGGTACTCTGTGCCGTTTGCGTTGACTGTTTGCATGCAGTCTGCGCCGCTTTTCGGCGGCACTGTTTCACCCGTTAAACTACTCCGTACCCAAACTGCCGCCCGACAAATTGGCTTGCCGCCACGGCCCGTTACCGCCCGCCAAATTGGGCTTTACCGTTACCCGACACGTAGCCGCCGCGACTCACGAACGGGGCAAAAAATCTCCCCGACGAGGGGTAAACCGAAACATATTCAACACACCTTTTTCCGTTTCTGTATCAAACGCGAACGCCGCCCGATGCAGAGGGAAAGGGTGTTTTTTGTGGGAAAAAGGGGGTTAATTTGAATTTGACGATGAAGAAGAGGACGTTTTACAGCGAAATTTCATACGCCTTGGGCATAGTCCTGCTGGCGGCGGGCACCGCGCTTACGGTAAGGGCGGACTTCGGCGTTTCCATGGTCGTCGCGCCCGCGTACATCATCCACCTCAAAGTGGCCGAATTTCTGCCCGCGTTCTCGTTCGGCATGGCGGAAATCTGCTTTCAGATACTCATCTTATTGCTCGTCGCGGCAATCGGCAAGTTCCGCGCTTCCACGCTGTTTTCGTTTGTAACCACGCTGTTTTACAGCCTCGTGCTCGACGGAATGACCGCGCTCGCGGGGTTCATTCCGCCGCCGGCTCTCGCCGCGCGAATCGCTCTGTTCGCCGCGGGGCTGGTGCTGTGCGCCCTCGCAATCGCGTTCCTGTTCAACACCTACGTCCCGCCCGAAGCGTACGAAGTTTTCGTCCTCGCCCTCAGCCAAAAGACGGGCGGCAGGCTCGGCACCGTAAAAACGCTGTACGACCTGTCAAGCCTCGTGCTCGCCATCGCCCTGTCGTTTATATTTTTCGGCTTGGGCAGGTTTGAAGGAATCGGCGTCGGCACGGTGGTCGCCGCCTTCCTCAACGGGCCGATGATAGCGGGCTTCAAGGCCCTTTTGGAAAAGTTCTTCGTGTTCCGCCCGCTCTTTCCAAAACTCGCCCCAAAAGACAAAAAGCCCGTTTAATGTGCGAAAAAGGCCGCTTTTACCCTTAGCCTCTCCGCTTTTTGCCACCCGTACACCGACTTACATACTCCTGCTTTTCCCCGCCTCGTCTATCCGCCTTTACCCGTTTGCCCGTCTCTTATAAATCCTATTTCCGCTTTATATAGATATGATTGCCCCGTCCCCGGGGCTTTTATTTTGCCCGCGCAAGGTATAAACGGCGCGGTTTTGTCAACAATGCTCGGTATGAATTTCGGTAAATCCATGGCCGCGGCGGCCGTTTTCATTGCGATGGCGGCGTTCGCGGTGTTTTACACGACGCCCGTGCTTGACGGAGAGGGGAAGTACTTCGCCCTGTCCCCGTCCTCGTCGGGCGTCATCATGAGCGAGGCGGCTTACCGCAACGGCGGCGGGCGGACAGCGTTTGGCGAAGTCAGGGCGGAAAGCGTCTTTTTCAAAGGCGAATGCGACATTGACGGCCTGCTTTCCCGTTATCGCGCCCGCGTCGTGCTGTGCGAGCGTGCGGGCGGGGTGGTCAACTATTACTGCCGTTCGACGAGACTTTCAAAGTTCACCGTCATCGCGGGCAGGGAGGTCAACCTGCACATCGCCGTGTCGGAAGGCGGCTACACCGTCGGCACGCCGTTTATCGCGGCGGGTTATTGAAAATTTTTTGCAGGGAGGTATAAGGCGGGCAAAAGCGGTCAACAATCATGGCGAACAATTCAGGAGGTTCTGAAAAATGGCAGAAAAAACAAAAAAGGCAAAAACGACAACCAAAAAGAATTTACTTTATATCCTATGGATTCTGGCTCTTGTGGCGGTCATGGTTACGGCGGTAATCGTCGTGAGCAACCTGACGGCAAGCAACAACCTTGCGGGCAACGGCGGAGAAATTCCCGACTCGTCCACGGTTCCCGACACGTCGTCCCCGAATCCCGACTCGGGCGACAATTCGGGCGATGAACCCGAGGCGCCCGGCGACGACGAACCCACCACTCCCACCGACGGCAAGATCGTGTTCGCAATGCCCTGCGACGCGTTAGCTTCCAAAGGTTACACCGCCGACACCATCGTGTACAGTTCGACGCTCGGCCTCTACACCGGGCACATGGGCATCGACTTTGCCGCCCCCGCGGGAACCGAGGTTTACTGCGTCTACGACGGGGTTATCGAATCCATCACCACCACTTACCTCACGGGCACGACCGTCGTCGTCGACCACGGCAACGACCTCAAAACCGTCTACAATTCCATCGAAGCCAACGAGGCTCTCTATCAGGGCGCCAAGGTGTCCAAGGGCGATCTCATCGGCACGGTGAGCGACAACAACAAGCAGGAATATAAGGACGGAGCACACCTTCATTTCGAAGTCCTGAAAGGCGGAAAGTACGCCGATCCCGACGAATATCTCGTGGGCGACGAAAAGTAAAACATGCCGATAATGTGAGATTTAGGCCACTTCTGTAAAATCGGCAAAATCCGTCGAAATGTGAGAAAAAGGCGGCTAATTCCTGCAGAATGTGAGAAAAAGGCCGCTTTTTGAAATCACTCCAATGCAACTCTGGGCACGGCTTTGGGCGGCGCGACAATCCCACGCCGCTGCATCGGCATCACGGTAATACATTGATCGACATCACGTCAACGCCTTGGCAACACCGCGGCAAGGCATGGTCGGCACCAATCGTCAACCCCAAACGCCTTGCCGGACACCTCGCCTAATCAACTCAGGCGGTCAAGTAAAAGGCTTGCAAATCAACTCAATCGGCCAAGTGCAAAAGCGTCCTTTTCAAAGGGCGCTTTTGCTTTGCACGGACGGATTAAATGCGGATTGAAAACTCTGCCCCTTGCCTGACTTGACGACAAATCTCTTTCCCGACCAAAAGTTCTGCTGTTCCTCAATATTACGCACCTCGCCCGCCAGTCTCCGCGCGGCAAAACCAACCATGAAGTTTCAAAACAGTTCCCACCCAAGCAACGCCACCCTGGAGGTTTTAACGCCCCAACAATCTTCACGCCGGCAAAGACCAAACCCAAAGTTTAAGGCCGGTTTTCGGCCCGTTTCCGCCGCGACGGACGGCAAAAACAAAAAATTTTGAAAACAGGGTCAAAACGCTTGATAATTTTTCGATTTTCTGCTATAGTATATGGCACATGGGGGCGTAGCCCAGTTGGTTAGAGCGCATGCTTGACATGCATGAGGTCGATAGTTCGAGCCTATTCGTCCCCACCATGAAAAGAGGTTGTCTTACGACATCCTCTTTTTTCTTTTTGTCTTACCAAGAAAACCACGCGATAGTCGCGTGGTTCAAAAGAGGCTAAAGCCGGTGAGGTAGACAAAAGGACTCCGATTGGTGTAGAATTGAATAAGACCTGCCAGTCTGAAAAAATTCACACCAATCGGAGGATATTAAAATGCCAGAGCAAAATAATACCACAAATAGTTTAGCACAAGGTAAATATCCTTGGGGATAAATTCAATAAATAAAATCTCAATAACAGCAAGTTCGGAGTAAAGAGTAGAGAGCATCTCTGCTCTTTTATTTTTAGTGAGGTTGGATTATATACATTATAGTCGAGGACGGCGGCTCGATCCGTCTTACCAAAGAGGGGAAAGAAAAAGCTGAAAATATCTATCCTCTCCCTTCTTGAAATGCCCGAACCCGAGTGGGGAAGCGAAAAGGTGGAAAAATGCGACCTGTGTCTTAAAAACGTTACTTTTTCGTATGACGGAAAGCGGGACGTACTCAAAAACGTGAGTATGACGTTCCCCGCAAAGGGTATGACGGCGATAGTCGGCGAAAGCGGATGCGGAAAGAGTACGGTCGTAAATCTTATTATAGGAGCGCACCGCGCAAAAGAGGGTGAAGTTACGGTAGGCGGCAAGCCGCTTAATTCGCTGAATAGAGAAGATTATTACGGTCATCTTGCCGTCGTCAGCTACAATACCTATATTTTCAATGCGAGTATCAAAGAGAATTTCCGACTTGCCAATAAAGACGTAACCGAGGATGAAATTTATGCGGCGCTTGAAAAAGTCAATCTTCGTGAGTTCATCGAAGAAAACGGCGGACTTGACAAAGTGATAACGGAAGATGCCGCCAATCTTTCGGGCGGACAAAAACAAAGGCTTGCTCTCGCCGTCAACCTTGTTTCGGATAAAGACATATTCGTATTCGATGAGGCGACGAGCAATATCGACGTGGAGAGCGAAGCGATCATTATGCAAAATATTCGTGCGCTCGCAAATAAAAAGAGCGTTATCGTCATTTCGCACAGGCTTGCCAATGTCGTTCCCGCCGACGCCGTTTATTATATGGAGGACGGCGAAGTCAAGGAATGCGGTACGCACGACGGGCTTATGAGTGAAAGAAAAGGCTATGAGAGATTGTTTACCACGCAAAAACAGTTGGAGGAGGGGACATTATGAGTAAGAAAAAGTTACGCAGAAGCGGAGCAAAAATAATGGCAAGCCTTATCCTCTTGCTCGGTTCGCTCTCTTATATTATGTTGCTTGCCGTGCTTAACGGCAGTTTGGGTTTTGTCGCCGCTATGGGAGTGACGGTATTCGGCGCACTTGGTGTGGCGAAGGCTCTTGGCGAGAGTATTGCTCTCTCGTATGGCTTAATCATCGGACTTGCGGTCGGATGCGGATTGCTTCGCGGGGGCTTACGTTATATCGAACAGTACAGCAACCACTATATTGCGTTCAGACTTTTGGCGGTCTTGCGGGATAAGATATTCGGTGCGCTTCGTATCTTATGTCCCGCAAAACTCGAAAGCAAGCAAAAGGGCAGTATCATTGCGATGATCACCTCGGACATTGAAACGCTTGAAGTGTTCTATGCACACACCATTTCGCCGATCTGCATTGCGGTCATCGTATCTGTTGCAGTCCTATTGTTTGTCGGCTTTGTGTCAAGCCCATATCTTGCGCTTGTCGCACTTGTCGGCTACATCACGATAGGCATTGTTGTGCCGCTTATTTCTTCGGGGCGACTCAAAGAGAGCGGCGTTAAGTATCGTGCGGAA
The DNA here is from genome assembly GCA_947627065.1 of uncultured Clostridia bacterium. GTDB lineage: Bacteria > Bacillota > Clostridia > Christensenellales > Borkfalkiaceae > RGIG3732. The sequence continues at coordinate 36,965 of CANQUN010000012.1, forward strand.
TTTGCTTCGTTCAACGCCTATTTCCTCGACAGTATCAAGGGCATTAAGGACATAGTTTTGAACAATGCGGGCGAGGAGCGCAAAGCGGAAGTCAACCGCCGCTCGGACGAACTCCTGAAAGAAACGAAAAGGATGAAGCATCGCACGACGAGGGCAAGTTCGTTTACCGAACTTTCGGTGTCGCTGTTTATCTTGATAACGCTTGCGGTCGGCATTTTGCTCGTTCATTACAAAATGCTATCCGTCGGATTTATGATTGTGGGAGTTGTTGCCGTGTTTTCGAGTTTCGGTCCCGTGATTGCGGTGTCGGCTCTCCCTGGCAATCTCACGCAGACCTTTGCGAGCGGCGACAGAGTTTTGAATTTGCTTTCAGAGCAACCTGCCGTCCGTCCGATACAAAACGGCAAGAAGTTTGACTATGAAAATCTCGAAGTCAAAAATCTCACTTTCGGATACGAAAAAGACGTGCCTGTACTTCAAAATATCTGTCTGAATGCAAAGAAAGGCGAGATCGTCGGTATCGTGGGGGAAAGCGGATGCGGAAAGAGTACGCTCTTAAAGCTCCTCCTTCGCTTTTGGCAAAAAGACAGCGGAAAAATCGAGTATAACGGCATAGATATTGACGAAGTTGACAGCGACAATTTGCTTGCGAACGTGACGATGGTGTCGCAGACGACCTACCTTTTTGACGAAACGATAGAGGAAAATCTGCGCATTGCAAAGCCGGACGCCACGCAGGAGGAAATAGAAAACGCTTGCCGCCTTGCTTCCGTGCATGAATTTATTATGACATTGCCGGGCGGTTATAAGACGGAAGTGGGGGCTTTGGGCGACAATCTTTCTGCGGGCGAAAAACAGCGAATAGGTCTTGCACGAGCGTTCCTGTCGGGCGCAGAGCTCATTCTTCTCGACGAGCCGACAAGCAATGTGGACAGTATCAACGAGGGAATTATCCTGAAAGCGCTCAAAGAGCAAAAGCGCAAAAAGAGCATTATTCTTGTGTCGCACCGCGAAAGCACGATGGCGATTGCGGACAGGATCTACAAAATCAAAGACGGTATTATTACGGAGGCAAAATAAAATGG
>CANQUN010000013.1 GCA_947627065.1 uncultured Clostridia bacterium
GGCGTTTCGCTCCTTGGGCTTACCCCTACCCCCTGCCGCTATGCCGTCGGGCTTGGCTTCCGCGTTGCGCTCGGAGGCGTTCGGCGCGTCCCTCGGGCTTCACCGTTGCCGCCGTCCCTGCGCCGCTCTGCGCCGTCTCCCGCCGTCCTCGGCTTATTCCTCGCCGCTGGTCGTGCTGTCGTTCTCTACGGGCGCGGGGGCGATCAGGGGCGCGGCTTCCGTCCGTATGGGTTCGCCGTCAAGCAAGGCGGCCGCCGCTCCCCTCAATACCTCCGACGGCTTCACGCCGTGCGCCTTGAAAATCTCCGCGATCCGCTCCGCTTCGTCCCGGCGAAATGTGGCGGCGATGTTTTTGAAATTTTCGCGCTGTGTGGCGTTTTTCTCGGCTCTTGTGCGCTCTTGGTAGGCTTTATCCGCGCGGCGTTGCGCTTCGCTCCTCTTGGGCTTCTGCGGCTCCTGCTTCGGCTTCTTCATTGTGGAAAACTCCTTTTTTTGCTTTCCATTCTACCACGGCGGGCTGCGGCTTGTCAAGCGGCTTTTTTGAAATTCTTAATTCTGTTATAAATTATCAGAATTATGATAAAAATAATCAAAAAAACTTTTTTCTTAATTCTGTTATAAATTACTTGCTTTTTCCTCTTAATTCTGATAGAATAGATAATGTAAAGAGGTTGATGAACTTGCCCCCGATCGGGGCGCTCCCGCCGCTGGCGGCCTTCGCAGATTGACAACTTCACAGCCCCGCGCCGATGGGAAGGGCGCGACGGTTTAAGGCTTCCCCCCCCCCCTGCCGCGCGGGGGTTAAGATTGGCGCGCGGGTATGGTCGGTGGGTTTTACGGCTTTCCCCGTCGAAGGATTCAAAGCACTATAAGCCGCCGCGCTCCGCTTCGTTCGGGGCGCGTGTGTCGGTGCCTTTAAGCGGTTACAAGTCCGCACAAAAACAGAGTAGAGCGGGCGGGGGTTCTCCGTCTGCTTTAATGTTACTGAAAAGGAGATCAAACAGCATGGAAAAAGAAATCAAAGTGTACTTCAACGGTCAAACGAATTACGGCGCGTATATTCAAGGGGTAAGCGTCACGCTCCCCGAAAATTACACCATGATGCAAGCGGTCAAGGCGATCGGGGCGTTGGGTTACGTCTCTTTTATCCTGATTGAAAGCAACATGAAACACGTTGCAAGCGTCCCCGAATGGGCGCGTGTGTCGGTCTGATGATGGCGCGGGTCGTTCCCCGCCGAAACGCTCCCCCCGCTCGGGTGAGCGTCACCGAAAACGAAAAAGGAGATTTCCCAAAATGAAAAAATTTGAACTTCTTGAAATTATCCGCAACGGCGGCGCAACGCTGAACGGCGACGGCTCCCCCGTCCACTATTCGCGCGGCTATCAAGTGAGCCGCCGTGATTGCTACGTTCTCGACGTCTCGAACGTCGGGCGCATTCTGCGGGCTGTAAACAGACTTCTGCGCCGCTCTAAGGCGGGCGACTTCGTCGGCGTATGGATCGACGGCGGGCGCGCTTATATCGACATATCGGAGCGCGTGGACCGTCTGAGCGACGCTATGCGCGTTGGCATGGAACGCGGGCAAAAATCAATCTTTGATTGGTGCTGCAATCGTTGCATCACCCTTCAAGCGTAAAAGGAGGGCGGAAAAATGATTTTCAAACATCGCGACATTTGCGAAAAGATGACGGCGGAGGAGATCGCGGAGGACTACGCGGAGGCGGAAAGGACGTTGACGCGCGTCTACTCGGACGGGGACGGCTGGGACATTTTCGGGGAGGAGCGCGGCGGGCGTTGGACGCTTTGGGCTATCGCCCTCCCGAATAGCGGCGGGCGGTCGACGTGGTACGGCGGTCCGGAGCACTTGGCGGGGCTGATCGTCAAGGGCTACAAACGCGCGGAAAACTTGACGGAAGCGGGGCGGGCGATCCTCTCCCGCTGTCTCGATCTTTCCCGCATAGCGTGACGGCATGAACACAGAACAGCGGCGCGGCGGAATCCTCCACGGTTCCGCCGCCGAAAATATCAAATAAAGGAGAAAAGAAAAATGGCTACAATTTATGGTTATTCGGCGGTTGAAAAGCTTTTGCAACAGTATAGCGACAGCGGGCGCGAATACGTCGGCTACACCATCCCCGGCGGCTTGATCGATGGGATGATCATCACGGGCGACAGATTAAAGACGGCGATTATTAAAGAAGTTTACCTAAACGAATGGAGCAGCGGCGCGATGATTCGCCTATATAACAAGATCCCCGCGAAATATGCCCGCATCGTCGAAATGATCGAAAACAGCGACGAGAACGACGAACGGGAGCAGGAGAAGATCCGCCGCGCGTTCTATGCGGCTTGAACAGGAGGTGAAAAAAATCGGTCTGATGAGTCGCTGAAAATTGCGACGAAACGCCCGCGAGGGCGTCACCGATATAAAACAGGAGGATAAAAAATGCAATTTAGCAAGTACTATCAACCCCGCGTTCATCGCGGAGGACGGAAACCGAGCGCGGCGACGATCGCCAAAAGGCAAGCGGATGCGGCGCGGGAACAGGAGCGCGACGCGCGCGCCTTCGACGCTTTCGAGGCGGCGGGCGCGGGCTTCTTCGACGGCTTCGAGATGGTGGACGCCTTTCACCGTCACTACAGCAAGGCGGATGCCGTGGAGACGTTAACGGCGGACGATTGCGCCGACGTTATCACAAGCGCGGGCGCGACGATCCACGCGGGCGCGGACGGCGTAACCGTTTACGTGATGACGGAGGCGGCGAGGCGCGGCGACGTAAAAAAGGTTGTCCGCTTCAATCGGAGCCTCTACGCATTCTGAACAGTGCGGCAAGTGCATAGCGGGCGCGCGCGCCGCCTCTTGGCGGCGCAAAGTCCCGCCCCATAAATCAAAGACAGCACGGAAAGACGGCAAGGAGTAGAACAGCATGAACACAGAACAGAATTTTGAAAAAATGCGCGACGATCTCGCGGCATACATGAACGGAACGGACGGAAAGCAAGCAACGATCATTTCAATAACCGACTTCGGCGGCTATAACGTTTTGCAAGTCCGCTTGCATTCCGTTGAGTTTGCGCCCTATGCGCAATATAGGAACGCGATGCGGATAACCTGCACGCCCAAAGGCAAGCGCACAAAATGGCGCATGACCCTGCACGAGGGAAAAGAGTTTGCGATTTTTGCGGGGTGGGTAACGCCTTCGAAAGAGATCGGAACGACAACGAGAACGGCAAGCGGGACGGTCATTTCCGCATGGACGGCGTGCGACAAAAACGAATTTTATAAACTTGTGGACAGCACCGACGGCGCAAAGATCACGGAACAGTCCGAACGGATCTATTTGGATGAGCTGAAAAAGCGGGGCAAGGTTTACGAGGTTTGCACCGTTGACGGCTGCACCGAATACAAGACGGAAAGCGAACTTTTGCAAGACTACGAAAAGCGCGGAACGGTTGCGGACAGCGTGCGCCGCTTTGAACTGCAAGGAACGCCCATGCTTGCGGGGTTGTGCGGTCCGATGTTTGACGGCTACGACGAGAATAACAACGCCCGCATCCGCTACGAGTCGAGCGATCTCTATGCGATTTTGAGCGAGTAAAGAACAGAACGGCGGGGCTGTTCACCCTGCCCGGAAATATCGGAGGAAAAGAAAATGAAAGACGAAAAAATTTACTTGGCATTTAACCGTTACGGCGGCAGCCGCAAGTTTGCAAGCCGTGAACAGATGGACGCCTTCGGGCGCACCGTCCCCGATTGGTCGTATTACAGCACGGACAAAAAGGCGTTTAACAGCCTCTACAAGACGGGGCGCGAGGCGTTTGTCCGCGATCCCATTGCGTGGGCGTTCAACCGTCTCCACGTCGATGGCAAGACGCAAGCCGTCTGAACAGCGGGGAGCCGTCTCCCCTCTTCGGTCTGACGAGAGCGGCGCGGGTACGCCGCCGAAACGGTGAACAGATCCCCACGGGGATCCCACCGTCACCGAAAACCTATAAAGGAGGAACAGAACAATGAAACGGATCTACTTGGCAATCACGAAAAAGAACGAGAACGGCGGAAAATGCGCCTACACGGAATCCTTCACCACGAACGAGAACTTGCTTGCGGTTATGGAACGCATACCGAAAGAGGCAATCGACGTGACGGTCTGCGAGAAGTGGCGGGCGGAGGAACTTGTCCGCACATGGAACGATCAATACAAGGCGCAAGGCGTCTTGGAATGGTTTTGAGGGGGTGAACAGAATGATAGCAAGCGACTTCAAGGAATTTATCGCAAAGGTTGCCGATGCAATGCAGGACGAGCTGAACAACGGCAAGGCGGGGCAGGCGTTATCCAAAGAGCTTTTGAAACAGGCGTTGACGAAAAACCCCGACATGACGAACGAGGAATGGCGGAAAATGCAAAGGGATTTCATGATGTACAGCTTTTTCCAGATCGTCAAAAATTCTCCCGAACTTCGGGAAGAGTTTGCCTCCCACTTGTGGCGAGAACTTCAAAGCGAAACGGAACAGCCCTGACGAGTACCCCGGCGGCACCGGGGCGAAACGGACGGGGGAGCGCGTCTCCCCTCTCCGTCGGCGATAGCCAAATAACAGAACAGAAGGAGAACAGAAACATGATTTGCGTCAATCAACACTTAAAGGGACATCCGCATGACATCCCCGTGGAAGTCAATGAACAGACTTTCCCGAAACTTTTCTACGCCGGGAAGCAGGTACGCGAGATCGCGGTGTGGCAGGAGGGCGAGGACATCATCGTCCAGACGACGCTCGGGGACATGGAGATCATCATGCGGGACGTGCGGAACTTCATCGACAAGAGAACGGAACAGCTGAACGCGGCGATCCTTGCGGGGCAACAGGCGGTAAAACAGCTTGCCGCTTTGCAGGACATGAGATAAAGGAGGAACAGATCATGGAAATGACGCTTGACGAACTCATCAAAGAGTTTAAGGAGCTGGATTGCGAGGAATACGAGAGCTGGCGGGGAAAACATTGCTACCGCGTTGTTCTCCCTCTCCCCTTCTTCTTCGACTATTGCAGAAAGTTGGGAATCGAGAGCAAGTGGACGGGAGACTTCCTTCACGAGGCAAAGGGTAACGGCTTTGAACTTTCATGGTGCGAGGAAGATATTACACTTGCGATAGGCTGAACAGAACGGGAGAACAGAAGATGACATACGAGGACTTTGTGAAAATCAATGACGGGTGGGAAACGGTCGGAAGAGCGTACGTTGAACTCGGACGGCAGGAGGAGGCGTACAAAATCGGAGACATGCTCGATCGTCTCCACGAGGAATACCCCGACTATAACCGCCGCAGGCTTGCGGAGAAGTTGGGTTACTGAACAGCAGAACGGAGCGATAGCGGGAACTCCTAAAATACTACCCGCCACCACCGCATGAGCGGAAATAAATTTACGAGGAGAACAGGACATGAAAATCATTGCACACAGGACGGACAACACAGCGTATGAGAAGCGCGTCAACGGTTGCGTGAAGTTTGCGGAGCGCGATGGCATCGCCTTCTACTACACGGAAGGCGAGGGCGGAATGAGAAAATTCTATTGCCGCCTTCTCGGGACGCGGGACATCTTAAAGGACGTTGGCGGGAACTCCTATGTAACGCCCGAACAAATGGCGACTTGCATAGCGACGATCTCCGACCAAAAGCTGAAAGACTTCTGCACGGCGGAGGGCGAGTTTGCGAGGATCGAAACCGCTTGCGAGAACGGGACATGGACAAGCAACGCCGACATCTACTTCTGCGAGCTTATGGGGAAGCGCGAACTTGCGGAAAGAGCGAGGAAAAACCGCGCCGCAATCTATGAACAGCGGGACCGCGAGAAGTACGAGGAAGAGCAGCGGCGGCTTGCGGAACAGCGAGCTTATGAAGCCGCCGAACGGGAGAAGCAAGCGCGTTGGACGGAACAGGCGGAACAGAGCCTCCGTGCGGGGGACTACATCTCCCCCTCCGACTTTGAACTTTTGGCGGAGAAGTACGGCATAAAGCTCCCCGTGAAGTTTGTCGGGTGGTTACGGGCACATTGCGGAAGCATACGAATCACGCCGCACAGGGAACAGCTCCCGCAGGGCGTGTCATGGGTGAACAAGTACGAAACCTACTACCGCTACGACGGAAAGAGCAAGAGCAAGTCGATTTACACTTACGCGGACGCGCTTGCGGAAGCGGTCGGACTTTGAAAGTGAGGTGTATCATGACAAAAGAACAGGCGATAAAAAAATATAATCTTAAAGAAACGGGGCACCCCGTTCGGATTGCGAGAGCTGTTAGAGAAACGAAAACGCTGCGCATTGTTTATAGTTTGTACAAAACATTTGAGGGAGACGATGTCCCATACTTTCTGAAAATATGGCGGTATAGAGGAGACGTGCCTTTTGGACACTCCCGCACGATTGATATTACGGAATGAAGGAGAAACGGCATGAACAGCAAAACGAAGGAACAAAAGGAACGTGCAAGCGCGGCAGAGTGGTATGAGTGCGTGCATCATGAGGCGCGCGGGGCGTTGATACTCCACGGCATAGAACAGCCCACGGAGAGGCAGATCGCCGCGTACATTCTCTACGGAGAGAAATCACTGCGCGCCTCCTCTTCGGAGCGTTAGAACAGCCCCTCTTCGGCGATCCTACGGGCACGGTCCTCGATGAACGCCCACGCCTCTGCGCCGAAATTCTTTTCAAGGGTAGGACGGACGCCGAACCGCTTGGAGAGGACGACCACGGCCCACGCCCATGCGTCAATCTCCGCCTCTTGGCGGTTGTATTCCTGAACGGAGAGCTGGGCGGAATCACGATAGCCGTTAAACAGGTCGGCATGAAACGCTTGCCAAATATGGCGGCACTCATGAGAGAGGGCAAGCCAAATGAACGGCTCGTTGCCCCCCTGCGCAAAGGAACGATTGATGAGGAGCTCGGAGCCGTCGCTTGACACGGCGCACTTCGTCGTCGGTGTTGCGAACTCCGACGGCTCGGCAACACGAACCAACGGAACGGGAACAGACAGAACGCGGCAATTCCATTGAACAGCGGCGTTGACGGTTTTCATGAAGTCGGTCATAACAAGGCTATTATACAACAATCAAAAAGAAAAATCAATACCATAGGAGGTTTTTATGAAGTATGCAGTTTTGATCTTGAAGGAAGGCGACACGGACAACAGCCCGAGGAACGAGTGGGTCGTCGAGGCAAAGGACAAGAGAGGGAGCCGTTGAGGAAGCAGAACAGCGGTATAAAACGCTACTCTTCGGAAAGGACGAGAAATTCCGCGCCGCTCGGGTGCGCCGTCTCTCCGAAGAAGAGCTTGCCGCCCGTCAAAGCGACTACGAGGGCTATATGAACGGCGGCTACCTCAACTACTTCAACCCCTTCACGGGCGAAGGGTATCTCGACTGAACAGGAGGAAATCATGAACGAGGTTATTTTGTATCAAGATGAGGAGCACATTCTCCTAAAAGACAAAGACTTCGACACGGAAAAATGGCCGGATCAGGGACCATACTCTTTCTGTCTTAAAAAAGAACTGTGCTCTTTTTGGGGACTTCCCGTTGCACAGTCGTGCCTCACAAAAGAGGAGGCAATCAAGCAACTGAACCTCCACATACGGCTCGGAGAAGAGCATATCGCCAAATACGATAAAAAGTTTACAGGCGGCGCGGAAAAATACATACAGGTTTGTCGTTCGATGGTCGACGCGCTCAATGCAGACTGAACAGGAGGGAAATATGGCTATCATTTACATGAGAAACGATCACTTCTATGACATCAAAGACAAACAAAAACCCCACTATGTAACGAGGACTTGGGCATCATCGCCAATACGCGCACTTAAAAATGCGGGATATACCGACATCAAAAGAACGACAGAGGCGAATGCGCAAATAGAAGTACGCGGCAAGCGCGGAAGGTATTTCTACACGGGAGAGAACGGGAGGAAATCATGGTAGAGCAGACATTTTACAAGGGTTTTGAAATTCGGCGGCACACGTTCTCCTATAACGGAGAGCGGCGGCTCATCGGGTACAGCGTGCGAAAGACCATGTTGGACGGTACGGTTGTCCCCTACCGACGGAAATCGAAGAACCGAAAGACGACGTTTGACGACACGCATTTCAAGACGGAACAAGATGCCCAACGGGCAATCGATAACGGTGAAATCCGTGAAGATAAAAAAATCAAAAATAAACCCATAACCTCGGACATGGTATGCCGACAATCGGTCAAGAGGAAAAAATAATTCGTCGAAATTCGGCTCGAAAAAGAGCTGCGGTGGCGATTGACAAACAGCCATATCAATGCTATAATCTAATTTCAAAGGGAGAATCCAAACATGAAAATTGAACAACTCAACGAAATCGTAAAACTTGTAAACCTGCGAAAAATCAAATCGAAGTTAAAAAAGGCAGGCTACATTGACTGTAAGCGGGACAAGGTGCTCGGCCATGCGTCTTTGTACGACATTGCAAACGCGCCCCAAGACGAAACGCCGTATTTCCCCGACGGGAAAGGGAACGAGTATAACGGCATTCTCTGCCACAACGTCAAAGGCTTTGAACAGTACGAGTTTGTTGTCGTCCAGCTTCTTGCACCGTTCAAGCGCGGGTGCGAGGACCTCTCTACCAAGAAGATGCTTATCTTCGCGAAGGAGGTAACAAAATGACTTTATACGAGAAGTACGAGCGGGCGAGGGAAGAATACCTCGCCTCTCTTAAAATCGTGACAAAGAGCAATGTGACATACGAAAAGTACACCTTCGTCCTCGGAGACTTCGGGAAATACGTCAAGGCGCACGGCGGAGATGAGGCGGAGATCCCTCCCCTCTTCATCGTGGGTTGGCGAAACGAGGTCAAGGAGGCGCGCGGGCTCGGCAATAACACTCTGCGGCACTACCTCACCCTTTTGCACAGCTTCTTCAAGTGGACGATCGAGCACAAGATCTTTACGGAACAGCCCGTCGGGAAAGGCGACTTCCCAAAGAAAGAAGCCGTCGAGTACGACCTGCTTTCCGAACAAGAGATCGAGAAGATCCTTTCGGGCGAGATCCCGCCGCACACCCCTACCCCGCTACGGACGCGGGCGATCGTGTTCATGTTCCTCTTGACGGGGCTGCGTGTCTCGGAACTTGCCTATCTCCCCGTGGGAAATTTGGACTTCGACGAGGGCTCCATCACGGTCGTCGGAAAGGGTGACAAGCTGCGGACGAGCACACTCCCGAAGCCCCTCATCAGAGTCCTTAAAGAGTACATGACGGCATACGATAAAACGGACGGAACGGCCCTTCTTTTCAGCTCTACGGACAAGGACGGACACGAGAAGCCGTTTACACGGCAGAACATCACGAACGTCGTGGAGCGGTATGTGAACAGGCTCCTCGGGCACAAACACATCGGCGCCCACGACCTTCGGCACAGCTTTGCGAGTATGCTTATCACGAACAACTACCCTTTGGAGAATATCCAACAACTCTTGGGGCACAGTTCTTACGCGACGACGGTCATCTACGCCTCGCACCTCTGCCCGAAGCGGATCGCGGCGGAGGCGAACTCGGTGTTCAACACGATGCCCGTATTTTGCGAACACTGAACAGAACAGCAAGAGGCGGCTGATCCTTTCGGGGATGGCCGCCTCTTTTTATTTTACACGCACTACTCCCCCGAGCTTATCCGCCCAACGCTCGGTATAAAAAGAATAGTACGAAATGCCTCTTCTTTCTCGGAATTTCTCAAAACAGCTTGCCCACACGATCGATGGGATCCCAACAACAAAAAGGTATAGCCATCCGAGGCGCAGGCTTTGGAGTGTATGCCCATATTCGTGTCTCGTCGTGATCTGATCCTGCCGGGTATGTATGAAGAAAAAGTGCCCCATGGAGAGCCCGCTGAATAGCCCCCACTCGGTCAGGACGCGCTCCTTATAGATGGAGCTTGTACGATGCCGCAGACGGCAAATAAGCCATATTACCGCCCCTATAATGTCCTGCGGAAGTTGCCATATCGTATAAACTAAATGTTTGATGACTTTCATTTTCTTTCTCTCCTTTTTATTCATGACCTATGGCGGATAAAAATAGCGCGTTTGCTCTACTCACCCGAAAGCGATGTTTGCGCTACTCACCCGAAAGCGAGTTTGTCCTACACACCATAAAATTTATCCGCCATAAGTCACAAATCATGCACCGCCCTCTATTACAAAGGACGCTGTATCCTTGCTGCTGTTGTACAGCAGTCGGAATGAGACTGAATTTGAGACGTGATACCAATTTGCATTCGTTGTGTCCTCAGGATCATGCCGTACAATGTAGATGACCCTGTTTGCAGACGATGCTGTAAGTAGCCCCCTTAAGTCGTCTGCGTAATAACTACCCGCATTCGTATGATTGAACCGTCCGCTCAGATCTACGAATGTCACTATATCATCGTCTGGTAAGTCTTTTGCATAAATAAAGCTGTCCGCGCGGTACTTGTAGCATTCTCTTCGGGGAGTTGTGTGAATTCTTTTACGGAGTTGAGCCAAGACGATCTTGTCATTGGGTTGAAGAAGGTCTCGCCCAGAAAGAAATTCAATCTTGGCACGGATTGCTTGGTATTCCCATCCCTCCTCAGTGGTATACGAATTCACCCAATTCAGCCATTTTACGCGAATGACGATCCTTTCTTCGGGCAAATCCGAAGTAAGAGCGATCGTGCCTGATTTATCGTTCGGAAAATTGTGAGCATGCGCAGCCTTTCCGCCCGCAAAACTTATATGACGACTCCCGTCATAGACGTTGGTTATCGTGCCGTTCACGTCCTTAAACATGATGCCGTAGGATCCCATAGCGGGAGAAGATCCCGCATACGGCACGATGGATATAATTTGATCGGCATAAGAGCTTGTGCCGCTTCCTATGAATGTCTTGATGCCCTTTATTGTTTGTGGAGTATCGGTGGTGACAAACTTACTTGAATCGGGAATATCGGAAGTAAGGGCAACCAGACCGCTCTTTTTGGGGATTCGGACAACAATGCTACCAGCATTGATTTCATTAGATGACATTGTAGCATTGCGGAAATGCGCCATGTCAGTCCCCGCATTGTCCGTCTCTAAAATGAAGCCATTTGGTGTGCTGGTTGCTTCGTACATCATAGCCATGCCATTTCGACCTTGGAGGGATCGGAAGCGTCCGCTCCCCATGTTTGCTGAAAATGACCCGGCGTTAAAAGTCTTTTTTCCTGTAATTCTTTGTTCGGTATCAAGCGTTGCATAGTCGGCCAGATCGGCCGTAACCGCAAGCTGTCCATCCTTATCGGGGAAAGTGTATGTACGTTCTGTCCGTACGATCCCTGTTGAGGTGGCACTTTGATAAACGATATGGATAGGGCTTATTGTGATGGATTGAGTAGTTGTAAGAACTTTCTGCTGTAAAACGATTCCTTTTGTAAAGGTTTTCGCTCCACTTATCGTCTGTGCGGTATCAGTTGTAACGAGCTTGCTTAAATCTGGGATATCTTCTTTAAGTGCAAGCGTACCGTCTGCGGATGGAAACAAGAGACTGTATTTCTCTTCGTTCTCGCTTATACTGATGCCCGATGTACCGTATGTTACTGTTTTTCCGTTTGTGTCTATCTCTACGCCATAAGCACGTGTTGGCGAAGCACCATTATACGGCATGATTCGAATTGTGGTGTGAACGTTGCCGTTTGTCCCCTTACTGAATAATTTTTCTTCCGAAATAGTCTGTTCTGTGTCGGTGGTGACAAACTTACTTGAATCGGGGATATCTTCTTCGAGAGCGATCGTTCCCGTTTTAGACGGCAATGTAAGGGTCACGCTTCCGTGCGAAATTGTTCCAGACAATCCAAGGTTGCGGAAGCCTGTCAAGTCTACTGTTCCGACCCCGCGCAAACTTCCAGAATAAACGGCAACATAATTTGCGCTACTGAATGCTGTTCCGTTATCGCTTGCGCCTCCGTATAGAATAATCCCGCCCTTGCTTTCAATCGCAAGATTAGAATTGCTTGCAGTCGGTCTTATGTGTGCGTAGTCTGTTCCGTCCTTTTGTAAAGCGATATGCCCTGCCGCAGTATCCGTTTGAGCACTACCCGCTTTGTTGATGACAAGACGTCCTGTCATCGTGCCGCCTGAAAGCGGCAAAAATTTGCTTGCATCGGGAATCGTGGGCTTGTCCGAGATCTCGTCCCAAGCATAAGAGGGTTTTGTATCGCTGTCGAGCCATGAAGGCTTTTCAACAACGTTATGCCACGACGTGCGGGGATAACAGAGCTGCTTGTCGTTCACCCCCGGTCCCGTCTTTTCATAAAGTAAGCCTTCATTGATTTGTATCATTTACGCGCTCCTGCTGCTTGTGATTTGGAAATAGAGGCCTCCGACGGCAAGCTGTTCGGGGATCGTCTCCTCCTTGCCTGACATGAAGATATACGCGCCATCTACAACACGACCCTGTTCATTGACTTGGACTGTGCTGTAATACCCCGCCGAAACGCCTGTCTTGGAGAGCTTGGTATCGTTCACGGCACCCGCCTTAATGGTGGGATTCGGATATGTCCCCGAAAGATCTCCGCCTGCATTGCCCGTGGGCGGGAGAGATTCGGGAATCGGCTTGATATCGCTAAGCAAAGCAAGCGTGCCACCCATGGGGCGAACGGTTATGGGATAAGCCGAGGTACCCTCTAATCTTGCAATGCTACCGTCGGAAAACTCGAAGCCATTTGTAAGAGTTCCAATAATAATCCCTTTGGAAAAAAATTTTTTCTCTGTAATCGTCTGCTGGGTGCCGAGCGTTACATAGTCGTCCAGATCGCTCGTTTTTGCGTAATCTCCCAACGAGGTTTCCAACTTCTTGATCGCATCTGCATTCGCCTTTCCCTTGTCGCCGGGATAAGCCGTAGCGGACGTTTCGCCGAGAGCAAGCGACGGGCTGATTTCGACATACTCCGTTCCGCCCCAACGATATGTAAGGTTTGTGTCCTTTGCGACGTAGATCTTTCCGCTCTCGCCTTCTTCGGGAAATGCAGCCTTGTTTGCATATTCCTCGACATCGTCTACAAACCCGGGGAGCTGTGAGGACGGAACCCTGCCGTCCTTGTCGAGCGACGCCACACCGCCCGCGACCCCTATTTGCGAGGAGAGGACAAAGTCGGGCGCCGAAGATGCGACATTATCCCAAGTGATATCCGAAGTAAGCGCTATCGTGCCGCTTACTCCCACGGGGAACAAAAAGTGCTGGGTGACATCGGGGCTCGCATTGGGATCCGAACTATTGATCCAATGTCGTGAAATTCTGTCATTTGACATAATTACACTCTGCCAAGATACTCCGCCCGTTCTTTTGTATATATAAAGACTTCCGCCGTTGATCTCTGTGTAGTCGGTTCCCGTTTGGAACCGTTTTTTTGCCGTTATCGTTTGTTCGGTATCAAGGGTGACGAGATTCGGCTTGTCCGAGATCTCGTCCCAAGCATAAGAGGGTTTTGTATCGCTGTCGAGCCATGAAGGCTTTTCAACAACGTTGTTCCATGACGTGCGGGGATAATAGAGCTGCTTGTCGCTCTCTCCCGGTCCCGTCTTTTCATAAAGTAAGCCTTCATTGATAGTCACTGCCATTTTTTTGTCTCCTTACTCAATTTTTAGTGTATAGTTTTGTGTTGAAGTAGCCTTATCCTTCTTGACGATCGAGAGGCGGAAAAGCGGTTGATTTTTTTCTGTGGGAGAAGCTCTTGCGATTCTCAACACGGATTTTGTGGAATCATCCGCTTTTTTTATGACCTCAAAGATGATTTCTCCGATGCTCCTGCCCTCTTCGCTCTCGCCCTCTTTCACGATAAAAGTTGTTTGCCCTGCGCCAATGTTTTCTCTTGCTTGTGCTTGTTGTTCTTCCGTTACGGTTTGAGGCTCCAAAGACACCGCCTTTATGTCGTCTGCATCAAGCGTGACCTCTCCCGTTTGGCCGTTCACTGAAATTACGGTTCCCTCTCCCGGGCCTATGCCTCCCGCCGTCCATGTATCATTCTGCATGACAACGCCATTGCTCAAAGACTGAAAGTAAAACACGAACACAGCCTTGCCGACTTCCAGATCACTTGCCGAGAGACAGGGATTGTAAGGGAAAGTCATCGGTTGGATATCCCTGTTAAACAGATCGGGAAGAAATTTAATTGCCACGGTATGTCTTTGGGTGTCGGGGGCGGCCTGCACGACCGCTTTCTTGGCCTTTATGGCAGACCTGACATTCGGCTGTTGCTCGATGAGTTTGTCGATGATCGGCTTCAACTGCCGCATCAGTTGGTGAGCTTCTGAATATGTCGCCATTATCCATCACCCCCTTGCGCATTGAGAAATTCTTCCATGCTCTTGACCGTTGCGGCAGGAAAATCTTGTACGCTTGTCGCGGTGATCTGCATCGTTCCCTTTTGGCTCAAAGGAATGGAAATGCCCTGTATAAGATGCTTCTCGATCGGGCTGTGCGGCTTGTCCGATCGGCGCACCGTAATGAGATTGTTTTCCCGTAGGTGGAACATCTGCGAGCAGGAGATCGTGACCGACTTCTGCAACACCGTTTTGCGCTTCAAATACCACTTTGCAAGAGCTTCGCACTGCTCGTTCGTGTAGTTGATATCGCTGCTCTCAACAAAGGTTTTCATCCCGATGCGGTTGACGCTCGTGTCGCTCGTGGGATCGTCGTTGATTGCACGGGCCCCCACGACCGCCCCGTCTATGCTCTCGCCCCAAATAATGACATCGTTGTAGACCTGCGCGGGGTTTGCCGTCTCGTCCAAGCCGAAGAATGTCTTACTGTTGGTCGCGAAATTCCACATGACAGGCTTCTTGTAATCATCAAGGTCATCATCCGATGCGTCCACACGGAGCGCGCCTGTGCCGTCGTACCCTATCCACCCCGCAAGTATGGCGTTGAGGTCGAGAAGCACTTGCGCGTATGTGCCACCCATTGCCGTTGTCACGGTTTTGGGAAGTTCGCACATCATGAACTTCTGCTCGGGTATCACCGTTCCGTTCCTGTCTGTATAAGACTGAATTGTAATTTCGTACTTGTTGTAGTAGTCCGTGAATACGGGCGTTACACCGTCGATTTTTTCCGCGTATACATCGGTCTTTTTATGCGTATATATTGAGAGGTTGAGGATCTGCTGCATGGCAGAGAAGATATTCGGGCGAATGAATGTGAAGCTCCCGTCGGGATTATCCTGCCTCTTGACGGCCACCTCATAGGTGTTCTCCAAGCTCCCGAAGAGCGTTCCGTCGAGGTACGCCCACTTATCCACGAGTTGGTATTCCGCCGTGCGGCTGTTTGGTCTCCAATCCGTCTTGGGCGAGTTGAGATAAAACACTCCCTGTGGAATGTAGTACGGCGTTCCGTCGCTCAAAATAACGCCCTTGGAGAGCCTTACGCGCTTCCCAAACCACAGTTTGTTGATGGCATAGTCGAACGCATTGTCGAGGTTCTCAAAGCGCACGGAGGCCGTCCTGCGTTGTCCATTATTGAGGGAGATGTTGAGCGTGCCGTCCTGTATGAATGCCCGACTGTCGGGATAGCCATAGCGTCGCTTATAGTTTCCGTCCACGGCGTATGCCACTGTATCATCGGCGTTGAGAAATTCGAGCTTGGTGAGCGGCACCATGCGGTCAGGATCCGCAACGATTTTCAAATAGTCTTTATACCGATCCTCTGGCGTAAGCAGAGCCATGATTTACCCTCTCTTCGTTTCGTCTTTCATGCCCGTGAGGTAGAATTTCGTCCCCTCGTAGGGCTTGGGGTAGTTCGCCGTTAAAATGCCCGTTTTGGGGTCTGTGCCGAGACGTATTTCGAGCGATTGCTCTCCGCTATCCCATCCTTCATCATTTGGAGTTTGAATGAGCGTTACGTCGCTTGCATCACCGATCTCCACCCACGGGAAAGAAATCGTTTTCGGGAGTTGCCGCTTTTTCAAGTCCGGCGTCATCCCGATCTGATTGCTTGTCGAAATCATTCGGAGATTCCCTGCCATGTCGCGCAGGAAGAGCGTGTACGGCGTAACAGACAGGCCTTTGAGCTCCTTTTCGAGATCCACGCTGTCAAAATAGTCCATGGTCGAGGGCTTGACCGTTCGCAGGCGTCCGCCGATCTCTTCTACAAGCGCAGGAACGGTGTAAATCGCCCCGATGAGCCCTTGGAGTGTGCCGCTTGCGTAATTCTGCGTCGAAGGCATTCTCGTCGGATACGGCGTAAAATTCGCGTTCAAGGTGGGTGTATTATTGTTGCCCTCGCTTCCCACGGATAAGTTGAGCGCGAAAAGATACTGCTTGCGGACATGGTAGGTATCATTTGTGCTGTCGTAATCGCAAACGAGGAGTGAGTAGCTCGTAAAACACGTTGAGATCGTCGCCGCCTCTCCGCCGCTCGGCAATGTGCACTGTGCGCCTTTCAGATATGCGTCATTCTTGTCGTACTCATAGAGCCAATAGGTGTACGACTTTCGACTGACGATCCCATAGTCTTTGAGGCGTAACACGTTTCCGTTTTCCGAATAAAAAATGGGAGTAAGGTCGTTCTTGCCGACCTCTTGCCGGTAAATTCGGAATTTTGTGAGCTCTCCGCCATCAATGTTGCCATTAAAGTTTGCGGTCATGTGGAGTTTGTAATCGCTCACATATCGCTGCGGCTCAAAGTCGGGGTCGGAATACATCCGATCCAAAACTTCGTATGCAAAGTAAGTGTTATAGACTGTGACGCACCGAAATGTAGCTCCTGTATCTCCTCCGCTGATTTGAATTTTTTCTATGGGTTTGGAAGTAAATGAGATCGGATCCGTTCCGAATTTCTTCCCTCCGTCGTATACGATGAAATCACCTATATGAGAAAATACGAGCGTGATCTTGCTTGACGTCACAGCAGACAGATCTATGTCGGCAGATCGGACATTTCCATTATGGCACGACAAACGATAATCGCCGTTCTCTTCCGAGAGCCTTGCGCGAAGGACGATTTTATCGCTTCCCATATCGATTTGCGCCAATTCCCCTTGCGGCGCAAACGGAACCTCGTCAAAAACTACCGACAGCATTATTGACATAAAACGTTGGGGATTTGTAATCGTAATAGTTACTTCGCAGCTCTTCTTGTCGTCCGCTATTTGGCACTCGGCGCGGCCATAAGTATCAATACCGATGACGCGTGCCGAACAAATAAATCCTCTTGCGAAAAAGACCCTGCGCACCTCTGAACTTTGAGGCGGGATAATAAGCTGAAAGGCTTCTGTGGCATTCAAGTCCAATTCTATTACAGCCGTCCAAGGATAACTGAATCCCCCCTCTTGACTCCATTGCATTACCGCATGAGGCTCTAATGTGACATAGCCGTTTCCCAACGTATATTTGCCGCTTACGGTAGGCTGGATTTCTTCGCTTGTCCACTGTAAAAGCGTGGCGTTTTCTTTGGGAAGGCATTGCACTGTGAAGTTCCCCGTATATTCGCCCTGCGCTTCAATGTTTATGGAAAAGAAGATCCATCCGTCATTTTGTGAGGCGGGATTATTTGCTTGCTGCCCACCCTCGCTCTCTACCAAGCATCGGACGGCATAACTTTGCTCGTTGAAAAACCCGTTGAACTCGAATTGAAGCGTCGGAGTGGGGACTTCCCCCGTGTCCGATATGATCTCCACTGTTTTCCATTGATTATTTGAAAATATCGCGGTCGCGAGCTGCCAGCGAGTGTTGCGCACGGCATCGCCCTGCTCTTGCGAATAATCTGCCCTGAAATATCCGATAGACGTTGCAAGTTTAGCCCCGTCCACCAAAGCCGCATCGTTTTCTTTGCCTTGATATGTACTGTCGCTCAAATAGATCACGACTTGAGGGAGCGCTTTCGTTTCAAATACGTTTACTTCGATCTGCGGCAAAGATTTCTCTTCTCCACCTTCCCGCCAAAATTGCGTGATTTTTAACTTAAAACGCTTGCCGTTCGTAAAGGCAGGATCATAGGCATTCCATGTCTTTCCGCCGTTTTCCGTCCAAGTGTACATCTGCGGCTTTCCGAAGCGGTCCGTGCCGTAAAACCCTCCCGCGACGGGCACTTTTTCTGTGCTTTTAACAAGAACGTCTTTGTTTGCGTCGTTTGCGTCCATTTCGTAAAATTCGATCTGAAACGCAGTCATGGCGGAATTGCCATTGACCTGCCATGAGACCTGTGCGATATCCTTTGCCGCGTCCACTACCCCTACGGTGAAAGATGAGGGAATGATGTTTGTCGGTTGAAAGAGTGCCATATGTTACTCCTTATTCGTTCGAAACAATGCCGCCAAGAGCGAGAATCTCGTCGAGAGAACTTCCCCGTTTGTCCGCGCCGATAGAAACGCCATTCATAATGATTTGCCCGCTGTTGTCTACGCGGTTGTCGATTGCGCCGCCCACGCGCTCCACGACGGGCGCCTGCGCGTATTGCCGTGAGGTCTCAAAGAGGAGCCCCATGTCGCGGACATAGCGGTGAAAGTGGTCGTTTGATACAGGAGACAAAATTTTCGCCGTAAGATCGGGCCCGATGACGGTCTCGGGGCGCTTGGTCTCCTTCCGCATGAGACCTTTTCCGAACGCCGCCCCGCCATTGTCATAAGGTTCTGTTGTGGCAACCCCGCCTCCGCTATCGCCGCCGGATGTCTGGTTTTGCGGATTTGGGTTAGGCGTTCCTTGGTCGTCATCGACGTTATTTGTGGGTTTATCAAGGTCAACACCCGTAGTGCTTGCAAAGGCTTCTTTGATGCCTCGAATGAAGTCCTCGCCGAGGAAATCTTTTAAGCCGTCAAGGAGCTCGTTCAGTCCCTCGTTCGCGGCAGTCTTATTTTCGAGCATGTCGATAATCGCATCATAGGCTTGATCTTCAAGATCTTTACGCGCATTTTCGACATTCTCTTCCTGCGCCTTGACCGCCTCTTCCGCTTCGGCGATTTTCTTCTCGTCAACCTGCCACTCCCACTGTCCTGTCGTCTCGTTGTAACGGCGGACGGTCGCCTCATTCCGCGCATTCTCCAACGCCTGTTGTGCCTTTATAAGCTCGTTTTGCGCTTCGAGATAATTCTTTTTCTTCTCTTCGAGATCAAGGCTCTCTTTCTGTGCGTCACGGAGCTCTTTGAGCTTGTCGATAAGATCGTCGTATTCGCCTGTAACTTTGGCTATGTCGTTATGCCAATCCGGACTTGTACTGTCAATCTGTTTTTGGATGCCTAATATCTCATAAATTTGGTCGAGTGTAAGTTTGCCCGCAACGAACAATTCGCGCTGTTCTTGAGTAAGCCGCTCAATCCAATTTGAAGATTCTGAGTCGCCTTTAATAAGATTGTAATTATCTTGATATTCTCCCTTTTCGTAAAAGTTAATTGCATTAGTAAGATGGGCGCGCAGATAGTCCCTCTCTTCGTCTGTGTAGTCCGATGTTTCTAATTCGTCACGAAGATCCTTAAACAACTTGACATAATCTTCTCTTGTAAAACCCGCGATGTTTAATTGTGTACGCAGCGTGTTTTGGCCGAAAAGGGCTCCAAAAGAATTGACAAGGTTATTCCAAAACCCTTCATCGATTATATCTGCATAGGCGTTATAACCATGCTCTTGCAAAAATTTGAGCACAAGCTGGTTGCCGCCGCCGTAAGGATCACTGAATTCATCGAAGAAATACGTTACGTGCGTACGAAGATATTTCTTTGCTTCGTACGTCGCATCGGCGTTGGAATCAAGCCATTCTTTGACCTGTTGACGCGCATTTGATTCTTCAATCTCTTTTATTTTTTTGAGTTGTTCATCAAGGCTTCCATTGACTAAATCAAGGCTCCCATTGTAATCCTTGTTATTTCTAATCAAGTCGCTTTGAAGTTGCAACAAAGAGTTTTGAGCTTTTTCAAGGTTTTCTGTTGAGCTTGTTTTATCGTCCAAAACAGAGCGCGCATCTTTTACTGTGTCAATGTATCCCTTATACTGTTCCTCCAATTTAGATAAAGAATCTGAAAGTTCGCTTAATTCCATTAGAGCATTAGAAAGGTTTCCTTTCAGTTCGTTTTTGTGGTTGTCATTTAATTGTTCAAACAAACCGACAATTAAACTAATTACAGTAGCAATAGTTCCTATTGCACCGAGCGCTGCTTGCAGTCCCCCTGCCGCTATCTTGGCGGCATTCAAACCCGAAATAAGCCCCTTTATTGCCGTGACGATAGCTTTCATTCCCGCGAGAATCTTGTTGCCAACGAGTGCCCAAACAACTGTGGAAATAGCTAAAAGAAGCGTGCGTAGTCCGCCCGTCCACTTTATGATTGTAAGCAACACAGACCCGACATCAACAAGGGCCTTCTTGATTCCCAAAATCCCTTGCTCGCTGTTTGCAATATCTTCCCACTGTGCCTTGACTTTGTTAAGTTTTGCAGTGTATGTATTGAGGTATTTCTCGTTCTCTTTCTGCGAGTAGCCTGCCGCGTCGCCGAGCGTCCCAAGCGCTTGTTCGACGGTATCCATATTGCCAAGTAAGGCGATGAAGTAGTTCTTCCGGAACGTATTCGCGGTATCGTAAACGCCGCTGAGTTCGGTGTAAATGTCCTGCAGTTCGCCGTCAAGAGCGTTTTTAAGTGCTTCTCCGTCCTCGGTGTTAAAGTATTGGTCGAGCAGGTCAGCTTGATCGGATTTGAGGCTCTTGATCTCCTCGGAGACCTGACGCCACACGTCAAGAATTGTTGCGCCGCCTTGTCTGAACCGCTCGACGACCGCCGCGCTTTCATCGCTCAAAGCCGCGAACGTATCAAGTGCGGAAGCCTTTGAGCTGTATTGAATGAGAGAGTTTAGTGCAGTACCGATATTCTCGCCGCTCCGCCCCGTCGCCTGCGACAAAGCAGTGATGAGCGCGATCGTCTGGTCGAGCGTGAGGTTTGCATTACTTGCCGCCGAACCTGTACGCTGAAGCGCCGCCAAAATTTTTTCTGTCGTAACGGGAAAGTTATCGGCGGTTTTGTTGAGCTTGTCTATAACAGTTTCGAGATCGCTTGCTTCGAGATTGAACTGTGAGAGAATGGCGATGAGCCCTGTCGTTGCCTCTTCCGCATCGAGTTCTGCGACATTGAGGGCAAGAACAGCCGCTTCGGTCGCCTTGATTGTGTCCGCCCACGACATGCCTGTACGGGCAAAATTCGTGGCAATTTGAGAGACATTCTCAAAGGTCTGCCCATAGTCCGCCGCAATCTTATAAAGACGGCTCGAGATTTCGCTGTCGGTCGCGCTTCCGCTCGGCAAAACACGTTGCAGGGCGATAACTGCGTCCTCCGTCTTGACGAGGGTTTCGTTGATAGAAGAGAGCGCGGACCGAATCCATTGCAAAGGCTTCATGACGAGCATTGCGGAGAGCTGGAATTTGAAAAACCCGCTTACAATATCTTTGAGCGTCCCTTTACTTGACTTCATTGTGGAAGTCGTCTGCGCAATGCTTGCATTGAGTTGGTTGTAGCTGTTCGCGAGGTTGTTGAGTTTGATTTGGCTCTCTTCGGAGAGTGTACCTGTGGTAAGGAACTCATTATTGAGGGCTTGCAAGTCTGCTTGCCCTTGGGTCAAATCTGCTTTGAATGTATCGAATGTGCCTTTCGGATAGTATTTCTCCGTGTTCTTGATAGTGTTCAGGAGCGTGGAGTACTGTTTGATAAGGCGCGGGATCTGCTGTGCCTGTGTTACAGTGAAAGGATTGGCGGCAACGATCTTGTCATTTTTTGCCTTTGCTACGGCAAGATCGGCGGAGTACTTTTTGAGTTGCTTTGAGAGATTCGCATACGCCTCCGCTTGGTCTTGCGTGAGTTTTCCGTTTTTCTCGTATGCTTCAGAGATATTTTCTATTTCTTTGAGCGCTTTTTCAGCGTCCTCGGGGAGCGTGCCAAAAACCCCTTCCGCATACTGCGATTTTAGCGTTTTCAACGTCGAGATGAGATTGGCGTACCCTTTTCTCGTCGTCTCAATACCCGCTGCCTGCTTATTCGCATTCTGCGCAAGTTTTGTTTGTGCCTCGATAACAGCAGTATAGTTCTTCGTGAGCGCGTTGATCTGCGCGGTCAAATCCTTGTTGACCTTGATCGATGACAGCGATTTAGAAAGCGCCTGCGCCTCTTTTTCAAGCGCTTGCAGACCCTTTATAGCGTTTTCATTCTTCGCTTCGATTGTCAATATGAGTTTTGCCATAAATCAACCGCTCTCCGTTGTTTTCGTTGGTTCAGCTTCTTCTCACTTCGTAAGTCGGATCCAACCGATAATCGTTTCCTTCTCGTGTGAGTGCGCCGTCTGTCACGGCTTGCAGTTCGCGATCATATCCGTTAAACCCTGCGACAAACCATTTGTCGCCCTCTTTGAGGACCTCGTCCACAAAGTTGTCCCAAAAACGCCGCTCTTTCCCGATTCCTTCCATGCCACGCCACAGATAGCCTTTATCTTCTTGCAGAACGTCAATGATTGTGTCGCCGTCGGGATAGTAGTCGGCGTTCGGATAGAGTGCGTTGCGCCCGTTTGGTTCGTAGGTAAATTCGACGCTCCTCTGCCCGCCGCTTCGGTTAACGAGATTCCAATTCATGTTTTTCTCGCTGTATATGGATCTTCCATACTGCGGTTGGTCGAATCTCCTTCGATACCGTTCGGGAGTGTATGCGGCATAAACATCGCTTTGAATATGCCTTTGCAGAGCAGGGATGAGTTCGCTTGCGAGAGACTTCAAGCCGTAATTCGTGGCGCGGCTGACTTGGAGATTAAACTCATCGTAATCACCCTGAATGCTCTCTACGCCTTGGACCTTAAAAGTAAGCATCGCCCTACCCCTTACGCGAAATGCTCTACCCCGACCAACTTTCGCTGGCCGGGGAGGCATTTTGTTTTTTTAGCTTGCCGCTGTAACTTTGACGTTTGCCGTCGCGGTAATCGTCGGCTTCGCTGTCACCGTCACGGTGATCGTGGTCGAACCTTCAGATGAGCCTGTGATAACGCCCGTATGCTCGCCGACCTTCGCATATGAGCCACCGTCCTGTGCCACCTTGAATGTGAGATCCTCATAATTCGGCGTGAGAATTTCCCCGTTGTCCATGACATAGAATACGGGTGTCTGCGCGGTCTCTCCCTGTTTGACGGTGACGATACCCCCGACGATTGCAAGCGCTTTGACCGCCGAGAAATCTTCTCCGCACGGAACGTATGTAAGGTAGCCGTAAACCGACCCTTCGCTGTTGCAATCGGAGCAAATCTCATCGGTAAGTTCGTTGTAGGCCTGCGCCGTGAAGTTCAGGCTCGTGGTCGTCGGATCTGTCTGCGAGCCGTTCACGCCTGCATCGCCACCGACGAACTGAACTCTCGGATAGAAGCCGTACAGATAGCCCGCAAGCGAACTGTTCTTTGAGCTTGTCCCGTTTTCGGCATACATGGGTGTTTTGATGACCAAGTACGCAACTGTCGGCGAGAAGTTCGCGGGAATGGTGAGCTGTTCTGCGTTAAACACATTTGTGTAGAACTGCACACAGTACTCCTTTCCGTTCTCCGCCGTAAAGCCCTTGATTTCCTTTGTCTTGGGGTCAATGCCGTAGTTCACGCCGTCGTTCCCCACATAGCAGTGGTAGGTTTCCGCATCGCTCGATTGCCCAAAGGCGGGCGCGGGCGTGTCACCATCGGGCAGGGTGAGCTTATTCGACTGCGCTGTGATCTTCCGTCTTACCAACGTCTTTGCGTTGTACTTTACGGTAGAACCCATCTGAAGCCCGCGAGCTTCCAACGAGAAATCCGCCGCTTCAAACGTACCCGTCAACCGTACGGTATCGGGAATGTTTGCGAGCAACTGATTCCCCAATCCTCCCTCAATCGCGCCGTCATTCATCGAGGTCGAAGTATTTCCTGTCTTGAGCTTGTTCGTCCAATACAGCAAATCACCCGTTACGATGTCGTAAACGGCGGCTTCGGAAAAGCCTTTTGCGTAACGAGGAGGTTTGTTCTTTTGAAAAGGCATAGTCTTTTTCTCCTTATAGATTTTTGTTATTCTTGACTGCCCTGTTGCACAGTCTGTTTGACGTCGCCAACGCCCTTATACTTTTCTTGCATTTCATCAACAGTAATAAGTGCGTCGGTTAGTGTTTCTGCCCTGTCGAAGCACCACGACGGATATGGATTTCCGCGAGGGAATTTCACCATGCCACTCATCTCCGCTTGCGTATAGACCATATAGTTTATTTTCCTGTCTAACGCTTGCCTCTGCGTTTCAAATTCCAAGACGGTCCATTCGTCAATATCTCTCTGCCGAACGTTACTTGCGCTTGCAACAGAGGCAATCAATGTCGCGAGATCGAATTTAACTTTGCTCTCACGCTCCTCTCGCATCTGCCGTTCGGTTTGGACAATATCGGGGTTGAAACTCTCGTCCGGGAGTTCGATTCCGTTCTGCTCGGCGATGAGCGGACGGACGGTCGTGGTAAAATCCACAGGGTTGATCTGGACGGTTTGCCCGTCCTGCGTGACCTCAATATGGTGGAGATTTCGGGGATTGGAGCGGTCGCAGTAAACGCTGTGGAGCAGTTTTTCCTGTTCGTCGTGTCCGAGCCGCAAAGATAGACACAGCAACAGCAAAATTCTTCCCATCATTCCTACGGGCTTCCCCGTCGCGAGAGCAGTATCATAATCGACCGCCCAAAGCGCCGAGAGAAACGGCATTGAGATGTATTCGAATGACTGTTTCGCCAAGCTCGTCATCCTCAATGCCAAAACACCCTTGCACTCCAAAAACTCCTCATAATCGGCCATTGTTATGGGGTAGAATTGCAAGCCCAACGCCTCGATAGGTTGTCCTCGGCGTATTCTCGCTTTCCTTTCCCGTTTTGTTAGTTCCTCGCTCATTTTTTCTCTCCTGCAAGTCCTAACAGCTATATCAAAGCCCTATTCGGGCTGTGATAACCTCAAACATTGCTTTGCGTAGTCGGAATTGACTGCGCGTCCTTCGTTGTTGCACCACCGCTGGTGCGGGCACATTACCGCCGTTTGATTTTGCAAAAGGTTGTAGTCCACGCCCTCTCGCATCTGCTTCTTGCAACAAATGTATCTAAACCCCTTAAAGTGGGTCGCATAGGGACAGGTATATGACATAGGCGTTCCCCTTAAACGCCCGTCGGGATAGGCTCATTGCTTATTTCAAGGGTAGGTGTATTCGGGAGATTCGCTTGCGCCCCTCTATCGATTACCTGCCCGTTTCCGATACCGATGTCCTCTCTCGGAATAGAAAGCGAGCGTTCTCTCTTTTTGGCATCCTTTCTGCCCTCTTCCCTTGCCTGTTCCAAAAGCTCTTGGAGCTCTTCTTTTGTGAACTCATATTTGCCGTTCTCGTTTTTTTCAATGATGACTATCATTTTCTTTCCCTCCTTTTATAGTCCCCAAAGTTCTATCTTTGCCGCCGTGCTCTTCCTCTCGCAGGTCGCCGTGACGACGAGCGGGGTGTCGTCCGCAGAAACGCAGTAGATCTCCACGGAATTGCCCTTGACAGTTGCCACATAACAGCGCTTGTCCGCGCCGCCGAACGTCCACTCAATGGGCTTGTCCGTCGCGGCGCCGCCCTCATAGCAGGTAGCCGTCAATGTCACCGTTTCGTACTGTTCAACGCCTTGCGGAATTACGCCCTCAAACGCCACATACGGCTCCGTGGCGGCTTCATTGACAACCAACTCGACCGACGCCGAGATTGCCGTATTCTGCGCCAATCTCGCGGTAATTCGAGCCGTTCCGTCAAACTTCGCCGTTACACGTCCGTCCTTGTCAACTTCCGCTACGTCGGGGTGGTCGCTCTCCCACTCCCACGTCACAGGGCGTTCGTCCGTCCCTGCGGTTTCCGCTCCGTTTTTAAGAAATACAGCAGTAAGATTGAGCGTGTCGCCCGCATTGAGTTCCCTCTGCCCTTCCGCGATATCTGCCGCGAAGGAATAGGCCTTTCCGTTTGCGATATGATTCGGAAGATCGTCGTTTTCATGCGGCTCTTCGATACGCACGGTGAAGTAGAGAATGTGCGTGCTTTCGTAGTCGCCCGAGAATTCTTGATAGAAGTCGTTGAAACCCGTGATGAAGTAGGCGGTACTCCCAAGGATAATTCGCTGATTTAAGCCAAGCCTCCGTGTGTTTTCGTTGAGCTGGCAGATGACGTTGAAATAGCCGTCCATCATCACAAGGTTCTGCGGCTTCTCGGCGTTGTCGTTCCCCATCATCGTCACTTTCTCCAAGACGATCGGTTCGGTGACGATATTGCCGTAGTAGTCGTAGAGGTTGTAGGAAGTATTGCACCGCCGCACGACCGCCGTCGTCAATGTGCCCGAGAGGTTCGACGGATTCGTGCAGATCCATGTGCTTTCCATTGTTTCGAGCTTCGCGCCGATCGGGAAGTAGTCGATTTTCGGCTCGTCAAAAAGCACGATTTTGGTGTCGTCGGTCTGCTGTGTCGTGGTCGGCATGGAGTGCATATCCGAAAGGCGGACGTGCGTCCTGTACCACTTGTAAAAGTCTGTTTTGGAAATGCCCTGCACACGAGCTTTCACATAGTCGCTTGCATACTTGGCGCGGACTGCGGGAAATTGACGGGTGCGCCCCGCCATGTACTGCCGCTCGCGGTCGGCGTACTGCACGGGCTTATTGTTCGGCACATACGGAGTGCCGCCACCCTGCAATATCGCGCCGCTTATGTACTTTTCGCTGTCGTTCTGCGGCATGGATTACCTCAATTTCTTGCCACAATAAGGGCAATAATGTAGTCGTACTCTCCTGTGTCCTATTCTTCCGCACTCCTGCTTAATTTCTTTGTTATAATCAGTCGTTACAAGCTCTGCATAGTATCTCGTTTGGAACTTTGGATCCCAGCAGATTTTTTCAGCTTCTCGCGCCCTGTAATAATCTTTGCAAAATGCGCACTTCTGTTCTTCCATTTCTTTCACCCAAAATACAGTCCGCCACCGATGGGCACCTCGTTGTTTTCCTCGGGACCATTGAGCGTTGTACTCATGAGTTCCAAGCCCATTGTCAAGCTATACCCGACGTTATCCTGCTTATCGGTGAGCGGTACGGCACCGCAGTCAGGGTGCTTCGAGCGGTTGAAGTAGAACGTCCCAACGCCCGCCATGTTCACGCCGTGAAACGCCTGTATGAGACATTGCACCATGGACCATGTGCGGGAATACGCCTCGTTGAGCTTCGTGTTGCTCTCCTGCGTATAGTTCGTCCATATGTCGAAGATGATCGACAACTGCATTGCAAAGTCGTTCTCTGCAATGGGGCGACCCAAGTAGCAGTAAATTCTCGTCTGCGCGTTCTCCTGCGCGGGTTTGCTGTATATCTGTGGGAAGAGCCTGTACCCCTTCTCTGTGGGTATTTCGGAATGGTCGGGATCGAATAAAACTGACTTCTTTTCTTGCGGAGTGGGCAAGGGATTCTCGGTCGGACGCGCTCCATCGTAGTAGAGGAGTTTCCAAAGGCGGCAGCGCGGATAGGCGTTATCGTCCTTCGGGGTGTAGCCGCTCCCGTCGGGCATATCGAGAATGTAGTTCATGATTTTGCGCAAGAGTTCGTCGCTGTCCGAAGCATCGTAGAAGCCTTCCTGCACCTTGTTGTATGGGTACCACTTGGATTCTGTGTTTACCATGAGCGGTTATGCCTCCGTCGGCTTCTGTTCGGCGCGAACCTCGCCCCTCTTTTCGGCGAGCTTCTTTTGCGCCGCTTCCGTCTCGATGATCGTCTTTTGCATAAGCTCGTTGAGCTTTGCAACGTTTTCGGGAGTGGCAAACAGCGAAATGCTGTCCTGCATACGGTCGAGCCCGTTGTTCCTCGCCTCTTTGAGGTTGTAAATCTCCACTTCGAGCATGGACTTCAACTGCTTATAGTCGAAGAGGATATCGAAAACCTTGTTCTTGATTTCTGCTTCGCTGCTCTTAAAACGTTCAAGCTGGTTGAAGATGTGCGACGAGGCATAGTAGTCGTACTCCTCAATGCTCCATTCACCGTTTGCGTCGATTTCCACATGCAGATAGCGCGTCAAGAAGTAGTACATGAGGAAATACTGCTTTGCGCCGCTACACTCTTTGTGGAACTGTGGGATGGGGAGCTGCGTCTCCGTGGCGATCTCATCAATACCCTTGTCTGCGGCGATGAGGCATGCAGGCGCTTGATCCTCTACGATCTTCCGCTTTTCATCGAATGGTATGTAGTCGCTCGCCGCGCGGATTATCGCTTCCGTAATGGTGAATTTCTCTCTGTTTGCCATAATCTCGGTATCTCCTTTCAGTTCCTTGATTTGGATTTATATCAATCCCCGCGAGGGGAAGGTTTTTCGGTAGTAAAGGTTTTGCTCGTAGCGGCGCATTTCCTCGGCAAGATGGGTGCGCATTGCTTCCAGCCTCTCTGTGTCCGCGTTCTCTTTGTTTGCCCGATTCTGCTCGGAGAAGGACTTGTCCTCCACCTTGCTCACATTCGAGAGATAATCGTTGTTGAAGCGCGTCTGCCAAACGATCTGGAAGCAGTACCCCAAGATGTTCATCTGCTCGGGAGTGAGCGTCTCCACAAACGAGCCGTCTGTGTAGAAGTCCATGTCGAAAGTCATGCCTTTCGGTATGGGATTTTCGGGCGTGGCAGTGAACGTCACTGTGCCCGCCTCTTTGTCGTAGGTAATCCCGCTCGTCGGGAGCAAGATGACGTTGTCGAAATCGTCCACCTCGCGCACGCGGCAGCAGAAAAGATCATATCCCTTGCCGTTCTCGTCAAGTTCCAACGTGAAAGTCTCGGTGATGTCCCGTTTGGTCGTATATGTAATATTTCCGAATATGGGTTCCGTAAGTTTCGGGGCATCCTCTGTTCCGACAAGGTAAATTTGCATATTGGCGGGCAAGTTGAAATGTGGGATCGCTGCGCGGAGGTAGCCCCACATGCGCCTTGCATAGAGCGGCTTATCTTCCACTGCGAGTGCTTGCAGATTGATGTCGTCCACATAGACGTCGCAGTATTCTGTTATGACTTTCAAAATCGGTGTCATCGTCTTGCCCCTTTTTTCTTGGCGATCCGTTTCTGGCGGCAGAGGCTTTCGCCTCCGCCGCCGACGGTCTCAATCAGCCGACCAACGGACCAGACGTGGTAGTCGTGTTGGTGGTTGTTTCGGATTTCGCATCTTTCCGGTTCAAATTGATGAGATCAACCGCCTTTTTGATGAAATCAGTCCAGTAATTCCTGTCGAAAGCCACTCCGCCTTCAGCGCATATCTCCTTGATATCGTTCAAGACATCTTTGGTTTTGAGTGCACCTCCCTTGGGAACGCTGGAATAGGCACCCTCTGCGCCGAATATAAGTCCGAGGACTTGGGGGGCGATGTTGGCGAATACCTCACTGACTTGTGCGGGATCCACCTGCGCCTTCTTTCCTCGGAAATAGGAAAGGAGAGCCGTGACTGTGTAGGCGACGGTGACAACGCAAAATGCGACGATCACAAGGATTTCTTTGATGCTCATAATGATTTTTACAACCTCCATTTAGATGTTTTTGAATGTGCCATCGAAAAACGCCGTGGCGGGCGCCCCTACTTCTTCCGTCTGTTCAACGAGTTCGGGTTCCTCGACGGGATCTTCGACCTCGTCGATGTAGGAGCCGAGAAGTTTGAGCTTCGCGTTCTCTTCCTCGGTAAGCCCGTTCCCCTCAAGTTCCTTTGTGAAGGCGACGAATTTCGCCGTCTTTTCCTCATCGTAACCGCGCTCGATGGCATATTGCGTTGCCCGCGCTTCGATTTCGATGAGGTTGTTCTCTGCTTGTTCGGACAGCTCCATGTAATCGAGTAAGAGCTTGTCCTCGTTGACTTTCTGCATTGCAGTTCCCTCCTGTTGAATTTTTAATCTTCTTCTCCGTTGTCGCCGAGTGACCGCGCCATGTCTTTGAGAATGGCGGTGAACATGCCGTTCTTCTCGACCGACTTGGAAGCCTTTTGCAACTTCTCGATGAGCGTCTGATTAACGCGATTGTCGTGTGCGTTGTAGGCATCGGCATAAAGCGCGGCGATGAGTTCTTTGTGGCGGTAGCACGCCTTACGGAAAATGGAGACGACCGTATCGGAATTCATATCGAGGAGCTTGTAGTAGATATCTCTCCCGACAAGCTCTCCGTTCGTGTAGTTCACGCCATAGCGGTTGCGTTCCTCGTCCGTCAAGCCGTCCACGACGATGAGACGGCGGTCTTTGAGGCGGTTGATGACGGGCGTTCCCATATTCTCGAAGAATACGGTCTTGGAGATCGTCCGCGTGCCGCCGCGCCCCATGATGTCCCCAAGCTTGTCGCCCAAGTGCACCACCGAGCCTTCGGCGACTGCCCCCATGTAAAGAAGCGTCACCGTTTCCTCTTTCTGCGCCGCCACCTGCACCGTGGGAGACGGGTGCGCGGCGATATACGCCTCAACCGCCTCCTGCGCCGCTTGCCTGCTCGCCTCTTTGAGCATGGCAGCGACTTCCGCCTCGGTAAATGTCTTTTCCATGGGCCTCTTTCCGCGTTTGGGTGTCGTCACTTCTCCGACAACTTCGTTCTTGATTTCTTCCGACATATCTTTTTACTCCTCTCGGTTTTTATTTTTTGTCATGGAAATTTTACGGGAATTCGTTGCGGAACGGCTGTTACGCTGCTCCGCAACTTATCCTGCCGCTGTGATTTTAATTGACCTTCATCTTGACGATCTTCTGCGAGAACGCGGGTTGAACGTCCACGACAAGCGTTTCGGAGATGTCGATCGTCATATCGGCGGTCTCTCTCGGGTCGAAGTTGATCGTAATCGGAGAACCCTCGGCGATGACGCCCGCCATCGGCGCGCGACCGACCTTCGCCATGATGTAGATGTTCTCGCTCGTCGCGTCGTCGAGAGAGACGAACTTCGGTTCGTAGTTCTGCGTGCCGGGGACGACCGCAAGCCCCGCTTCGATGAGGTCCACGCCCGCAACGTTCCCGAGGAAGCCGTTGCGCACCCACTCGTCACCGATCATGCCCTGAATCCCTGCCGCAACTGCGGGTTCGCCGACGGTGGGAAGGATATTGCTCAACCCTGCGAGCGTACCCATTGCCATGAGTTGGTTGCGGCTCACGCCGTTGATTGCCGCCGCCATCATGATGGCTTGGTTCCAATTCGCGGGCGTGTAGCTGTCGAAGGAGAGCGTCGTGGGGATATACCGCGCGTCGCCGACCGCCTTCTTGAACTTGGAAATGATCATCGCATACAGCTTGCTGTACGCGCCGCGCATGAACGCCGCGTAGTAGCGTCCAGCTTCGCCGCCCACGATGTCCTGATACCACTTGATCTTGGTTTTTGCGGTATAGGATTGCGGGGTGAGAGCGATCTGCGCCTTGTAAAGGTATTGATAGGGCTTGCTCGAAACGCTCCCCCAACTGTCGTCGTCAAAGAGGAAGAAGTCGTTGCTCTCAATGTCGATGAGTTCGGTCACGCCGAGTCTGCCGTTGGAACGCCAATCGATGAGCCGTTCTGTCGCGGAGGGAATGACGGCGGGATAGAGCGGTTCAATGACGTCCTGCGAGATGTAGGCAAGCGCCGCCCAAAAAATCTCGTTTTTGTACAGCTTGCGGTCGGCAGCAACTTCCTGCATCGTCTTGTAGGGTTCTCTGCCGATTGCCTTGTTGGCGAGCGCCGCACAGTACAGGACGGTATCTTCCCATACCTTCTTCTGGTCGATGTCGCCCTTCGAGTTGTACTTCACGATGTTGCGAGGATCCGCGTTTGCGATTGCGCCGAAGTACTCGAGCGTCGCAAGTCTGCCCGCCGCAACGATCTTATCGCGGTCGAGCGTGCGCACGGTCTGACCGTCCGCCGCGCAGACCTTGATGTGGTTGTTTCCGTTATCCGCCGACTTGAAGGAAAAGATGTCGGGGGAGATGCTGTTCAGTTTGAGTGCATTCATTTTCTTTGTCCTCCTTTATGCTCCTGCGCCTGCCGAGATCGGTGCTCTCAAGCAGAGAAGCGTGTACTTCGCGCCCGCGTCGAACGCACCTTCGGTGAAGCGACCGTCGAGCTTCGCCACACGGAAGAAAATGCTCCCGTCCGTGGGAAGTTTGCCGCCCTTGCCGACGTTCGGTTGCGCCTTCAAAAGTCCGTTCTCGATGACGACAAGCAGATTGTCGGAATCGGGAAGTGTCGAGAAGTTCCCCGCGCCGAAGTTGTACTGTTCGCCGACGATGAGTTCGGTGAAATCGCCGCGCTCGCCTGCGGGGATGGGAAGCCCGAGCGTCTTGCCGGGGATGTTGATCGCCATGTTGCCGAGCTTCGCTTGTGCGACGTTGTAGGTGTTGCAGGCGTAGATGCCCGTGTGGTCGCCCGAGTAGTACGGGAGCTTGCCGCTCGCCGCCGCGACCATGTACCAGCTGTTGCCGTTCACGAGACCCGTCGCTTCTTTCCACGTGCCCGCGTCACCCTTTCCGTACACGGTATCGTAGCCCTCGTTGGGAAGCGGGCTATCGGGAATGCAGAGGAAGCCTGCGGGGCACTCGTCGGGCTTGAAATTATCCGCATTGCCCTTGACGGACTGCTTGCTGAACTTGCCCGTGATGTTCTGCGTGGCGTTTTCCTTGCTGTTGGAAACGTACACTTCAAAAGCCGTATTTGTGATGGAAGGCATTTCTTTGTTTCTCCTTTTTAGTTTTTCTTCGCGGCATATTCATTGAGGATGTTTTCAATACCGCTCTTCGGAGCATTTACTCCGTTATTCTCGTCGCCCTTGTCCCACACATAGCGTGTCTTTTGGGCGTTGGTCCGCGCCTTGTATGCGTCGCAGATCTTCTCCGCGCACCTCGCTCCGACTTTCTCTTCGGCTTCCTTGTCGCCGCAGAAGTTGCCGTCTCCGTCCACTTTCTCTGCATAGGCGTTAAGGCTTTCGTCGGTGAGCATGTTGTCGCACAGGTGCTCGTCTATCTCGCAACCGCTATTTTTCTGCATGTACTGCAACTTGGCCTTGATTGCGTTCTTGACGAGCTCGATCCTGCGCTTATGCTCTGCTTCCGCCATCGTATTGATCTTCGCCGTGAGGTCGGCGTTCTCTGCGGTCACCTTGTCGAGAGCCGTCTTGGTCGCGTCGAGACGCGCCTGAACCGTTCCGACAAGCTGCTCGACGGGGACGCTCACCGCATTATCGCCTTCGCCGAAAATGGAATTGACGGCGACCTCAACAATCTTTTCGGGCACAACCGTCGTTTCATTGTCTTGGAAGGTGTAGGCGTACGGGCGCCCCTTTTCGTCCAGCAAGGCGACCGTCTGACCGTTTACGGCGAGAACCGTGTACGCGGGAAACAGCGAACTCATATCGGCGAGTTTTCTGACTTTTGCCATAGTTCTTGCTTCTCCTTTTTTGGAATTTTGTTTTTGAGTTTGCGGCTCTTGTTTGGGTAAACCCGACCGTTGCTCGTCAAAGGATGCCACCCTCATCGTAAATTCCTGAATGTCCCCTTTGAATTGCAAAGTTTTTATATTTGCTCCCACAACTGCGGGATTTACTTTCTCGTTGAGAATGGTCGTGCCGAGGATCTGATACTTGGTAAAGACAGCGACATCGCCCTCATGGTGCATTTCGTCGATAAGAGTTTCGATACTGACGCTCAAACTTCCACGCTCTTTGATCTTTGCGACGAGTTGGCGGTTGTACCATGTAAAAATCGTGCCGACGCCGACAATCCACTCCTTACCGTCTATGGTTTCGAGGCGAATGTCCTCATCCTTAGCGAAGTAGCCTACAATGCGCTCGGCATCTGGCGCGGTGAAATCTGCGATTTCCTCGCCCGTCCGCGTGTCCTTCTTCATCGTGAAGTTGTGCCCATCGGCGATCTTGTCGCCCACATAGGCGCAGAGGAGCGGCGTACGGGCAAAGAGTTTACGGTGTTCGGCGAGGTTGACGAATTTCCAATTATTTCGGTTTACGTCTGAATTGAGGAGGCGCACTTCGACCCGTTGGAGCCACCCGTTTTTTTCGGCAAGCAAGCGGAGTTGCCCCTCTGCGGAAACGATTTTTCCGCCCGATTGCACGGTCTTAAACTTGCTCATTTGCCCTCTCCTTCAAGCTGTTTTTGGCACCACCCGTCGAAGCTCGTGGGGCTGCCCGCGCCGCCCTGTTCATTGAGTTGGTCGTAAATCGCCCACATCTCGAGGAACTTCGTGCGATCGCGGCCGTTGGTAGACATGAGTTCTTCGGCGTAGAGTGCCATGGGGCGGAATTGTGCGTTGTCGGTTGCACCGTGGAAGGCTTCGAGGGCTTCCTGCACGTTATCCAAAACGCGGGTGATGAACTCGAAAACGCCGTCCATGTCTTTGAGTTCTTCGCGCCACGACAACTCCTCGGTGGCGGGGTACTCCTGCATGAGGTGATTTTCGTGGAGCATATCGCCGAAGTCGTCGAGCAGTTGCAGGAACTTGTGCGCCTGACGGTGGACGATTTCGGAGCAGAATTTGAGGCTCTGCTCGATGTAGACGTACTCCTTCGCCGCGTCGAGAAAGCGGTTGCCGTCGAGGTATGCCTTGCTTACGTCTCTCGCGGCGTCACGCAGACCTTTGAAAGGCTCGACGTCGAAATTGTATTTTTCTTTGAGTTTCATAGGGTTTTACTCCTTGTTTGGGATAAAAAATAGGGCTACCGACAAAGCACTTTCGCTTTGTTCAGTAGCCCCCATTGGCTCTTTGCCTTTACCCCATTGTAAAGGTGTCTATGTATTTAATTGTCTGCTTCCCCGACGACTTCTTTCGTTACCTTGATGATTTTGATACCCTTTGGAGACAGGCGAATTTCGGCATCGGAATCCTCTGGTATCGCAGGTCGGAGAAGTTCTTGTATCTTCTTGCAGGTTGCCTCGTCAAGTTTTCGCGTCGTTTTTTTCATTCGGCAACTCCATTAGCAGGGTGCGCTCGTTCTCATAGAAAACGATGTCGCCGTTTTCGTCGATGTCAACCTCAATCGTGTTGCCCTTCGCCCTTGCTTCCAAAATTACTTTTTTGAGTTTGTCAATATCAATCACTTTCATTCGCCTGCGCCTTCCTTGATTTCGTGCTTTTTGAGAAATTCTTTCAAGGTGATTTCGTCCACTTTGACCTTCTCGACTTCCGCGCCGATAACGTCAATGTCGTATGGAGTGAAAAGCAAGTATGCCTTGTCGCCAATTTCCCGCCAAACCATTGCATTGAACAATTCCACCATTTTGTGTTCAACGGTCGGCTCACCCTTCTCGTTGCGCGGAAGCTGAAAGTGTATGATAGGCTTATCAAGTTTCGCCATCGCCGTCCTCCGTTGCGCCCTGTGTTTGCTTCTCTTCCTGATATTGCTGTCTTTCTTGCTCTGTCTTGGTCGGCGCACCGCCCGTGTCGCTCTTGGGCTGTGAGTTGCCCGACTGCGTGTAAGCGGTCTGCGGCACTTCGAGGGTCTCCATAAATTTGCTCGCCTTGACGATTTGATTGGCGCATACGCGGTCGAAAATGCTGATGCCGTCAATCGAGCAAAGCACAATCCAACCCCACAGGTCGCCTTTGTCGATGAGTTTCAAAGCATGTGCTCTCGCCGCATCGTCGCTGTACACGTCGCCCCATAAGGTGACTTGCCACTCCCACCGTAGAGAAAGTTCCTCGTTGAGAATGAAGGCAAGCATACGCTCGAACGTGCGATATATCGCTTGGTCGTATTGGCTTTCGAGGTGCGCGGAGATTTCCGCCATGCCCTGCGTCGGCCTATCTGTGACGGGGACAAGCGATTGGATCCCGCTCTTTGTCATTCCATAGGTCAAGAACGATTGGCTCACCTGATTGGAATTGGCGCTTTCCGCGAAATCGTGGCTCTTGATATTCTCAAACGGCGCACCGTAGAAACCAACGCCCGCCGTGTTGTTGCGGCGCATAAGTTCGTCGAATATGGCGACGAACATATCACGCCCGCCGTTCGACATCTTGTAGCTGTCCTCTTTCGTGGCGTTCTCCCTGTCGTTGTAGGGAATTTCACCCGTAAAAATCTTGATGAGCGGGTTGAGTATGAGGGAAATTTGCGCCGCCTCGTAGTCCGCCTGTTGCGCGAAAGTCTGCATAAGCCCCGAAAACGGGCTTGCGACAATCGCCGTCGAGGGGTCTATCTCAAACGTCCAGACGCGCTCGATCGGAAGCGAGACATAGTAGAACCACCTTCCGTTCTGCATCCACGCCTTGACTTCGCTCTCTTCGCGGGCGTTGTTGCGTGTCATGTAGACAAACTTCTTCCGAGTCGCCTTTTTGTCCTTTTGCCAAGCGGCAAAGTCGTCCATATACGGCTCGAAGAGGTCGCCGAATTGACGGAAGTCCGTCCCTATCTGCATGAAGTACATGAGATTGAACGAGACCGTCCACTTGCTCACGCTATTCTTGCCGATGATCATACACCATTGCTTCGGCAGTTCTTGCATGAAGAAGTAGTTGACGGCGTTGTGCGACTTATCGACGCTGTAACGCGGCACATAGAAAACCTTTCCCTGCGTGCCCG
>CANQUN010000014.1 GCA_947627065.1 uncultured Clostridia bacterium
CAATATGCGCCCGCCTTGTTCTCTTTGCCTACTATGCCCACCTCAGGCGCTACGCGCCAGCCCCTCCTCAGGAGGGGCCAAGAAAATAAAAATGCCCTCCTTGGGGACAAGGAAAAAGGGTTGCAAGGTGCCCTCCCGAGGAAATAATCTCTCCTCTGCCCCCTCCCGAGGAGGGGGATTCAGGGGGTGGGCAACGTGTTGGAGTTGCGGGTTTTGTGCGTTTTAGGGGGCTTTTTGATTTTGCAAGGTTTTTACGGTGCCCCACCCGAGGAGTGATTTCTCCCCTCTGCCCCCTCCCGAGGAGGGGGATTCAGGGGGTGGGCAACGTCTTGGAGTTTGCCGTTTACTCAGCGGGTTGGATTTTGTGGATTTTTGCGGCGGGGTGGCGTGCCTCAATACATGCCGCCTTGTTCACTTTTTTGCATTGCCCACCTCAGTCTCACTCCGTTCGCCAGCCCCTCCTCAGGAGGGGCCAAGAGAAAAGACCTTCTGATAGGTCAAGCAAAATAAAAATCCCCGCCGAGGGTTGAGTTTGCCTATTGCCCACCTCAGGCGCTACGCGCCAGCCCCTCCTTGGGAGGGGCCAAGGAAAATAAAAATGCCCTTCTCAGGAGGGGCCAAGAAAAATAAAAATGCCCTCCTCAGGAGGGGCAAAAAATAGATAAAAGTCCCCTATTTCCCACAAAAACGACAAAAATAAAGAGAGGGGAAACCCCTCTTTATCCTTAATCCAAGCGGGGTTGAGCGATACGCAAACAAAAATAAAGAGAGGAGCGGGTCCCCTCTTTATCGTTCGTTTCAAGTTGATTTAATCAAGTTGAGCCATCAATAATTTTCGGCGGCGACTTCAAAATAACTTTGCGGGTGGGCGCACACGGGGCACACTTCGGGCGCCTTTACGCCGACGACGATGTGGCCGCAGTTGCGGCATTCCCACACCTTGACCTCGCTCTTTTCAAAGACGGACGCAGTTTCCACGTTTTTGAGCAGTTTGCGGTAACGCTCCTCGTGGCTCTTTTCGATGGCGGCGACCATGCGGAATTTTGCGGCAAGTTCGGCAAAGCCTTCCTTTTCGGCGGTGCGGGCAAACCCTTCGTACATGTCAGTCCACTCGTAATTTTCACCGTCGGCAGCGGCGGCGAGATTTTCCGCCGTGGTGCCTATTCCGCCGAGTTCCTTAAACCACATTTTGGCGTGTTCCTTTTCGTTTTCGGCCGTTTTCAGAAAGAGAGCGGATATCTGCTCGTAACCTTCCTTTTTGGCGGTGGACGCGAAATAGGTGTACTTGTTTCTCGCCTGAGACTCGCCCGCAAAGGCGGCAAGCAGGTTCTTTTCGGTCTGGGTGCCCGAGTATTTGGTTTTCTTTTCCATAGTTTTTTACCTCTCGTTTATCTTTTTATTCAAGCCGCGGTGGCGCGGCATTTTTATCTTGCGGCGGGGCGTGCGCCCGAGGCCGTTTGTCGTTGTTTTACACTTCGGCGGGGTGGGTGCCCGAGCCGATTTTTTGTTATTTTACACTTTGGCGAAGCGGGTGGAAAAGGCCGTTTTTTGTGGGAAAAAGGGCACTTATCCTATTTTTTCTATGTAATAAACGCAGTCGAGCACGGACAGCGCTTCTATCAAATCGCTGTGGCTTTTCTTTTTGAGGGCCTTGCCCGTTATCGTAAACCTGACCGTGTAGACGCTAAGCCCGGAGTTGGCGTAAGCGGGGTTAAGTTCCAGATTGTCGATGGTAAGGCCGAATTCACGGGCAGAGGTGATGAACTCCTGCAGACCCGCACGGGTTTTTAATTCGAGGTGAACTTCAAAGTGGTTGGACTTGTTTTTGATGTACGCTTCTACCTTGGAAAAGGCGAGCAGGCCTATCATGAGGGCGGCAAAGCCGATGAGGGCCGCCGTGTAAAGCCCAAAGCCGAGCACGGCCGAGATTATGGACATGGACCACATTGCAACGGACGTGGTAAGCCCCATTATCTGGTTTTTGGACGAGTAGATTATGGTGTTCGCCGTGATGATGGATATGCCGATGAACACCGCCGCCGACATGAACGGAAAGCCGACGCCGTGTTCGTTTATAAAATAAACGTCGGCAAGGCCCGCAAACATGGAGCCGATGGACAGCACGATGAAGGTGCGCAGCCCCGCCGCATGACGGTTTTTGGAACGTTCACACCCGAGTATGACCGCCATGACGACGACGATTACCGTCTTTATCAGCGTGGAACCGACGTTGACCTGCGACGCCCAGCTTCCAAGCGCCTTTGCTATGATATCAGTATTTTCCATTTGCCTACCTCTTGTTTATGAATTTTCTGCGGTTGTATTCGGCAGAGACCGAAGTTTCGCCCCCGCTCCCGTCATCGGTGGCTTCGAGAAAGGCTTCTTCTTCGGGAGAACGGGCGTATTCTTTGACGGAAAGTTCCTTTTGTATCGCCCACATGCGCTCTTTGAGAGCGGCAACCTCCTCCTCTTTGGTGGGCGGAGGCAGCGGGGCGGAAGGTTCGCCCTCCACTGTCTCCTTGCCGTAAGAACCCGACAGGTAGAGCGAGAGTTTGGCGAGGGCGGGGCCGATGAGTTCGTAAAGAATGCTGGAGGACATGATGATGGTTTGGAGTATCCCCCCCATGTCGTCGCCAAGCACCCTTGCGCCGAGAGCCGCAAGACCGATTGCCACGCCCGCCTGAGGCGAGAGCGCAAGCCCTAAATAGTTGCGCACCGATTTGTCCTTTTTGGTTACGGCACAGCCGACGAAAGAGCCGACGTATTTGCCAACGATCCTCACTATAAAGTAGAGTATGCCGATGACGAGAATGGGAATGCCCCCGGGGGAATTTTCCATGCTGACAAGCGCGTCCAGCCTGAAGCCGACACCCGAGCGCACGAAGAACAGCAGGAGTATGGGCGGGCTGAAGTAATTGAGTTGCTTGAACAGTTTGTCATCATTCGTTATATTGATATACACCGTTCCCATCGCCATACAGCCGAGAAGGGGCGAAACGTTGACCGCGGCACCTATTCCGCAAATGGCGAACAGCATTGCCACCGAAACTATGAGGCGGTTGTCCGTCGAGCGTTTTACCATGAGGGCTTTGAGCAGAAAACCGAAAGCGATGCCGATGCCTATCATCATTATATTCCAGCCGATTGGAAGCAGAACATCCGACGCCGAAAAACCGCTGCCGAGGGTGGCGAGCGCTATGGAAACGGCCACGCTGTACGCCAGAAGGCTTATTACGTCATCGAACGCAACCACCGAGAACAGCGTGTCCACAAAGTCGCCGCGCGCGCCCGTCTGGCGGATGGTCATCATGGTGGATGCGGGCGCCGTCGCAGACGCCAAAGCCGCCAATATCACGGAAAAAGCGAGGTTCAGCCCCAAGATGAAGTAGGTCAGAACAAACACGAGGACGGAGGCCGTCAACGCTTCGAACAGCGTGATGACAACCACCTTGCCGCCGTTCTTTTTGAGGGTGGAAAAGCGGAAGTATTCCCCCACGCTGAACGCGATGAAAGCAAGCGCGATGTCGGAGATGAAGTCCATCCCGTCCACCACGTATTCGGGTATGAAATTGAGACATTTCGGACCGAGCAGTATGCCGACGAGTATGTAGGCGGTTACGTTGGGGAGCCTGAGGAGTTTCGTCAGCCTCGTGCCCAAAAATCCCGCCAGCAACATGATGGCAACCGATATTATCACGACGGGTACGGTCGAACCTGTCGTTTGTGCAATTTGTTGATAAAAATTATCGAGCATTTTATTGTGATTTATTGATTTTCGTGTTTTCCGTCCGCCGCGCGGGATCGATGTGCTCGTTGCGGAGTGCGGTTGTCCCGTCGCGAGGTTCTGCGGGGCTGTTTGGCTGCGCTTTTGCCGTAGGAATCGCTGCGAATTGGCGACCGTTTCCGATGCTGTTATCCGGCCGCAGGTGCGACAGGTTGGCCGCGGTAGGCGCAGACATTGCCGTGTTGCCGTTGCGGTGTTGGTGCGGCGCATGCTGCCGCGGGTGCATTGCCGTTGCGGGTTTGGCGCGGCACACGCGGCGTTTTGCCGTGCGGACGAATCATTTATTCGGAGTGTATGTATTATATCAAAACTTGCGGGAAAATACAAGTAGTTTCGGAAAAAAAGTCCGAAAAATCCCCAAAAAACACATGAAAAACACATTGCTCCGCCAAAATTCTCCCCAAAACCCCAAAATCCCCGCCACGATAGGTAAGATCAGAGCCGCAACAACAAATGGAATGACATTTGTGTGGTATGTAAAAGTTGCGTGCCGCGGGTAATCCGCGGCACGCTGTAAGTTGTTTTTCGGGTTGCAGCCGTTCGGTTATTTACCAAAAGCATACTATCCTGAGATGCGATCTACGGTTGTTTAGCGAAACACGCTGTCATGAAGTATGATTTACGGTTATTTTACCGAAAGTTTAGCACCAGCGGCGAGGTTTACGGTAACGGCGTATCCCCCGTTGACCTTGACGGGAGAAACGGACGACTTGCTTCCGTCGGCGCCTATGACTTCGGCCACAGGGGTCTTTCCGCTGTCTGCAAACACGAACGTCATCTCCTTGCTCTCCGCTTCCGTAACGGTTACGGTAATGCCGTCCGTGGCAACCTTAACGTCGAGGACACTGCCCTTGTAATAGATGTTTTTGGCACCCATGTCGTTGTATTCCTTGGGAATTGAGGGCTTTATGTGGAGGCCGTCCGCATGGGCGTTGACGCCGACAAAACCGCGCAGATAACTGACGGGCACGGTTCCGCTTTCGGGAAATTCGCCTATTACACCGAGTATCCACGCCGAGCCGTAAGTGTTGTATGGGTCTCTCCACAGTTTGTCAACCGCGTATTCGTCGGCGATGGTTATCCATCTTTGAAGGGCCTGTTCGGTCATGCCGTACTTGATCCTGCTCATCAACTCGAAATACGCGGTGTAGAATATGGCGCCGCCGTTTTCGCAGTGGAGACCGAATTTTGAATTAGTAAACACGTTTATACCCGAAGGAGCGTGCCACCACGTGAGGTAACGGCTGCCCGCATCGTTGAGTTGTTTTTGCGATTCGACGGGTATTGTGTTGGTGACGGGGGCAATCTTCCACTTGTCGAGTATCTCTCTGCCCGTAAGTTCGTCGCCGGCGACCGTCCTGTCTCCGTCTATCCACGAGAACACGGCCTGCGCCTTTTCGCTGTCTCCGGCACCGTAATAGAGCGCTTCGGTATTGAGGAAGGTAAAACCGTAATCCATCTTCTTTCCGCTTTTGGAAACGGTGGCGATGTACCTGCCGCGTTCTGCATCCCAGAAGGTCTTGTCGTATTCCGCACGCGCCTTTTGCAAGAGCGTGGCGGTCTCGGCGGCTTTTTCGGCGTTGCCGGCAAGGGTGTAAATCTCAACGAGGCTGTCGAGCGAGCCGAGGAACAGCGCGCCTTCGTAAGCGTCTTTATAACCGAAACACAGATTGTCCCAATAATTGGAACTTGCCGAACCGAATTCTCCGTCGTTGAACCCGTTGTCTATGACGATGAGGCCGTTTTTACCGCCGAGAACCTCGAGCGAATAATTTACGGCACACTCTACCTTTTCGAGCACGGTGCGGCCGCGGGACGAGTCCTCGTAATCGTATTCGATTCCGTTGACGACAGAGTGCGTAACCGCGGTGTCTCCGTCCGTTTCGTAGAGGAAAGCGGGGCTTGCCTCCCACACGCATACTTCCTTGACGGCGTTTACGAAATTGAACATCTGATCGAAGTGGTAAACGGCGGTGTAGGTTGGGTCATTGTTGTTGTAACCTGCCCCTCCCCACGTTTCGCTGTCGCCCCACGACCACAGGTATCCGTCTGCTCTTTGCGGGTAACTGCGCAGAACGTTTTTAAGATTGTTACGAATGGAGCCGTTGTACCAGGACGCTTTTACCGCGTCCCAATACAGCCATGCGGAACCTCCGCCGAGTTGGCCAACCTTGTTTTCCGCACCGAGGCCGAAAGTGTCCCAAAGGGCGTTGGCGGTATAGGTTACCATATCCTCGTTGGAACTGTAAAAAGTGGAATCAATGTACTTTTCATTGACTTCAGCAAGGCCAAATCCGTCGTAGGAACGCAGTGTGCGGGTTTCCCTCGGCGGTTCTTGGGTAGAAGAACTGTCGGGCGGGTTGTCTCCGCCGCAGGCTGCAAACGACAAGATAGCGAGAGCGAGCAATAACAATGTGAATCTTTTCATTTCAACTCCTTAAATCACGGTTATGACCGCACGGAGCGCTTCGGGATATCCTCTGAGATCGAGGGTTGCATACCCGTTTTCGTCCGTG
Source organism: uncultured Clostridia bacterium (assembly GCA_947627065.1). Taxonomy (GTDB): domain Bacteria; phylum Bacillota; class Clostridia; order Christensenellales; family Borkfalkiaceae; genus RGIG3732. Next base: position 6,301 of record CANQUN010000014.1, read on the forward strand.
GCTGCCGTAACGGTTGCCAGATTGGCACCCACGTTACTTTTGAGCACGCATTTTACGGTGCCGCTCTTTGCGGGGCGGTAACGGAGCACAAGGTCGATTCCAGTGCCCTTTATGGTTGCCGAACCGTCCTTTTTGGCTTCGAGCGCGTATTTCTTTCCGCCGTAACTGAGCGAAGTTATGCCGAGCGTCTTGTACGCGGTGCCGAAAGCGGGCGCGAAGGACAGGGCTTCTCCGTCAGGTTGTATGCCGAGTATGGCGTAAAGCCAAGCGGCGGGAGTAAGACCGTTTTCGGGGAATTCTCCGTTTAGCCCTTCAAGCCAACTGCCTATGTCGGAAACGAGTTTGTTGTAACCGTAAACTTCGGCAATCTGCTGGAAACGCCGTACGACGTCGTCCGCGCCGTTGTACGCCGCACGGGCCATCAGTTCGTAAAATACGGTGTAGAAGATGTAACCGCCGTTTTCGAGGTGTTTGCCGTAACCGGCGTTGCCGAATTCGCTGATGGCTCCTTTCGGATTGTGCCACCAACTCTTGCCGTCCACGCTTTTCGATTCAAACGAAACGGTGTTGGAACGGGGCGCGAGATACAGCCCGTCGGGTATTCTCTTTGAACTGCCCGCCATCTCGTAATAACGGTTGATTATGGCGGAATAACTCATTATGTCGTCGCCCGTGGAGGTGTCCCCTTCCACCGTTCTCTTGCCGTCTATCCAATCGAGTATGAGTTTTGCCTTTGTCCTGTCTCCCAGACCGTAAGTCAACGCTTCGAGATTGAGAAAGGTGAGGCCGTAATCGTGGGAAACGCCGTCTACGTCAACCGTGCCGACGTAACGGCCGGTTGCTTCCGACCAATACAGTCTGTCGTATTCCGAACGAACTTTTTGTGCGAGAGCGGTGTATTTCGCGCTTTCGTCCGCGTTGCCAAGCATATTCTCTATGCCCGCCATTGCGGTGAGAGATTCGTAGAAGAGGGCGTTTTCGTAAGCGTCGTAATTGCCGAAACACAGATTGTCCCAATAGTTGGAACTTGCCGAGGCAAACCTGCCCGTGTTGTCCCATTCGTCAAAGAACTTGCTCTGTCCGTCCTTCATCAGCACGGATTTTTCGGTTATACGGATGTAGCCGTTTTTACCCTCGAGATTTTCGAGGATGTAATCCATGGCCGATTTGACCTTTTGGTAAACGGTCTTTCCGCGGGAAGCGTCGAGCGCTTCGTCCGAGCCGAAGTGCGAAGTGTCAACAACGTTGAGGAATTCGGTGCACCTCTCCCAGCGCGCTATCTCGTAGACGGCGGAGATGTAACGGAAGGTTCCGTCGTAGTGCAGGCTCCTCACGTTGTTCACCGTCCACCACGGCGTGGTAGTCCAACTCCAGATGAAGCCGCAGTCTACCTGAGGATAATCGATTATCTTGCTCTTGAGTTCTTCGATGTACCCCGTGTCGCCGCTCCACATGAGCTTTTGCGCCAGCCATTTGAACCACGTTGCCTCGTTGCCGAATTTTATGACTATGTTCTGCCCGTCGTTTACCGAACCGAACATATTCCACATTGCATTCGCAACGTAAACCGCCGTGTCGTTTTTATCCGTGTAGAAAGGCGAGGCGACGTACGAGTTGTCGATATCGCCGAGGGTTTCAGCGGGAAATGTTTCCATTTCTTCCTCCTCCGGCTCCTGCTTACCGCCGCTGTCCGACGAATCCGTCGACGGGACAGAGGACGACGGATTACCGCCGCCTCCGCAACCGAAGCACATCAGCGTAAACGTTAACGCCAATAATATTAACAAAAATTTTTTCATGATTTCACCGTGAAACCCGTCCCCCGGATCCTAAAACCGAGGGACGGGATTGGCATCAGTCGTGTTTCTTTTTGAAACAAACGGCCGCAGCGAGAGCGATGAACGCAACAGCCGCTCCGCCTGCCATACTGCCGGAGCAGGACGAACCGTCGCTTCCGCCCGGGGTATCGCCAGTGTTGTCGGTCGCGGGTTTATTTTCGACTACTATGATCACGCTGCCCGTGGCCATTCCGCCCTTGCCGTCATATGCTTCGAACGTAACGGTGTAGACGCCCGCCTCATCGGCAGTGAAGGTGTAAACGCCGTTTTCTATCTTGCCGTAAGGAGTATCTTCAGACAGGACGTAGGTGAGCACGTCGCCGTTTTCGTCGGCAAACAAGTCGTCAAGAGTGAGGCTGACGGTTTCGCCGACGGCGTAACTGTCTTTAAGTTCGGGAGCCGTGAACACGGGGTCCGCATTGGGGATATAATCGGAAATTTCACCGATGTTCCAAACCATTTGAGAACCGCCGAATATCTGGACGTAAGCGGTTTTTTCGTCTCCGAACAGGCCGTAAAGTTCGGCTATATAATCGCCGTAATCGTCGTCTCCTTCGGGAACGAGGACGGTGCCGTTGACAGTCCATCTCCACACGCCGTTTTCATCCGCGCCGAGGGATATGGTGTTGGAAACACCGTTGTTCCAGTTCCAATCCACGCTGAAGGACGTGATGGTTCTGTTTTCGGAACCGGTTTCAACGTGCAAGTAAGTGCCGTCTATCTTGCAGGTGTACATGATGGAGAAAGTGGCTTTCGTGTCGGACTTCTTGCTTATGGCAAACATGATGGCCGCCACGTCGGAATACCACTTGGTGCTGGGTGCAAGCGCCCAGTTGGGGCTGCTGCTGCCGCTCTTTGCAAAGGTCTTGAAAGTCATGGTGAAGCCGTCAACGATGACGGGGACGTTTTTGAGGTAAGAAGAACTGCCGAATGCAAACACGGTGTTGTCGTCTGCATCGTAACCGAATTCGCTGTTGGGAATGGCTCCCTGTCCCCATCCGCCGGCGCTGGTCTTGGCGACATAGTATTCATAGTCGCAGAAGGCGAAGGCGGTGAGAGCGTCGCCCGTTATTTCAAACGAAACTTCTCCCATCTTGTTTTCGACTGAGGCGACGGCCGCGTCGAGAGCAGCCATGCCCTCTTCTTCGTCAACCCTGTACGCTATCGCGCCGTCAACGTAAACGAGGTATCCGTAGCCGCCGTCGTTGGTGAAGCCGAGGGACTTGTCGCCATAGCCGAACGACCACGATTCGAGCGCTTCGCTCTTGACGAGTTTTTCGCCGCCGTTGAGGGTGTAAAGGTCGAGGTAAGCCGAACCGTCCTTTTCATAAACGGAGAACATTACGGCGTTGCCGACGGTAATGTTGAGTTTACCCGTATTTTCGCCGTATTTGCCGTATTTGTAGGAAATGACAAAACTGTCGGCTATGAGTTTGTTTGCCGTGTAGGTGAGTTTGTAACCTGCGGCGGAGGTGTTGTAAGCCATCTTATAGTCGCCGTCCGATTTGATGACGACGTCGCCGTCTATGGTCATGCCGTCTATCGAACTGAACACTTCTACGCGGTGGGTGTCGAAGGAAACGGGAGTGAGGACGGAGACGGTGGAAGCGGTAACTTCAAAGCCGACGTCAACCTGTCCGTCCGTGAGGGCGGTGTTGAAAGCGGAGAATTTTTCAAGGCCGATTTCAACTTCACTGCCGTTGACGGTAACGACGAAGGGAACGGTTTCCTTTACGGAAACGACGTTGTTGGCGCTGCCGTTGAAGTAGAACGGAACTTCGGCCGTGCCGAGAGATTCGCCGTCGACGGTTATGTCAAGATCGGCGGTGGAAACGCTCTTCTTTGCAAAGGTGAGGGCCACGGCCTTCTCTGCGCCCGTGTAAGTGAGGGCCACTTTGTCGCCTTGGGCAAGGTCGGTGCCGTCAAAGGCGAAGGTCGTAGTGGTGTCGGAGAAATACTGCGGGGTGTTGTACTTGATCTTGTAGCCGAAAGAGGAACTTTCCTTGGAGCGTATCTGGTTGGTGCCTGCGTCGGTGGGTTTATACTCCACATCGCCTTCAACCTTAGTGAACGTGGAAGGAACGCCTTCTTCCCAAAGGCTCTTTACGTTGTAGATGTCGGTTATCTTCATTGCCGAACCGGTGGCTGCCGTTCCGTAATAGCAGATGAAGAAATCGCCCGTGGGTACGTTGTTTATAACGCCGGAAACTATGTTGAGGGCGGTGAGGTCAAACAACTTTGTGCCGTTGAGGTAGGTGATGAGGTTGCCGCCTTCGCTCTTCATTTCAAGAACGTTCTGCGTGCCTGCAAAACCGCCTTCCTGAGGCGCTAATTTGTAACCTTCGGTTTCGGGGTCTGCAAAGTAATTATAGTCGCTGTGATAGATTCCGGCTATCGAAGCGTTGGCAACGTTTTCAAACTCACCCTTGGAATCCATCTTTCTGAGGACCGCGCCGGTACCGTTGAACCATATCGCAAAGTAATTGCTCGACCCGTTGTACCAGCCGCTGTTTTCGGTGAATATGAGCATGAAGCCGGGGTCAACGTTGTGGTACCACTTGATGGTAAGACCGGTTATGGGGTAAGCGGTACTCGAACGGTTGGTGGATTCTCTCGCAAAACCCCATTGGGAATTCATGAGGGCGTTGTTGGCGTCAAGTTCGGTGCGGAGTATGACGTCCCCTCCGTCGGGTTCGTCTTTTTTAATCTCTTCGACTGCGCCATTCCAACTGTCGGGAGCGCCGGATTCGCCCCATTGAATCTCCCCTTTCGTCTTGTCGCCGGTGGAGACGAGGGTCTTTACGGTGATCTCTTCGTCGGGACCTGCCGCAAACGCTGTGAAGGATGCGAGCGCCGTTGCAGTGGACAGTGCCAGAACGCACGCAAGGATTGCCATGAGTTTACGTTTCATCATAAAACCTCCAAATAAATTTTATTTCAGCCTTTGATACCGCCGATGTTAACGCCGTCTATCAACTGCTTTTGGAAAAGGAAAAATACTATTGCGGACGGGATTATCATGATTACGCCCGTCGCCATTTGCACGTTGGGGAATGCACCCGCGTGCAACCGCCCCGCGTATCTGTAAAATATACCGAGGGCGAGTGTGTAAGAGGCAGGTTTCCTGAGATACATCAACGGCCCCATGAAGTCGTTCCACGTTCCGTTGAAAACGCCTATCATTATGAAGATGGCTATCGGCATGGAAAGCGGAAGATAGATGGACGAATATACTTTGAACCTGCTTGCGCCGTCTATTACGGCGGCCTCGTCGTAACTTGCGGGGATAGAACGCATGAACTGTTTTGCGAGGAAGATGTTCATTGCCCCGCCGCCGAACGCCGCCGGTATTATCAGCGGGTACAGCGTGTTTATCCACCCCAACTTTACGTAGATGACGTAGAGCGGGATCTGGATTGACATGGACGGGAGCATGAGCGTTGCCAGAACTACGGCAAAAGCCGCTTCTCTCCCCCTGAATTTGCACCTCGTGAACCCAAAGGCGCAGAAGGTTGCCGCCAGCGGGACTATGACGAGGTTGACGATGATTATTATGGCCGTATTCTTGAAATATCCGAGGAATTCTGCGTCGAACACGTTTTTGTAGTTGGCAAACTGCCAGCCGCTCATCGGCACGAACACCACGGGGTTGCCCACCGATTCCTTGTCCGTCATGAAGGACATGAAGAACATGTAGAGGAACGGGAACATGAATATCAGCGAGAAAACAATGAGCGCTATGTGCGCCGCCGCCTTCTTTACGCGTTTTACCGTGCGTGCGTTCATGCGGCGTACGGGTCTTTGGGAAACGGTCTGCGAAACTTCGGGCATATCAGTTATCCTCCCCGTAGAATACCCACCTGCTCGTCTTGAACACCGTTGCCGTGAGCACGGCTATGATGAAGAACAAGAACCAACTTTCGGCACAGGCAAGCCCCATGGTCTTACCGGATATGTTGAAGGCGTCGTTGTACACCTTCATTAGGTAAAAGAGCATGGAATTCCCCTCTCCCGAACTGCCGCCCGTGAGCGTCATGACCGAGCCGAAGGTTTGCAGCGAACCGATTATGTTCATTATGAGGTTGTAGAATATCATCGGCGTGCACATTGGTATGGTTATTCTGAACAACTTGACAAAGCCGTTTGCGCCGTCTATTTCCGCCGCCTCGTAGAGGTTTTGGGGGACGTTTTTGAGCGAGGACAGCCACAGCACCATTCCGCCGCCCAGACTCCACAGTCCCATTATCACGAGGGAGGGCATTGACGTTGCAGCCTCGTCGAAGAAGGGGAATTTTTCAAAGCCCAGCCCCGTTATTATGGCGTTGGCGAGTCCGAAGTCCGTTTCTGTAAAATTCTTCCAGATGATGCCAGAAACGGTAACGGGAATGATGACGGGGAGATATATCAACACCCTGTATATCCCCACTCCTTTTATTTTGGAATTGAGAAGAAGGGCGAGCATGAACGAAAGCGTCATGTACAGCGGAATGGTTATTACCGTGTACACTCCCGTTACTTTTACGGCCTGCCAGAAGTCCTTTTGCAAGAACATGAGCCGGTAGTTGAACAGCCCGAAGCCCTTGGGCGGAGTTATTACGTTGTATTCTCTGAAAAAGCTGAAATACAGCGACTCTGCCATGGGTAATACGGTGAAGAACGCTATGCCGAGAAGAACCGGCGATATGAAGAGCCACCCTTGCCAACTTTTCTGGTAGGTACTCGTTGTCGCCCTTTTCTTTTTTAACATCAGAATTGACCTTGCTGTCTTATGAAGGTGTTGATTTCCTGCTTGCAGGTTTCCACCTGAGACTTAACGGAACTGTTGGGGTTGCTGAACAGGTTGTGGAGCATGTTGACGACCGCGGCGTCGTATCCCGACATGTAAACCGAGTCGAGCACGTCGTAGTAATCGGGTATCACGTCGTGGGTGCCGCCGTAGATGAACGCTTCGGGGTCGAGACCGGGAATCTTGTTTCTCCACGTGGCGTTGGGATCCTCGGCAAGTTCTTTGAGCGAAGGAACGACGAGACCCGACTGGGACAGATTTTCCTGTCCTTCCTTACTCATCATGTACTCGAGGAACTTCCACGCGAGCACTTTGTTGGGAGATTTTTTACCTATGCCGTAACCTGTGGTACCTGTGCCGCAGCACGGTTGCGTGCCCTCTATGCCAGATTCTACCTTGGGAAAGGCGACGACGGCGAGGTCGTCCTGAAGGGCGTTGCTGTAGGTTACCGCGGCGGGACGAACCTGCCAGCGCATGGCCACTCTGCCAGCGATGAAGTTGGACTGCTCGGTCTTGGAGAACTTGGCGTAACCGTTTTTCACGAGCGACTGCATTTCGGAGAGGCCTTGCTGGAAATTGGCGTCGAAAACGGGCTTGCCCGCATCGTCGAGGAATTTTCCGCCGTACGAACTTGTTATGCCGTAGAGCTGAATTCTCCAGTCAAATTCAGCTTCCATGACGTAACGGGCGTCCTGCTGCATGTTGCAGCCCGCGTCGTAGAGTTGTTTGCAGATATCTTTGTAGTCATCCCACGTCCAGTCGTTGTCGGGCAGGGGTACGTTGTATTCGTTGAATATACCCTTGTTGAGGTAAACAACTATCTTGGACGTATCTCTCGGGAGGAAGTACTGCGAACCGCTGTGCTTGTATTTTCCGAGTTGCATGAGCGAATCGTAATACAAAGACGTGTCAAAGCCCGAAGCCTCGATAAACGGGTCGAGATTCTGCAAGAGGTCGGAATCGGCAAACAGCGTTACGTAAGAATCCGCCGCCCACATCACGTCGTAATAGATGCCGCTGGCAACGTCGCCCATTATGGTGGATTCATAATCGGTTATGGGAACTCTGTCAAATTTGACGTTGGGATAGAGTTTGTTGAAACCATCCTGAACCTTCTGCATGGCGTCGATTTCGGTAACGTCGTTTTTGACGGCGATTCTCAGCGTCGCATCGATGTTGTGGTCAACGTTGAGATCGATTTCGTTGGGGTCGGTTATTTCGTCGCCGGAGCCGTCGTCGGGCGTGCAACCGACAAGCGTAACGGCCATGGCCGCTGCCGCGAGTAACGAGATGAACCTTTTGAATTTCATAATTTTCTCCTTTTGATTTTATTTTTACGGACGCATAACGGCCGCAAATATCCGTTTTTATCAGTTGGCGAAAGAATAAGTGTAAACCAGCCTGCCTGTGGGAGCAGAATCTCCCGTCTTGTAAAAGACAGCCTCATCGCCGTAATCGCCGATGTTGTCTACTACTTTGAACTTTATGCCGTTTATGTTGCCGAACGCCGTGAGCGGCAGCTTAATTTGCAACACGTTGCCTTTCACGGCAAATTCTCCCGTGCCCGCTATCTCGTAACGGCCTGTGTCTACATAATGCAGGATTCTCGTGGAAGAGCCTGAAATGCTCCTGTTGACCGCGTACTGCATTCCGAGAGGACCGTATTCTCCTCCGTCATCCGTGCCGATAAGCAGGTTGAGCCACGTGTTGTCGCCGCCTGCGCGTTCGGTTATATCCTCGCGCGTTTCTATCCTGAAATAAAGGTAATTGCTGTCCTTGGTTACAAAGGTCCTTACGATGTCGTTTCTCGCGCTGGCGTCCGAATAGTGTCCCGCACCCGGAAATCCGTCTGCGTCGCGGACGGTGCATTCGCCCGAAAAATCGAGATAACCGTCCTCATTTGCCCACTTTTCAGCCGTAAAATCATTGATGTCCATCGTCTTTTCGGTTCTGACCGAGTGTGTGGCCGGTTCGTATTTGAATCTCCTTATGTTGGATATCATCTGGAGATAGAAATTGTCTCCGTAGCCGCCTTCCATAGGCTCTATATCACGGGAATATTCCTCGTTGAACAGGTCGACGAGTGCGTACTGCGGCGACGAGCCCGTGCCGATGTTTATCTTTTGCGCCACCCATTCGTTCCAGCCTGTGATGAACACGTAATCTATTTCATCCTCGTGTTCAAACACGGTGTTCCACTGATATTCGAAATTGATGCCGCGGCGGAAATCTTCATGATTGTTGTTTGCGGGATTGAAGGCACCCTCAAAGGCGTAACCGCGCCCCGGGTTAAGTTCCATATCCGAAAATCTCCACGTTCTGCTGTGCTGGGCGACGGACACGTTTATCCAATTCCCCGTCTTGCCGCGGTAAATGTGCTGCGGATATTTTCCGTCTATCCACGGCACGGCGTTCTCGTTGGTTTTTGACGAATTGGGCCACTGCGATTCTTTGACCTCAAAGTAGTTGAGAAGTTCGTTGTCGGTCAGCGGGTTGCCCTCGAAGGAGGCGCCGCCGTTTTCGGCCGTCACAGCGACTATGAGAGGCTTGCCGTTCGGGGCGAACATACAGTCGGCATATTCTCCGCTTTTATAGAATGTTTCATATATCTCCCGCACATTCTTTTGGGAATTGACGTTGGTGTAAAAGAAAATCTGCGGAACGGCATAGCCCTCGCTTCTGTATTCGCGGATGAGTTTTAGGAGTGTGAGGACGGTATCGGTATAATTTTCGTCGTTCGTGGCGTCGAGACAGAGGAAGTCTATCCCCGCCGAGGCGAACATTTCAAGTTGCCTTCTCGTTACCCACACGTCGTCCGAATCGTAATATCCCCAAATCGGCTTTGCGAAATAGTGAGCCATGCCGAGAGGCGAGGTTATGGATTGCGGATCGGCGTTGAAAAATGCCGAATAACCGTCAGCAGCCAGCGTTGACATATCGTATATCCCGCGGTGATTCCCGTGGAAACCGAGGTGCACGAAATAAAAAAGCCCGACGTACTTGCCCTCTTTCCTCTCTCCCGCTTCTCCGAACGTACGCCCGAAGTCATCGGTCGCCGCAAGATTTCTGACGGCGTTGGCGGCAAGCACCGCGTCGTCTCTCGCTCCATAGCCGCTTCCGCCGGTTGCGGGCGAGGAAGTTTCTCCTCCTCCGCCGCAGCCGCAGAGCAAGGTTATTGCGAAAACGAGTATTGCGGCAAGCGATACAAACCTGCGTTTCATATTTCCCTCCTTGTGAATTTTATTGATATTAACAATAAAGAACGCGCGTTCTTTATCGTTAAAAATAGAAGAACGGGTTTCCGTTCCTTCGTCCTGTCCGTATTTTGGGCAAGAAACCTCGTTTACGTTATTGAAAGTTGCTTTACCCTATTACGAATTATGTTTTGGAGGTGCCGTCGAGCTTCTCACGATAAGCTCGGGTTCGACTATTTCCCTCATCACTTTACCCTTATCCTGTATATTTTCATACAGAGCGCGGAACACCATTCCCCCGAAGTATTCCACTCTGTGGCTGAGCGTTGTAAGCGAAGGATAGAAATCCTTTGCGAACATTATGTCGTCTATTCCCACGACCGACACGTCGCCGGGTACGGTAAGCCCGTTTTCCTGCAGGGCGCTTATTGCGCCGAAGGCCATCATGTCGTTGGTGCAGACTATTGCGGTAAACGGCGTTTTTCTGCGGATGAGTTCGCTGCACAGTTCGTAACCCACGCCCACCGTGCTGTGGTACGGCGGCTTGCCGACGACGTACATCGGATCATTCTGTCCGAGGCATTCCTTCATGTATCTGACAAATCCCGCAAGGCGGACATCTCCCTTTTGGTTTTCGTCGAATGCGGAAAGATATGCTATTTTACTGTGTCCGAGATTTTTGAGGTGCTCTATTATGAGTTTCATACCCTCGGTAAAATCCATGCCCACGCCGCAAACCCGCTGGTCCATAAATTCGCTCACGGTGCCGAGGCAGACGCTTATGTTGTTGTCTATGAGCATGTTCATGTGCTTGCCCGTAATGGCATAAGGATCGCCGGCAAGAAACACGCCGTCTATATGACGGGATATGAGGTTGTTTACGTACCTGTCCAACTTCATGGTGCCGCCGCATATATTGACGAAAAAGTCCTTGGTCATTGCGGCCTCTTCAATGCTCTTTATCATCTTCATCTGAAGCGGGCTTTCAAGGTCGTTTGTAAGCACGGCGAGCGAATTGGTCCTCTTTTCGCACATGGCGCGCGCGATTAAATCGGGATAATAACCGAGTTCGTTTGCGGCGTTTACAACCCTGTTTTTAAGTTCGTCCGACACGTATCTTTTGCCGCTGAGTGCAAAAGAAACCGTGGCTTCAGATACTCCGGCAAGTGCCGCAACATCTTTTCTCGTTGCTTTTCCGTTAAGCATTTTTTTCAACCTAGTCGCCTTTTTCGCTCAGGTACGCGCGTTCTTTTTCGTTCGGTAACATTATAACGCAAGTATTTCGGTTTGTCAATAGCTTTTCAAAAAATTTTTTCTGAAAATCCAAAGACGCCGGGTAAACTCTTCCCCGCAATGCGGGACGAAAGCGGAAAATGTATGTGAAAAATGAAAGAAATTTTATTTTGCAGAATGGAAAATTTGCGATGTAAACAAGGATGAAGCATTGGCCGAAAGAGTAAAAAACCGGGGGCTTGCGGTGATGCAAGTCCCCCTGTTTTGATGTTGATTTTCCTTACAGTTTGTATGCGCTACATATTATATGAACCGCAACACAACAACATCTATTAGGCTTAGTATTGGACGAGTTGGGCGAGGATGGACATGGCGTAGAGGCGGGAGGTGAAGTCGTTGACGTGGTTCACGCCGTTGCCTGTTACGTCTATATACTGCTTATATCTGAGCATTTCGGTACTCAGGGTGAACAGGTCGAGGGCATAGACGTCCTCGGTTTCGGCAACGAGTTTGCTGACTTGCTGCCAATACATGGCCATGTTGGCCTGCGAGTAACTGTCCGGGTTGGGGGTGAAGCATTCCATAACCACAAATTCGCAATCGGGCACGCGCTCCTTGACGCCCATGATGAGGCTCTTTATGTTTTCGATGTACCTTTCGGGCAGGTAACCCGAGCCGAGGTCGTTGATTCCGAAATGGATGTACACGACGTCGGGTTCGTCTGCGGCCACCCTCTGTATCTGCTCGGGTGCGCAACCCCAGTCGGAAGTCATGCCGCCGAGCGCACGGTTTCTCGCTTCTACGGGCGAATCGTAGATTTCCGCAAGGCGGTCGGTGGCCATGTCGAAGAAGTTGGGCATGTACGGCGGACGGCTGAAGAAGGACGAGGATGAGCAGCCTTCGGCAACGCTGTCCCCTATTATGTCCATCTTGACGGGTTTGCCCGTTTCCAGCCGCGAGTGCAGGCGGGGCAGCACGTTTTCGTCGTAAGCGGGCATGATGGTAAGATCGACTTCTGCGGGGTTGAACACGTAACTTACGGCTACCTGATGGCCGTAAATGAGCGTGCCCTCGGTGAAAAGCGCCTTGCCCATCATGGTGTAATCGGTGATGATATTCTCGGGCGGATAGACGTTTCTGTAAGGTGCGGGGATGTTGTTGCCGCGCAGGTTTTCGGCGGTGAGATACGGAATTTCGGAATTTGCCGTTCTCATTATCGAGTTGCCCGAGACTATGTAATCCTCATCTTCTTTATACTCGTTTTTGAAGGTGTAATCCCTTACCGAGAGCACCTTGACGGGGTTGTACTGAAGTTTGCCCTCGGCAATTCCGTTGCCGCGGTCTACCAGCATGACCGTTTCGTTGTACATGACGTTGCCCGCCCAATAAGGCGTGGTCCACTCCTCTTTGCCGAACTTGTAAACGGCGTCGTCGGGGTCGACGTAACCCGGCAGGTCTGAATCGTTGCCCGACGGGTGCTTTCCCGTGCCTCCGCCGCCGCAGGCCGCAAACGACGCGAACAGGGCGCAGAGCATGAGCGAGATTACGGTTTTACCAAATGATGATGTCATACACTTTCCTCCATATTTTTTATTTATTTTGAAACCTTGATTGCGAGTGAATCGGTGGGTTTTTGTGAGATTTAGGGGGTTTTTGGTCGTTGCGGTGCGGGTGGCTGTGCTTTGCGTTTTGTGATTTTCGGGCGGTGATGGCAAAGGTGCCTGCGTTGCCCACCTCAGGCGCGTACGCGCCAGCTCCTCCTCGGGAGGAGCCATGGAAAATAGATATAACGGTTTCTCCTCGGGAAAAGTCATGTTGGGGACGTTGCCCACCTCAGGCGCATACGCGCCAGCTCCTCCTCGGGAGGAGCCATGGAAAATAGGCGTTTTTGTGAGATTTAGGGGGTTTTTGAGGTTTTAACGCTCCGTTGTACGTCTGTCCGGTCGGGTGGGGTTGCGCCGCGGGTGAGGCGTGCGTTTTTGGGTTTGTTCGGCAAGAGTACCGCCGCGGGTGAGGCGTGCGTTTTTGGGGTTTTTAACGCTTCTTTGTACATCTGTTCGGGCGGTGATGGGGTGCCGGGGCGGTAATCAGACGTGCAGGAGTTTTTTGAGTTTGTTGCCGAGGAGTATTCCGAGGATAAGTTTTATCGTGTCGGGCAGGATGAAGGGCAGCACGCACGAGGTGAGGGCCGCTGCAAAACCGATGTTCCGCCCCGCGCTGTGCGAAAAGGCGATGAACCACAGCGTTCCGAAAAGATAGACCGCCGCGAGGCCGACGACGAGGCCGACGATTTTACCGACGGGCGATTTGCCTGTGAGTTTGCCGAACAGGAACGCGCACGGCGGCACGAGCAGAAAACCCGCTATGTAACCGCCCGTGGGGCCGAACAGCGCGGGCAGACCTGCACCGAACGAGGCGAACACGGGCACGCCCGCAACGCCGAGCAAAATGTAGGCAAAAATTGAAAAAGCCGCCTTTTTCTCACCTAAAAAACATATCGTGAAGAAAATGGCAAAGGTCTGCATGGTGAACGGGACGGCCGCGGGAACGGTTATCTGCGAGCAGACTGCTATGAGCGCGGTGCAGACAGCGACCGCCGCGAGTTGTTTTGCCGTAATGTTTCTTTCCGCTTTCATGGCTCTTATTTTACACCATTTGCGCGGAATTGTCAACTTTTATCTTGCCAAAAAGTTTACAACTTTACTTGGGATTTGAGTTTTGGGTTGGGGTTTAAGGCAAACTGCCCGTCCCCTCTCGTGTTGGTTGGCGGTAGAACGCTGGGACAAGGGAATATCCGAAGCAAGACGTCAGCGGTCAAAATATCCGGCACAATCGTTGGCGGTCAAAATATCCGCGCAAGCCGCCGAGTTGTCGGAAGAAAATCCGACAAGGCGTTTGCGGGAGCGGGGGAAAAATCAGCCTTGCGGGGGCAAAAATCTGGCGCAAACCGTCGGGCGGATGAAAAACGACAAGGCGTCTGCGGTAGCGGAAAATAGTTCCGCTTGCGGGAAAAAAGTTTACAATTTTGGCTTTGTCGGATTGGGTGATGTCGGCGCTTGGGTGATGTCAGCTTTTGGCTTTCATCATCTTTTCGAGTTCCTTCATGAAGGTGGTTATGTCCTTGAAAGAGTGGTAGACGGACGCAAAGCGTACGTAGGCCACTTCATCGATTTCGCGAAGGCCTGCCATTACCATTTCCCCTATCTGCTTGGACGAAACTTCCTGTTCCAAACTGTTGTAAATTTCCTTTTTGATGGATTCTACAAGTTTGTCTATCTTGTACATGGGAACGGGGCGTTTTTCGCAGGCTTTGATTATGCCGTTTTTAATTTTGTTTTCATCAAACGTCTCCCTCGTGCCGCCCGACTTGATGACGAGGATGGGCGTCATTTCAATCGTTTCGTAAGTGGTAAAGCGCTTGCCGCAAGCGGTGCATTCGCGCCTGCGCCTTATGGACGAACCGTCGTCCGTAGCGCGGGAATCCACAACCTTGCTGTCGGTACAACCGCAATACATACACTTCATAACTGCCTCCGAAGCATTCTTTACTATAGTATAACATATTTTTTTGTGTTTGTATATTCTTTTTGCAAACATTGTAAAAGAATAATATGAAAAAGCGAACGCATAATATTTTTATGTTGATGGTGCTTGACGTCCACGCGGGAGTGTGCGCGGTTTTATGCTGATAATGATAAAGGTTCTGGTTGGCGTGTACGCGCTGTCCGTGAATGTGTACTCCTTTTTCCTCTTGAAATTTCAGCGGGACAGTTTTGAAGAGGGAGAATGCGAAAACGCCGTCCATGACGGCAAACTTTTCATAGTTGCCTTGCTGGGCGGCGCGATTGGTATTTATGCGGGAATCTTCGCTTTGCGGTACAGGCTGCACAGTATGTTTCTGATGGTGCTGATGCCCGTAATAATCGTCCTAAACGTCTATCTCTTCTTTCTCGGGTTCACGGGAGACTTTGGCCTTTACAGGGATTACACGGTGGTGCAATCTTCAATAAGTGCCCTATTTCGCACATTATCGGCCTATTCGTAGTCCTCGTCGTCGAATCTCGGAAAGGGCGGAACGCCCTCTTTTGGGGGTTTTGGCGGGCAGGGTTTTGCGCCCTGCGGCGGCTCGACGGGCGGGCAATTTTGGTGCGGCGGGCAACTTGGGTGCGGCGGGCAGCCCTTTTGGGGAAAAGGCGGAGCGGCGGGCGTTTCCCTGCCCCTTGCCACGAGTATGGCGTCCTCTCCCACCTTTTCTATGCGGCAGAAGCGGATGACTTCGTCGCCTCCGCAGCCGAACATTCCGCCGCCGACGACGATGGCCGAAATGTTGCCTTCCGGCAAGGAGAAGCGGATGTCCTTGACCTTGCCGAGTTTTTTGCCGCCGTCCACTTCGATGACGTCCTTCTTTTTGAATTCGGAAAATAAAATGTCCATGCTATAATCTATGCAGGGGCCGCGGCGGGTATGCAGGCGGGGACGGTTTTTCTTTGAGATTGGCGAAGTCTTGCGGTTTTAATCTGTGCGATCTGCAATCTTTAAGCCGCACGGGATAGGCTGTGCCGCTTTTATTCTGGGCAGTCTTTATCTGCGCGGATTTTTCAAGGCCTGCGGGACAGTCGGTGCCGTTCAGTCTTCAAGGCCTGCGAGGTAGTCTATGCTCACGCCGAAGAAGCGCGACATGGATATCAACTTGGAAAGCGTCGGCTCGCATTTGCCGAGTTCCCACAGACTTATGACCGATTTGCCAACGTCGAGTTCTTTGGCGAGTTGAATCTGCCCTATCCCCTTCTCCTTTCTCAATTCTCTCAATCTTTCGCCGAACGTTGTTTCCATGTAAATATTTTCCCACTTTTGTGGGAAAAATACTTGACTTCCCATTATAATGGGAATATAATATATCTATCAAAGAAGGAGGTGTTTTATGAAGAAGTACAACACGATGAGTATCGTCGGGTTTATCCTGTCGTTTTTCATCAGCATTGTGGGCCTGATTTTGAGCATAATCGGAATGCGGCAGTGCGACGAGCGGGGCGAAGCGGGCAAGGGTCTTGCCGTTGCGGGCGTGATTATAAGCGCGCTCGGATTGCTGGCCTCGGTCATACTGATAATCGCGCCGCTGTCCTGCTTGATTTAGCGATGTGATTGGAGATGGGAAAACCCCGTAAATTGTGAGATTTACGGGGTTTTTTGTTTTTTTGGGGTTGCCGAATGGCAAGTTTACACGGTGCCCGACGGCGGAAAAGCGAGGCAGCGGATTTGCCCACGGCGGGGAACACCGCCTTGTTTTGACCGCGGGTTGATTAAAGGCAAGTAGCCATGTTTAGCCGCGTGGAAAGCAGCCGCCGAGAGTGGCAAACGGTGAGATGAGACGGGCGTTGTGGAGTGGTTTACACGACGTACGGCAACGACTGTGCGGGTGGTTTACACGACGACACAATGACGGTGCGCGTTGCGAGGCGATTAACCAAACGCACAGAGACGTTATGGGTCGATTTACACGACTTACTCACCCACACGACGCACGGGGCGGAGTGATTTACCAAATGCGCAGAAACGGAACGGGTGAAAATCAGAGGATGTTTTCGTCTTTCTTGCGCGGGAAGGCGTTGAGTTTCTTGCGGTATTCGTCGTAGCCGTTTTTGCCGAGGATGGCGTAGGTGGCCTGTTTGCCCTCTTCTACGCCCGGCTGGTCGTAGGCGTTTATGCTGAGCAGTTCGCCCGCGTAAGCCGTTTCCATTTCGAAGAAATACAGAAGTTCGCCGATGGTGAAGGGGTTGATTTCGGGCAGGTAGATTGTGTGGTTGAGCCTGCCTGCGAAACTAAGCGCGTATTCGGTGGCGGTGCGTTCTGTCTGAATGAGTTCGTTCATGGTGTGGCCGCAGAGGAAGGACACGTCGGGAATACTTTCGCACCCGTTGGGAATGGGGACGGTTGCGCGGTAGTTGTCGACGGCGATGAAGGTGGTAACCTTGTCGTTGGGACCTTCGGTGTAGAGCTGGATCTGCGAGTGCTGGTCGGTTACGCCGAGGGCCTTGACGGGGGTCTGGCCGCGGTGGACGGGCAAGCCCGAATTGTCCTTGGCCTTGCCGAGACTTTCCGCCCACAACTGGCAGTACCAGTCGGCAATGAGCTTAAGCCCGTCGGCATAAGGCATCATGACGGAGATATTCTTGCCCTTTTCCATGGAAAGGTACTGGAAGGCGGCGAGCAGGAGCGCGGGGTTTTTGAAAACCTTTTCGTTTGCGCATATCCTGTCCATATAAGCGGCGCCAGCGAGCATTTCTTTGATGTCTATGCCGAGGACGGCCGCGGGCAGAAGCCCCACGGGGCTGAGTTCGCTGAACCTGCCGCCCACGCCTTCGGGTATGTAGAAGGTCTTGTAGCCTTCATCCTTGGAAATCTTGATGAGGTTGCCCTTTAACTCGGACGTGGTGGTGATTATGTGCTTGTTTGCCTCGTCGCCGAGTTTTTCTTTGAGAATGTTGTTGATGACGAGGTATTGCGCCATGGTCTCGGAAGTGGCGCCGCTCTTGGTGATTACGTTGAACACCGTCTTGGCGGGGTCGATTACGTCCAGCAGAGCCTGCATCCTTTCGGGATCCACGTTGTCCTCCACGTAGAACTTGGGAGCGCGGCGGCGGAACTTGGGCAGTTCGTTGTGGTGAAGGTTGCACAGCGCGTTGAACACGGCCATGGGACCGAGCGCCGAGCCGCCGATGCCGAGCACCACGAAATAGTCGCAGGATTTGCGGACTTCTTTGGCGGTGGCGATTATGTCGGCGACGACCTCTTCCTGATTGTATGGAAGTTCCGTCCACCCCATCATGAGGCGGCCGCGTTTGAGCTGGACGAGGTTGTACGCCGTGTCTATTATATTGGCGTTATCCCTTATGTTCTTTTTGGTAAAGCCCGCGTCCTTGCCCACAAATTCAGCGAGCATGTTGTTGTAGTCGAGCCTTAAACGCATGGATTCTTTCCATTTTCTGTTGTTGTATCTGAGACCCATTTTTTATTTCTCCTTGATTTTTATAATTATAACCCGAACTTTTCTTTAAGTTCGTTGATATAGTTGTAAGATTGCAATAACTCGGCGGTATCCGAATAGTTCTCCTTGTAAACCTCGATGAGAAGCGCACCCGAAAAGCCCTTGTCCGCAAGCCTTTCAAACAACTGTCCGAAGGGGAACTTGCCGCGGCCCGGAAGGCAGAGTTTTCCGTTTTCGTCAACGTCGCTGAGGTGAACGGTTACTATGTCCTCCCCCATCTCCTCGAGGTACGGGAGGTAACCCTCCCCCGCTTCTCTCGCCTGCTTGACGTCGAGCGTGCCTTTGAGAAGGGGACAAAACTGTTTTACGCCCGAATAGAAACCGACGTGGTTGTAGTAAGCCCATTCCACGTTTTCAAGCGCGAGGACTACGCCGCTCTCCGCACACTTTTGGGTGAGGGCGTTCATCTTTTCCCCTATCGCCTTGTAATCGGTGTAGGAGACCGAGCGTTTTACCCTTGCAACGCCGTGGAAGGTGTAATACTTTGCGCCGAGCACGCCCGCCGCGGCGAGCACGTTGGCAAGAATGGCGTACGCGTCGTCGAGGGCGCGGGGATTTGACGAGAAGAGTTGCGGCTCGAAATGCGTGTTGAGGGTGTGGACGGAGTGGATGTTCATGCCGCCCGCCCTCTTCTTTACGAGTTGGGCGAAGGGTACGGTGTATTCCGAATAGGTGCCGAGGAACACCTCCGCCTCGGGAATGCCGTTTGCGGAGAGGAAGGCGACGGAATCTTCGTTGTACATCCGCCCGAACAGGGAGGCCGTGGAAATGCCCGCCGTGCAGCCCGTCATGCGAGGACGGGTTCTATTATTCCGTAATTGCCGTCGTCACGCAGATAGAGAACCTTGACGGCGTTGGTGCCTTCTTCGACGAACACGTAGAAACTGTGGCCTATCATGCCGAATTCTTCGATGGCTTCTTCCACCGACATCGGGCGCATTTCGAATCTCTTTGTCTTGACAAGTTTGGGATCTACGGGGAGATCTTCGGCAAATATCATCTTGTCCTTGAAAGCGCTTTGGCGCAGTTGCTTTTCGAGGCGGGTGCGGTGCTTGTAAATCTGGCTTTCGAGTTTGGGGAGCACTACGTCGAGAGCGTCAAAGAAAGTGTCCTCATAAGCCTGTGCACGGAGAAAATTCCCCTTGTAGTCCACCTGAATCTCCATCTTGCTCTTCTTGGCCTCGTTTTTGAGGTAGATGCGGCAGATGGTGTCGTCCTCAAAATACTTGTCGAGTTTGCCGACTTTCTTGTTGATGATGTCGGCGAGTTTTTCGCTGACTCTGCTGTTTTTTGCTATGATTTCGATACGCATGGTTTTTCCTCCCGAATTTTTTTATATCTTGGAAAAGCGGTATTCTCCGCCGCGGAAATCGACGGACACGCCTTCTCCTTCTCTCAGATTGCCGCGGATTATCTCGAGGCTTATCTTGTCCTCGAATTCCTTTTGGATAACGCGCCTGAGCGGGCGGGCGCCGTACTCGTCGCTGTACCCTTGGTCTATGAGCGCCTGCACGGCGGCGGGCGTCATTTGGAAATAAATCTTTTTTTCGGCGAGGCGGGCGGCCAACTTTCTGACGAGAATGTCGGCAATCTTGCCGCATTCTTCACGGGAGAGGCTGTGGAAACAGATTACATCGTCTATCCTGTTGAGAAATTCCGGACGGAACCTTTCCCTAAGGGCGGAGGTTATGCTCTCCTTCATGCTGTCGTAAGCGGCGCCGCCGTCCCCCACGAAGCCCAGCCTGCGCGGGCCGCGGAAGGACGCGCCGATGTTGGAAGTCATTATTATTATGGTATTTTTGAAGTTTGCGGTCTTGCCCTTGTTGTCGGTAAGCCTACCGTCGTCAAGCACCTGCAGGAGTATGTTGAAAACGTCCTCATGTGCCTTTTCCACCTCGTCGAACAGTATTACCGAATAGGGTCTGCGGCGGACCTTGTCGGTGAGTTGGCCCGATTCTTCGTACCCGACGTAACCCGGGGGCGAACCGATAAGTTTGTTGACGGAGTTCTTGTCCATGTACTCGGACATGTCTATGCGGATGAGGTAATCTTCGTCTCCGAACAGATATTCGGCAATGGCCTTGGAAAGTTCGGTCTTGCCCACGCCCGTGGGACCCGCGAATATAAAACTGCCTATCGGCCTGCCCGCGTCGCTTATCCCCGCGCGGGAGCGGCGGATGGCGGCGGAAACGGCCGCGATGGCCTCCTGTTGCCCGATGACGCGTTTGCCGAGTTCCCTCTCGAGGTTGACGAGCCGCTGGGTTTCGGTTTCGGTCATGCGGGAAACGGGCACGCCCGTGCGTTCGGAAACGATTTCCGCAACGCTCTCGCGGTCTACGACGGGCGCCCTGCCGAAGGAGTGAATCCTGACTTTGGCCGCCGCCTCGTCTATGAGATCGATTGCCTTGTCGGGCAGGAATCTGTCGGTTATGTACCTGTCCGAAAGTTCGCACGCGGCCGCTATCGCCCCGTCGGTTATCTCAACGCCGTGGTGCTTTTCGTACCTGCCGCGCAGGCCGCCGAGTATCTTGATTGCGTCTGCAACCGACGGCGGGTCGAGGGTAACCGCCGAAAAGCGGCGTTCGAACGCGCTGTCTTTTTCTATGTACTTTTTGTATTCTTCAAACGTGGTGGCGGCGATGACCGAAAGTTCCCCGCGGGAGAGCAGGGGCTTTAACATATCCGCGGGGTTTACTCCGCTGTTGCCGCTGCCCGTAATGAGCGTGTGTATTTCGTCTATGAACAGTATCACGTCTCCCGAAGCGGCTCCGCCGATTATCTTTTCCATCCTCTCCTCAAAGTCGCCGCGGTATCTCGTGCCCGCGAGAACTTTGGAGATGTCGAGGGAGAACACCCGCATGTCTTTAAGGGGTTCGGGCACGCGGCCCGAAGCGACGGCCATGGCAAACCCTTCTACCACCGCGCTCTTGCCCACGCCCGGTTCTCCCAAAAGAATTGGGTTGTTTTTTGTGCGGCGGCAGAGAATCTCCATCATTCTGTCAATCTCGTTGTCCCTGCCGATTACGGGATCGTACTTGCCCGCGCGGGCGGCTTCCGTCATGTCTGTGCAAAAAGCCCTGAACTCGGGCGGGTAGCCGAAAACGGCGACGCGGGTCTTGTTTTCAAGGGCGTTGACGTCCACGCCGAGTTCGCGCAAAATGGCAACCGCGCTGTCCCCTCTGTTTTCCAGAAGGGCGAGCAGTATGTGCTCGGTGGCAACGTAGTTGGTGCCCGCTTCCTTGGAGATTGCGTCCGCACGGCGGATGGCCGAATCGAGCGATTTGGTCGTTCTCGCCCCGCCCATGCTCCTCGGGTCGTTACCCGAAATGAGGGATTCGTAGCCCGAAGGGGTTGCCCCGCTCTTTTTGAGCAGGCGGCCCGCAACGCTGTCCCCCGCGCAGATAAGCCCGTACATCACGTGCTTGGGCGCGACGTAGGAAAGCCCGTATTTTTCCGAGATTCTCTCGGCGTTTTCGTAAACCAGAGTGGTATTTTTCGTAAGCGTCATATAAGCCTGATAACCGCCTTTACGGTTTCCGCCCGCAGGATGTCCTCGGGTACGTCTCCTCCCTCAATGTAGTTTATAACCGCGGGACGCAGGTTGGTGAGCAGCGAGTCCATCATGCCGACGTCCGTCTCAAAAAATCCGTAGTACGCGCCCAGCCTCATGCGGACGTATAGTTCGGAAAACTCGTCGTAGCCGAGTTTCTTGCAGTTTGTAAGTATTCCGTAGGCGCGGCGGCAGGAATCCTCCGTGCCCACGGGGTCGCTGGAAATCAGTTCCTCGCGCGCCTGCCGTTCGAGATAGGAGAGTTTGCGGGTGGCAAATTCAACCATGCCGAGGATCTGTCTTTCGGTGTAGCGGAGGGTAACTTCGTTGCTGACCTGATAGAGCATACCTTCCGCACTCGTGCCCTCTCCGTAAGCGCCGCGCACGGTCAGCCCGTAACCCGACAGTTCGTTTATTATCTTGCCCATCCTGCCCGCCTTGGTGAGGGCGGGGAGAAAGAGCATGACGGACGCCCGCATTCCCGTGCCTATGTTGGTGAGGCACGACGTTACGTAACCGTAATCTTCGTCTACGGCAAAGTTCATGCGTTCGGAGAGTTTTTTGTCGAGATACGCGAGGTTGTCGTACACTTCGCCGAGGCAAAAACCCCCTAAAACGCACTGAATCCGCAGGTGATCCTCCTCGTTTACCATTATGGAAACCGCCTCGTCCCGCCGCATTACGAGCGCGCCCGTCGCGGGGTTGGAACGGAGGAGCGGGCTTATCATGTGCTTGTCCGTAAGGCAGGCGGCGCGTTCGTCCCCAAGTTCGCTCATCTTTATGAGGCAGAAGTCGCCGAGCGGCTTTACCGTCCTGTACACCATGTCGGCAATCTCGCCGTTGCCCGACGTGTCCATTCCGTAAAAGGGGTAACCTGCGAGGTTGCGCGCGAGCCGCACGCGCGTGCTTACCGCAAAATCGGGATATATATCTATGGGCATCGCTCCACCTCGTCTCCCTTTACGGGCATTGCCTCACCTTTATCTCGAGGGCGGCAAGCTGCTTTTTTATCTCCTCGAGGCGGGCCTCGTCCGCGGCGGTAAGTTCTTCCTTTTCGGTTATGGCGTAAAACTCGTTTTCGAGAAGTATGGCCTTGATTTCGGTAATGCGCTTTTCTTCCTGAAATATCACGTGGTTTTGCATCTTGTCGACCACGTGCATCAGCTGGCCCTTGAAGTAGTCGAGGCAGGAAGCGCAGCCGAGGTAGCCGCTGCGGCGGATTGCGGCAAGGCGGGTTCCGCAGGCGGGACACTTGTCGTCCGTCTTGAGGCTGAGGTCGGCGTCGAAACCCGCGTGGCGCACCACGTCTATGCACTCTCCGCAAAGGATGTGCGGCTCGCCTTTGTAGGTGTATGTATAAAGATTTTTATTCTCTTTTTTGCACCGTTCGCACTTCATGATGAACCAAATTATATTATTGCTTATAAATATTATATACTATAAAGGAAAATTTGTAAATAGGTTTTTATGAAAAACAGGGCGAAAACATAAAAAATTCGCCGCCCAAGCCGCGAAAAAGGTAATTTTCCCGCCGCGCGGCAGCGGTCGTGTTGCGTTGGGTTGGTTGGTTTGTGTGTGGTTGCTTGCGGGGCGGGCGGTTGATTGCCGTGTGATTGGTTTGGTTGGAGTGTGGTTGGTTGACGGAGCGTTGACGGGGCGAGGTCGTTGGTGCGGACAAAAGAAAACCGCCGTGAATTTACGGCGGAGTGAAATTTTTTACCATGACACAGTATTGCGACGGCCGCAAGTAGAACTGCTTGTAAACAAAATAACCTCTTTTCAGAAGCAAGTAAGACAAGGAAAGCGAGCATGACAAGGGGAGCGTACTATGGCGTACGCGACCCGCCGTCACGCGGAGATTGACACAGTATTACGCCGCTTATAAAAAGAGGAGCGAGGAAAACCCGAGGGAGTTTACTTTGAGGTAAATGACTGAGGGTTGCCGCAGCGTAACGCAGTATTGCGACGGCTATAAGCCGAGCAAGGGGTCAGTGTCTTTTGCGGAGGATATCGCCCGCCGCCAGCGGGACGTCGGTTTTGAGGCGCAGGCGCTGCTGCACGAGTTTGGCATCCTCGACGGGCTGCCCCTCCTCGTCGGTCATGACGTCCACGGTTATCTTGCTGCCGAAGGCGGAAGAAGGCGAGAGCACTTCGAGCACGTCGCCGCGGGCGAAGCGGTTGCGCATTTCGATGATGGCTGTGCCGTCCTTGGTGCCTTCGAGCACGACGGCGATGAAATCGGCCTCTCCGCGGGTTTGCGAATCGTCCATAGAAACGGTGGACGGATTGGGGCCGAAGGCGTAGGCTTCGGTGAAGGCGCGGTGGGCGGTATTGTTCAATTCTTCGCGATATAGGGGGTTTTTTGCGTATTCGGCGCCGCGGACGGCGTAGTCGTCGATAGCCCTGCGGTAGGCGTTTACGACGGTTGCAAGGTAATATTCGCTCTTCATCCTCCCCTCTATCTTGAACGAGCGTACACCCGCGGAGGCAAGTTCTGCAATGCGGCCGATCATGTTGAGGTCCTTGCTGTTGAGAATGTAGGTTCCGCGGTCGTCCTCCTCCGCGGTGAGCCAGCCGCCGCCCTTGCTGTGTTCGCGCAGGTCGTAACACCACCTGCACGCCTGCACACATTCTCCCCTGTTGGCGTCCCTGCCCGAGAGGTAATTGCTGAGAAGGCACCTTCCGCTGTAAGAAATGCACATGGCGCCGTGGACGAATACCTCGGTTTCCACATCTGTGGAGGCGGAGATTTCGGCGATTTCCTTTACGGAGAGTTCGCGGGCGAGTATGACGCGGGAGACGCCCTGTTTTTGCCAGAAAGCGACCGCCGCCACATTGGTGGTGTTTGCCTGCGTGGAGAGGTGCATGGCGAGTTTGGGGGCGCGGGTGCGGCAGATGTCCACGAGTCCCGGGTCGGTGATTATGGCGGCGTCAACACCCGCCGAGGAGAGAAATTCAAAGTAGTCGCCGATGCGCCCGAGTTCTTCGTTACGGGCGAAAACGTTGACCGTAACGTACAACTTTTTGTGCGATTCGTGTGCGATTCGGGCGGCTTTTGCTATTTCTTCATCGGTGAAATTTTCCGAGAGGCGGCGCAGGGAAAAATCCTTGCCGCCGATGTAAACGGCGTCCGCGCCGAAATACAGAGCCGTGAGAAATTTGGAAAAGTTACCCGCGGGGGCGAGCAGTTCGGGCTTTTGCATCGGTTCGGGCTTTTGCATATTACCTCCTGACTGCGACGAGCAGGCCGTCGCCCACGTCGAGAACGGCGGAATCGAAATCGGCGTCCTCGGTTACCGCCGAGAGGAAACGCCGCATGCGCTTGACTATGGTTATGAACCGCCTTGGGAATTTGGCGGCGGGGTCGACGTAGCCGCGGAACAGCACGTTGTCGGCAACGAGCACGCCGCCTTTTTCAAGCATGTTCTTTATCATGGGCAGGTAGCCCGAATAGTGGGCCTTGGGGCCGTCGAGGAACACGAAGTCGAAGGTGAGCGAGAGGCTGGAGAGCACCTCGTCGGCGTCGCCGTAAAACTGAACGACCCTGTCTTTGAGAGAAAAATCTTCAAAATTCCGTTCGGCCTCGCAGAATGCGTCCGAATCCGTCTCCACGGTGGTGAGCGACCCTTTTGACGAGAGCAGCATGGCGATGCCCGAACAGCCCGTTGCCGTGCCTATTTCGAGAATACTGCGGGGATTTTTGGCGCGGACGAGGCAAAGGAGGGTTGCGAGACTCTCGTCGAGCATGACGGGAATCCCCTTCTCCTTGTAACGGCGGCGGAGTTCGGCAAGTTTTTCGGGAATGTTGGGTTTTGAAAGATTCCCCGCGTAGGCGTTCATCAGACTTCTGTTATCACGGGCAGAACCATCGGGCTGCCCTTGGTGCGTTTGAACACGTAATTTTTGAAAGCGCGCCTTATTGCGCCGCGCAGTTCGCTCTTGTCGCCCATGGACTTGACGTCGTAACTGCGGACCGTCTTTTCGACGATTCGCTTCATCTCCTCTTTCTGTTCGTCGGTGAGGTTGACGCCCTTGCAGACGATGACGGGTTCTTGCAGAAGTTCGGCGCTTTCGGCAGACAGGGTCATGACGGCTATGAGCACGCCGTCCTCGGCAAGGTGCTTTCTGTCGCGGACCATGTTGCCAGAATCCTCTATGTTAAGCCCGTCCACAAGGCGGGAGCCTGCCTGAAAATTCTCGCCGAATCTCATGCTCTTGTTGGTAAATTCCACCGTCTGCCCTATCTCGGCAATCAGCATGTTGGATTCTCTCATACCCAAGGATTTTGCGAGTTTCAGGTGCTTTTTGAGGTGCCTGTACTCGCCGTGCACGGGTATGAAGAACCGAGGTTTTACGAGCGAATGGAGTATTTTGAGTTCTTCCTGACAGGCGTGGCCCGAAACGTGGATGCGCTCGAGCGTTTCGTACACCACCTCGGCACCCTTTCTGTAAAGGTTGTTGATGACCGAATAAATCATCTTTTCGTTGCCCGGTATTGGCGAGGCGGAGATGATGATGGTGTCGTTGCGGCCTATCTTTACGTTTTTGAAGTCGTCCGCCGCCATCCTCGTGAGCGCGCTCATCGGCTCTCCCTGGCTGCCAGTGGAGACTATGACGAGTTCCTTGTCGGGAATGTTCTTGTTGCGGTCAAGTTCCACTATGGTGTTGGGAGGAATGGTAAGTTCGCCTATGCGGGCGGCCGCTTCGGTAACCTTTTCCATGCTCCGACCCGAGAAGGCCACCTTGCGCTTGTACTTGGCGGCAAGGTTGAGTATCTGCTGCAGGCGGGAAACGTTGGAGGCAAACGTCGCTATTATGAGGCGGCGTTTTTCGTTTTCCTGAAAGAGGCGGTCGAGCGTTTCGCCCACGATGCTCTCGCTCATGGTGTAGCCCGTGCGCTCTACGTTTGTGGACTCGCACAGAAGGAGCAGCACGCCCTTTTTGCCTATTTCGGAAATGCGGGTGATGTCCATTATGTCGCCGTTTATGGGCGTGAGGTCAACCTTGAAGTCGCCCGAATGGAACACGACCCCGACGGGCGTGGTTATGGCGAGGGCGACCGCCCCCGGTATGGAGTGGTTGACGTGTATGAATTCTACCTGAAAGCAGCCGAGTTTGACGACGTCCGACGGTTTGACGGTGTTGAACGTGTAGTTTTGAACGTTGTTTTCCTTGAGTTTGCTCTCGCAGAGCGCAAGGGCGAGTTTTGTGCCGTAAACGGGGGCGTTTACCTCTTTTAAGAGGAAGGGCAGGCTGCCGATGTGATCCTCGTGCCCGTGCGTCAAAACTACGCCGCGGACCCTGTCCTTGTTCTGCACGAGGTAGGATACGTCGGGAATCACGAGGTCTATGCCCGGCATCTCTTCGGTGGGGAAACTCGCACCCGAGTCGATGACGATGATGTCCCTGCCGTACTCGAGGGCGGTCATGTTTTTGCCTATTTCGCCCAGCCCTCCGAGAAAACGTATTTTAAGCGTTTTATTGTTCTTCAAAATTTTTCATTCCTTAAATTCTTTTATTTGCATCTCTAATTTTTCTTTCATTTCCGCGTACTTGCGGACCTTTTCTCTCTCCGCTTCGACGAGATGTGCGGGGGCCTTTTCGGTAAAGCCGCTGTTGGAAAGACGGGCATTAGCCCTCTCTATCTCACATTTCACGCGTTCTAACTCGGTTTCGAGGCGTGCGATCTCCTTGTCCATATCGACGAGCGAACCGAGCGGAACGTAGATTTCCAGCCCGTGCAGGACCTTGGAAACGCACTTTTCTCCGACCTGCTCTTTATTTTCGACAAAGCGTATTCCGTTGACACCGGCAAGTTTCTCGATGTAGGTGGCGGACGCCTCTACAACCTTTTTGTAATCTTCGGTGGAGACGCACAGCGGGACCTTTTTGGAGGGTGCGGCGCCCGCTTCGGCCTTGATGTTTCTGACCGTCTTTATTATCTCCATGACCGTTTCCATGTTCTTTGCCGACTTTGCGTACACGCGTGAGGGCGAGTATTTGGGGAATGCCGCGACGGTTATGCTGCCCGTGGCGTTGGGAAGCGAACCGTAGATTTCCTCGGTGATGAAGGGAACGAAAGGGTGCAGGAGTTTGAGCGTTTCGCCGAGAACGTAGGTAAGAACGCCGAGGGCCGAAGCCTTCTTTTTGGGGTCTCCGCCGTAGAGGACGGGTTTGGTGAGTTCTATGTACCAATCGCAGAAGTCGCTCCACACGAAATCGTAAAGGGAAGCGCATGCAAGACCCGTTTCGTACTTTTCCATGTTTGCCGTTACCGAGCGGATTGCGGAATTGAGACGCGAAAGTATCCATTTGTCCGCAACGGTGAGCTTGCAGTCTTTAAGTTCGGGGACGGCCGTCCCCTCGCAGTTCATTATGACGAAGCGCGAGGCGTTCCATATCTTGTTCATGAAGTTGCGCGCGCCCTCGGCCTTGTCTTTTGAAAATCTCGTGTCGTTACCTGCGGAAATGCCGTTTATCAGCGAAAAACGCAGGGAATCGGCGCCGTATTCTTCGATGACTTCGATGGGGTCGATGCCGTTGCCGCTGGATTTGCTCATCTTTCTGCCCTCTGCGTCGCGCACGATGCCGTGGATGAGCACGTCCCTGAAAGGCACTTCTTTCATCTGTTCCACAGACGAGAAGATCATCCTTGCGACCCAGAAGAAGATGATGTCGTAAGCGGTTACGAGCACGTCCGTCGGGAAGAAGTATCTAAGATCCTCCGTGTCCTTGGGGAAGCCCAGCGTGGAGAACGGCCAGAGCGCAGAACTGAACCACGTGTCGAGCACGTCCTCTTCCATGGTAAAATGCGTGCAGCCGCACTTGGGGCATTTTTCGGGCAGGGATTTGGCAACGACCGTCTCGCCGCATTCGTCGCAGTAGTAGGCGGGAATCCTGTGCCCCCACCAGAGTTGGCGGGAAATGCACCAGTCCTTGATGTTCTCCATCCAGTTGTAGTAGATCTTGGCAAAGCGTTCGGGCGTGAATCTGACCTTCTTCTTCCTAACGACGTCGATGGCGGGTTTGGCGAGCGGCTCCATGCGCACGAACCACTGTTTGGAGATGATGGGTTCCACCGAACTGTGGCAGCGGTAGCAGTGGCCGACGCTGTGCGTGTGCGGGATTATGCCGACGAGCGCG
>CANQUN010000015.1 GCA_947627065.1 uncultured Clostridia bacterium
GGCATTGGGGCAGGCCTTGGAAACGGAGACTTCGGCCTGCTGCCATTCGGCGTCGGTAACGGACGAGCCGTAGAACACGACGATAAAACTCTTTTGGTCGGCTCCCAACTTTTGAAGGGTGGAAAGAAGGGCGGTCTTGCGGTCGGCGTCTGCGGTGAGAATGTTCTTGTCGGCAAAGCCGATGTAACTGCCCTTTTCTATGCGGCGGCCGTCCGACACGGTGTCCCTTATCGAACGGGAGACGCAGGCGCAGACGGACGCGTCTATCTCGCCCTGCATTAAGGCGGCTATCTCGTCGGCGTCGCCGGCGGTGAAGTCCATGGCCGAGAGTGCGGCGTAACCGTCGCCCGGGCTTTTGGCTTCCAGCACGCGTACGTCGGAGCCGTGGTAGAGTTTTGCCGCTTCTCCCGCGGCCATGCGGATGTTGTTGTTGTCGGGCAGCACGAATATTACGTCCGAATTTATGGCGTCAAACGCGTTGAGGAAGGTTTCTACCGAAGGGTTGTTGCCCTGCCCTCCGTCTATTATGAGGTCGGCGCCGAGTTCTTTGAAGGCGCTTATCATGCCCTTTCCGTCGGCAACGGCAACCGTGGCGAACTTTCTGCGGGTGAGGTTTTTGGAAAACACGTTCTCCTTCTTTTTGGCTATGGTTTCGTTGTGCTGGAGGGTCATGTTTTCGATTTTGAGGGTCAGAAACTCGCCGAAACGCTGGGCGTATTCCAGAACTGCTCCCGGGGTGAGGGTGTGAATGTGTATCTTGACGATACTGCCCGTCATCACCGCAACGAGCGAGTCGCCGAAAACGGAGATTTCCTCCTTCATCTTGCCGAGGTCGAAGGCGGCGATGTCCGTCTTGGCGTGGGTGAGCTGAAGCAGAAATTCCGTGCAGTAACCGAACTGCATGACGCTGTCCTCGGTGAAAAGGGAAAAATCTATCCTGTTCATCCTGCCGTCGGCCGGAAGGTCCGACAGGTCGGCGTCCTCCTTGCCGCCGAGGGCTGCGATTGCACCGCGGATTACGTAAAGCACGCCCGCACCGCCCGAGTCCACGACGCCCGCTTCTTTGAGAACGGGCAGCATGTCGGGCGTTTTTTCAAGGGTTTTCTCACCCTCTTCAAGGAAATCTTCAAAGTAATCCTTAACCGTGCTGGCGTCGGTTATTCTGGAGTTGGCGTATTCCGTAGCCTCTCTGAGGACGGTCAGCATGGTGCCTTCCACGGGGACGGCGACCGAGGCGTAAGCCTTGTCCACCCCGCGGGCGAACGCCTTGCCGAGAGCGTTGACGTCCACGCGCTCGTGCTGCATGAATTCTTCGCATATTCCGCAGACCATCTGCGAGAGTATCACGCCCGAGTTGCCGCGGGCACCGAGCAGCACGCCCTCGCTTATGGGCTTGGCCATGTTGCGGATCACGTCGTCGTTGGGGTCGGGCACGTTTTTGATTCCGCCGTAGAGCGTTGCGAACATGTTGTCGCCCGTGTCTCCGTCGGGAATGGGGAAAACGTTGAGGTCGTTGACTTCTTCTATGTTGGATTTGAGGCATTTAAGCCCCGACGCGAGCATCTTGTAAAAGAGTGTTCCGTCTGTTTCTCGTTCGTTCATCTACGCCACCGATTGAATTTTTTGATAACGATTGAAACGTGCGTTTTGCCGTTTGTTTCGGTTTTTTGTCGTTTCGGTTTGTGGGTTTGGTTTGTTGTTTGTGCGGGTTTATGTGCGTTTTAGGCGGCTTTTTGGGTCTGACGCCGAAATTCTGCCGCGTGCACATCTCCCGCCGCGTGGGGGCTTGCGTGAATTTTCGGGCCGATGTCCGCCGCGTTTGCAACCGAGTCAGACGGGCGTTTTGCGCCGCGGGTGTGCACCGAATGCCGGACTTTTGACCGCACAGCGCGCCGCGCTTTCACACATGCGCATATATCCCACTATGTTAAATAATAACACACGCGCGCGCCCGTGTCAAGTGCAGGGGCGCGCGCCTCAATGTCTTTTTTATAATTTTACCTCTTCGGCACCTCGCCGACATAAAACTTTCACATTAGAGCCGGAATCGGGCGTTTTTGTGTGATTAAGCGGACTTACGGGGTCGAAAGATAGGCTGTGGGTTTGGTGCGCGGCGGGGATTGTTGGCGGCCCGCGGTAGTGCATGTGCGGGGATTGTTGGCGTCCCGCGGGAGTGCTTGTGCGGGGATTGGTTGGGTGTTGGTGCGGCCGTCGCGGTGCGTGCGGCGGGTCATTTATGCTTGACGGCAAACAAGGCGGGTTTGGAGAGCAGACCCTGTTTGATGAGCATGGAATGGCTGCCGTCCGCGGCGGTGCAGCCGAACAGGTTGCGGCGGGTCATGACGAGAGTTAAGTTGAGGCCGCCGCGGGTGCGGACGGGTTTGGAGACGAAGGGCGGGAAGGCGACGGGCGCGTTTTCCAGAAGGGCGAGGGCGCAGGAATGTTCGCCGAGGCGGACGGCGTACTCTCCCCCGTCCGCGGGAATCTTGTAAGTAACCCCGCCCGAGTAGTACGGCAGGCCGAAGGCGGCAAGGTCGCCGACGCCGAGTTTTTCGGGCAGAGGAATCAGCGTGTCGAACGCCGCGCCGCCAACGCCGAAGTCGCCACGCAGAAAGACGCCTTCGAAGTTGAAATTCTCGTAAAAATCAAATTGTATCTCGAGGGTGTTATGCCCGATTTTCAGCGATTCAGGGGGTATTTCGACGATGTCGAAGCAACTGTCGAGTTCGGTTGAAGATGGATTTGAACTGTCGACGGCGGTGCCGTTCAGGGTTATCGCGCTCTCCCTTGCGTCCTCCGTCATGAGGGATATGCGGGCGGGACGGGCGGCGCATTCGAAGGTGTAAACGACGCGGACGCGGCCGTACACTCTGTCCGCATTGGGGAAGAATTTTGCCTTGAACCAAGGCTGGATCATCTCGTTATTGCGGCGGAGCAGGCCGTAATGCTCGCGCAAGCGGCCGTCGGCTTCGAGAACGTTGCCTTCAAACAGCAATTCACCGTCCGCAAAACATGAGCAGTTGTCGAGCACGAGGTAATTGGGTTCGTTGAGTTCAAAGTCGAACATGTCGGGCACGGGCAGGCTCTGCATTATGGGCGGTTGCGGCGTTTTTTCGGCCGTGCGGGAGAAGTGCAGGAGCACCGCCTCGTCGGGTGAAAAATGCAGATTAAGCGTGATATAGGGCACTTTTCGGGTAAATTCTATCCCGCGGACGGAGCCGTCGGTCATGTCGTACACTTCGGGAACAAGGTCGGTTTCTACGGCAACGGAGACGTCCGCTTCCTCTTCCTTTTCGGCGTTGAGAAGAAGGAGAAAATAACCGTCGTCCGCCTTCCTCGCGCATTTTATTATGTTGCCGCCGTGCAGGGAGACGGGCAGCGGACCGTCCGATACCAGAGGAAGGAGTTTTTCAGGCTCGAAGGGCATGAACACTGCCCCGTCGAGTTCTCCCGTGAAGTCGTGGGGCATTCCGTCGAGATATTCGGGCGGGTCGCCGAGGACGTAGACCCTGCCGCCGCCCGCAAGGAATTTTTGCACGAGCGAGAGCGTGGTGCCGCGTATGTTGAGGTTGCCCGAAAGTATGAGTTTTCTGTATTCCGCCGCGCCCACAAACAGGGCGTTTTTGTGAGATTTACCGTACTTTGCGAGGATTCCTTCGTCGATGTAATCGGCTTCCGCCCCGCCGAGAAACAGGGTTTTGTAAAGTTCGGCGTACTGCCGTTCTATCTTTTGGTAAAGGGGGTCGGTTACGCCGAAAGAGTTGACGTAAGTTCCCTCTCTCGTGAGTCCCCAGACGCTTTCTATGGGGTTGAGGATGGCCGTGTCGCACAGCGGCTGCGTGTTTTTCATGACGACGTTCATCCTTGAAAAATAGTCCTCTACGACCGAAAAATAGGGGTACCAGCCGGACTGGTGGAGTATGCTTGCGGGATAGTCGCGCTTGGCTTCTCCCTTCATGGTGTACCACGAAAGGTGCGGACAGCGCAGGGTTACGCCCGATGCGCTCTGCCAATTTCCCGTGTGCTTGTAGTCGGCAAACGTCATCTGCCAGCCCGTGCAGCCGTAAAGTTCGTCGAGGACGAATGGTTTGCCGAGCTGGCGGGCGACCGAGGCGACGAGTTTGGGGACGCTGTAAGCGTAATTCCTCTCGCCGAGGTTGTCCATGCCCGGGTAGTCCATGTATTCGTAATATCTCATCACGCTGCCGCACATGGTGGTCTGCGCCGCAAGGTTGTCCTCGTGCAGGACGTGGCCCGTTACGACAAGTTTGTTCTTTTTGCACCATTCCAGATACGGAACGGCGTAATTTTCAAGGAAGAGTTCGAGTGCGGTTTCCACGTAATCGTACATGACCTTGGAGAATTTTTCGCCCCGCAACTTAAACCACAGTTCGGGCAGCCTGTCCTCGAGGCGGTAGCCCCTCCTCTTTGCAAACTCGTCGAACAGGACGTAGGTGTAGGGTATCTGCCTCTCCTTGAACGGCTCCTTTCTCGCAAAGCCGTTGAGCAGGGCGTTGCGGTGGGGTTCGTCGGTGAAGATGCCAATGATTACCGTGCCGAACTTTTCGCCCATGGCCTTGCGGTAACGCTCGTGGGTAAGCTCGATGAATCTGTCTGTGGCGTGGCGGTTCATGGTGTCAACGTAGGTGTAGCCGTTGTAGAAGGTGTCGGGCTGCATGTACTCGTAAAACACGTCGATCGCCTCT
Source organism: uncultured Clostridia bacterium (assembly GCA_947627065.1). Taxonomy (GTDB): domain Bacteria; phylum Bacillota; class Clostridia; order Christensenellales; family Borkfalkiaceae; genus RGIG3732. The sequence goes on from CANQUN010000015.1 coordinate 4,707, forward strand.
TCTTCTTTCTCTTTTTCGGATAGTGATGAAATGCGCCTGTAAGACGAAATCCCCCCTATTTCGCGCATTATCGCGAAGGTTGCGATGTAATTGTCGGGGCGGTTTTCACTCGCCGTGCGGTAGTTCATGGCCTTGGCCCGAAACTCACGCGTGGCGGTTACAAGCCCGCCGCAGGTGCCGCTCGGCCACCTGTCCTCGTCGTAGAGGTAGGCCTCCATGCCGTTGCGGGCGAGTTCGTCGGCGGCGAAGGATATGAGTTCCAGCCACTCGTCCGACATGTATTCGGTTACGAGACCCGTCCTCGAATGGAGGAAGGCTCCGCCGAAGCCCATCTTCTTCATACACTGTATCTGAAAGGCAAGTTGCGCTTTGTCGAGTTTGCCGTTGAGCGCCCAGAAGGGCTTGCCGCGATATTCGGCAGTGGGCGATAAAAACAGATTCTTGTCCATATTTTCTCCTTTTTTGCGGTGCGGATTTGCCTGCCGCTTTTTAAGGCGGGGTTTTTGGGGGGTTACGGTTTGGGGATTTGAGTTTGGGGTTTGGGGCGGAGCGGTATAATATTTTGGGGTTGGGGCAAAATAGACTGAGGAGGTTAAAAAATGAAAACTTTTAACGTATTCAGCGTAATTTCACTCATACTCGTGATAGTCGGGGCGATCAACTGGCTGCTCGTCGGACTGTTTGCGTTCAACCTCGTGGCGTTTGTTACATTCGGCCTCGGCTGGTTGGAAAGAGCACTCTACATTCTCGTGGGGCTGGCGGGCATTTACATGATTGTGTGGCTGTGCCTATCGCACGCGAGAATGACCCAAGACGTAGTTTCCTGACTTGATGAAAATCCCCGTTTTTGTGAGAAAACGGGGACTTTTTTAATTTTTGTTGGAATGCAGCGGGGCGGGAATGCGTCCGCCTCTTTCAACGAAAACCTTGGGTGAAGCGGGGTTCAAGCGCATGACGGGCGCGCTGCCGAGCAGGCCGCCGAAGTTTACGGTGTCCCCCACTTTTTTGCCCGCGGCGGGGATTATGCGGACGGCCGTCGTCTTGTTGTTCACCACGCCTATGGCGCATTCGTCGGCAAGAATCGCGGATATGACGGAGGCGGGTGTGTCGCCCGCCACGGCTATCATGTCAAGACCTACGCTACATACCGAGGTCATGGCCTCGAGTTTTTCAATGGAAAGGGAGCCGCGGTTTACGCCTTCTATCATGCCGAGGTCCTCGCTCACGGGGATGAACGCGCCGCTCAGCCCGCCTATGTGGTCGGCAGCCATCACGCCGCCTTTTTTGACCGCGTCGTTGAGGAGTGCGAGCGCGGCGGTGGTTCCGTGGCAGCCGACGGATTCAAGCCCCATGGCTTCGAGAACGTAGGCGACGCTGTCTCCGACGCTGGGAGTGGGCGCAAGCGAAAGGTCCACTATTCCGAAGGGAACGCCGAGGCGGGCGGCCGCTTCTTTGGCGATGAGCATGCCCGCACGCGTTATCTTGAAGGCCGTGCGCTTGACCGTTTCGGCCACGGCGGTGAGGTCGGCAGCGGTGCCGCCTTCTATGTGGCGGATGGCGTTTTCCACAACGCCGGGACCCGACACGCCGACGTTTACCGAACATTCCCCCTCTCCCACGCCGCACATTGCGCCTGCCATGAAGGGGTTGTCCTCAACGGCGTTTGCAAACACGACGAGTTTGGCACAGCCGAGGGAATCGCGGTCTGCGGTGAGATCTGCCGTGCTTTTTATTATCTCAGAGTTTTTTTGTGGAGGCAAGAACGTGGGGCACGGTGCCCAAAAAGGCGGATTCGGCATCGGTTATCCCCTTTTGCACGAGCGCCGAATATCCGCCGACGTAATCGACGCCGATCTCCTCACCCGCACGGTCGAGGGCAAGGGCGATTTCTTCGTACCCGCCCGAAGCCGCACCCACGAGGGCGACGGGCGTAACCGAGACGCGCTTGTTGACGATGGGAATGCCGTATTCCCGCTCTATGTCGCGGCAGACGGGAACGAGGCTGCGTGCGCTGCGGGCCACCTTGTCGTAGACGCGCTGCGCGCATTTTTTGGGGGAATCGGACACGCAGTCGAGGATGCTGACGGCCATGGTTACCGTGCGGACGTCGAGTTTTTGATCCTTGACCATGCCGAGGGTTTCTTTTATGTCGCTTGGATTGAACATGGCGTGCCTCATACGCGGTGCATGGCGTCGAATATCTCGGCGCGCTGCATGCTTACCGTAAGGTCTCCTTGGGGAAAGAGCCGCGACAGCCCTTCGCTGACTTCTTCAAACGAATGGCTCGACCCGTCGAGCGATATCATCATTATCATTACGAAATTGCCCTGCATGACCGTTTGGGAAATGTCCTCCACGTTGCAGTTCATCTCGCTTATGTAGCCCGCGACGGCGGCGAGAATGCCGACCCTGTCCCTGCCCGTTGTGGTTATTATTGCTTTCATGTTATTCTCCGTTTGTTCGTCCATGTAATTTTACCATTTTGAGCGGACGCTGTCAATCTTTTTGAATTGGGTTGGGGCAACGTGCGTTTGCGATGTTTGAGTTTGAACGCGGTTTTGCGGTGCGGTTTACGCCGCGCCTTGGCGGGGCGCTTTGGCGCGGGAACGGTGCGGGGTTGCCCGGCGGGTGCGGCGGGCGGAACTGCGGCGGGGCGGCGGGGCGGAGAAGTAAAGTGGGCGGACGAGTTGAGCGGCGGATTCAATTTATTTGACAACGGCGGCATATTATGTTATAATTCGTAAAATCGGAGGATAGGTATGTTCAACGAGAGAATGAAGCGGCTGGGAGAGAGCCGTTCGGTAATAAGAGAACTTTTCGAATACGGCAAGGCGCTTGCCGCCGAGCGCGGAAAGGACAAGGTTTTTGACTTTTCAATCGGCAATCCCAACATTCCCGCGCCCGAAGAGGTGAACGAGTCCATCGTGAAAAATCTGGGCGATCCGACCGTTCACGGGTACACTTCGGCGCAGGGCGACGAAGGGGTGCGGAAGAAATTAGCCGCCTATTTCTCACAAAAAATGGGGGGTCCGCTGCCCGCGGACAGAATGTATCTGACGGCGGGAGCGGCGGCCGCGCTGACGGCGACGTTCTCGGCGCTTGCCGGGGCCGGGGACGAAATAGTCGTTTCCGCACCCTTCTTTCCCGAATACGCCGTCTTTAGCGAAACCGCAGGCTGCAAGTTGGTGGCCGTGCCTTCCGACGCAAATTTCGAGCCTGACATCGAGGCTATCGGCAGGGCTTTGAACTCCCGCACGGCGGCAGTTATCGTCAATTCTCCAAACAACCCGGCGGGCAACGTGTATTCCGAAAATACGGTGCGCGCGCTGTGTCGCCTTGTGGAAAAGAGAAGCCGCGAGACGGGCAGGCGGATTTTCATCGTGTCCGACGAGCCTTACCGCGAGATTACTTACGGCACCGAGGCCGTCAGCCCCGTGAAGTTTTACGACGACACCGTGGTTTGCTATTCGTTCAGCAAAACTCTGTCGCTTGCGGGCGAGCGGATCGGTTTTGCCGCCGTGAGCGGAAGGGCCGAAAACGGGGACGAACTGTTTGCGGCAATTTGCGGCGCGGGCAGGGCGCTGGGGTACGTGTGCGCGCCCTCCGTATTCCAGAGGGTGGTGGCCGATTGTGTGGGGAAAACCGCCGATATCGCGGTTTATCGGCACAACCGCGACCTGCTTTACGGCATTGTCAGCCGCCTTGGATTCGAGTGCGTCAAGCCCGAAGGGGCCTTCTATCTGTTTGTCAAATGCCCGATTGAACCCGACGCTTTCTTTGAGATATGCAAGGACGAGGGCGTGCTGGTCGTGCCTTCGGAATCGTTCGGAATTGCGGGTTACGTCCGCCTTGCTTACTGCGTGGACACCGATACCATTGTGCGCTCGGAGCCTTATTTCGAGCGCGTTGCCCAAAGGTGCAAGGCCTACCGCGAACGGGCGGAAAAGTAGACCTGTGCCGTCCCGTTGATCGGGATGATTCGGTTTTTTATCGTCCCGCGGGCGATGCGGCTGCGCCGCTCTGCGGTAGTGATTGCGTTTTGAAGAACGGGCGGGGTTCGTCCGTTTGAAAGGTAAGATTTTGGCATAAGTGGCCTATTTCCCACAAAAACGGCACATTTCGGCTATTTTGCGTCAAAACGGGCGAATTCGGCCGCATTTTCCTAAAAAGTGGCCTAAAACGCACAAAAAAGACACTTTTCGAGCAAGCGAAGCCGAGTTGGGAAAGAGATTTTTCGGCAAGACGGAATAAGCGAAAAGGAAAGTTCGGGCAAGACGAACATAACAAGAGAAAAATATAAAGAGGTGCAACATGTGTACGGCTGTCAGTTTCAAGACCAAGAATCGTTATTTCGGAAGGAACCTCGACTACGAGTATTCGTACAACGAGACGGTTACCGTAACGCCGAGGAAGTTTCCGTTTGAGTTCCGCGCGGCGGGCAGAACGGACGAACATTACGCCATGATAGGCATGGCCTTTGTCGAGGACGGTTATCCCCTCTACTACGACGCGACAAACGAGAAGGGTCTGAGCGTAGCGGGGCTGAATTTTCCCGGCAACGCCTTTTACCCAAAGCGTGCGGAGGGCAAGACCAACGTGGCTCCGTTTGAGTTCATCCCCTACCTGCTCTCCCGCTGCAATAGCGTGGCCGCGGCGCGTGCCGAACTTGAAAAGATGAACGTGTATGACGAGAATTTTTCCGACGCGCTGCCCCACTCTCCCCTGCATTGGCTGATTGACGACGGCGACGCGTGCATCGTGGCCGAACCCGTTGCCGACGGGCTGAAGATTTACGACAACCCGATTGGCGTTTTGACCAACAACCCGCCCTTTTACTACCATATGACCAACCTTGCGAATTACCTTAACCTGACGCGCGACGAGCCGACGCCGAGGTTTGCCGAGGGCGTGGACATCGTGCCTTACAGCCGCGGCATGGGCGGCATGGGGCTGCCCGGCGATCTGTCAAGCGCGTCCCGCTTTGTCAAGGCCGCGTTCACCAAACTCAACTCGGTTTCGGGCGAGGGCGAGGTGGAAAGCGTGAGCCAATTTTTCCACATTCTCGGCTCGGTCGAACAGCAGAAGGGCTGCTGCAAGGTGGCCAAGGGCTTTGAACACACCATCTACTCCTCCTGCTGCAACATCGACACGGGCGTGTACTATTACACCACTTACGACAACAGCCGCATTGTCGGCGTGGACATGCACGCCGAAAACCTCGATACGCCGCGGCTCGCGTCCTATCCGCTGCAAAGACAGGAGAGTCTGCTCATCCAAAACCGCAGGTAGTCCCCTCTCCTTGCGGATTAACGACTTGCATAAATATACAACCCGTTCCCGCTTTCCGGCGGGAATTTTTTTACGGAAAAACGCGGGCGGAAGGCACGGGGACGGCGGGGAAGCAGAGAAAGAAGCGGGACGAAAACAAAATGTAAGGCGGGGCGGGCGGACGGGTTGGAGAAAAAAGACGGCAGAATCGCGGAAAGGTTAAAAGGAGAAAAGCACGAAAAACAAAGAAAAAACCACGGAAAACGGGGAGGGAACCGAGAAGAAACGCGGGCGGGGAAAGAGAAAAAACGTCGAAACAGCGGCGGAAGACAGCGAAAAAAATCAAAAAATTTCGCCGCGGCGGGCCGAATCGCTTGCGTTGTTATTTTTTTGTGATATAATATTATATTGACAGAAAGCGTTTTCAATAAACCGAATAACGTTTCGGGGGGCGATGTTGTGCAAGAGAAAGCTATAACCATATACGACTTGGCGAAAGAATGCGGAGTTTCGCCCGCGACAGTTTCCAAGGCGCTAAACGATTACAAAGGCGTTAGCGCAAAGACGCGGGAACTTGTAAACGAGACCGCCATGCGGCTGAATTTTCAGGCAAACAGCATGGCGAGGTATCTCAACACCAAGCGTTCGTACTCGCTAGGAGTGCTCATTTACCTCGGCAACAGCATGCCCGCGCTTAAACAGACCTTTTTTATGGATATACTCGAGTCGTTCAAGACACAGTTCGAGCAGAACAGGTATGACATAATCATCCTTTCTAAGCAACTCAAGGGCACGCACGGCAGTTTTTTGAACCACTGTAAAAAGAGAAAGACGGACGGCGTGCTGGTCTTTGGCGATTACACAAACCCGAGCATTACCGAACTTATCGAGAGCGACATGCCCACCGTGGGCTTTGACTACGCGGGCGGCAAGATACCGGGCGTGTTCAGCAACAATTATGAGGTTACGGGCGAACTCGTCAGGTACCTGCTCTCGCTCGGCCACCGTAGAATCGCCTTTGTGCACGGAGAACTTAACTTTATAACCGAAGAACGCATGCGGGCGTTTTCCGAAGCCATGCGCGAGGCGGGCGCCGACCCCGAGCCGCTGATGTTTGAGGGGAAATATTACAACGTGGACTTTGCGCGGGAAGTAACCGAAAAACTGCTTTCCTCCCGCGAACGGCCGACCGCCATCCTCTACCCCGACGACTTTACCGCCATTGCCGCCATGCAGACGGCGCAGAAGATGGGCTTTTCCATTCCCGAGGACCTTTCGGTTGCGGGCTTTGACGGCATTGACTTTGCCGACCTCGTGTATCCCTCTCTCACCACCGTCAAGCAGAACAGCGTTGAGATTGGCAGGGCGCTTGCAAGGTGCTTGCTCAACAGGATAAACAACGGGCCTTCTACCATGAGTTCGGTGGTGATTAAGGCCAAACTGAAGATAGGCGGCTCCACCGCTAAACCCAAGGCGGAAAATAAATAAGTCCCCTATTTCGCGCAAAAATGGGCGTTTTGAGGCTGTGCGAGGCAGTTGCCCGACGGCGGATTGAGCGAATGAAAGACGAACGCCGAACGGTGGTTTGAGAGTATAAGAGACGAACGCCGAACAGTGGTTTGAGCGTGTGAGAGATGGACGACCGACGGTGGATTGAGCGAGTTGGGCGGTAGTTGACAAACATTTGTTCGGTAACTGGAACCGACGCCGAAGGGCGGGACAACGGAAAGAAAATGACAGGCCGGCAGATATGGTATCTGTCGGCCTTTTTTGATTGGGTTTCGGCGACAGGGCTTGGCGGGTGTCCGTCGGTTTTGCATGGAGCGTGTAATGGTACGGAACGGTGCGCAACGGCCGCCAAATTTGATTGGGTTTCGGCGGCGGGCGGTAGCGACGTCCGTCGGCTTACGGGGTGCATGTAACGGTTTTGGACGTGCGATCGGCAGGCACTAAACGCAGCAAAAGTCCCCTATTTCGCACAAAATCGGGCGTTTTGGGGGCTGTGCGCAGGCGGGATAAGCAACGGTAAAGATTGGCGATAAACAACATTGAAGAATATAAGGTAAGGCGCGCCGCGGATGCGGCGCGCCCCTCTTTTTTTGTTGGGGTTAAGTCTGTCTGACCTAAATTCCGACGTTCGTCTTTTAAGTTAAACAAACTAATCCTTACTTATGGTATAGGTTGAAATCAATCCTTAGCGTCTCTTTTTGGAGAACAGGAAGGCGAGCAGGCAGACGGCGGAGACCATGCCCGTAACGCCTGCGACGGCGCCGGAGCAAGCGACTTCGATATCGTCGGGATAAGGATTGACGGAGGAGCCGCCCGTGGACGAAGAGTCGGAAGGTTCGGTGGACGAGGAGTCGGTTCCGCGTTCGGTAACGATGACGGTAAAGGTTATTTCGGTATCGTCAAAGGCCTTGACGGTAACGACGACTTCGCCTACTTCGTTAGCGACGATGGTGCCCTCTTCTACGGTGATGATACCCTCGGCGGAGAGTTCCCAGACGAGTTCCTTTTGATTTTCGGCTACGTCCTTACCGAAAGCAACCTCTATCTCAACGGTGGTTTCGTCGCCGACGTACATGGGTATGTCGTCAACGGGGGTGATGGTAACGCTCGGGTCGTACTTGTCGGAAGGTACCCAGCCCCTTTCGGTGTTGGGAGAGGCTACGAGCGTGTAGTCCTCGGCAAACTTGTACATACCGCAGGCAACGTCGGTTCCGCTGACTTCGGGCAGGATGCAGCCCGCTTCAAAGGTGATGCGGGTGCCGCCGGGAATCTTCCACATCTGACCCTGCTTATCGTAGAAGTAAACGCAGAACTTGCTTTCGAGGCAGTGGATGTTGATGTTTAAGGAGTACTGGGCGTTGTATTCGGTGATGGAGAGACCGTCTACCTTGAAGTGGTCGTAGAACTCTTTGAGAGCCGCGTCGTTAACGCGGTTTTCGATGTTGGTAACCTGTTTGCCGTTGGAGAAGCCTTCACCTTCTATCTCGAGATAGTGGGTGCCTGCGCCGCCCGACGTAGAGATGACGACGGGAGTGCCGTAACTTTCAAATACGGTGATGTTGAATTCGGCAGTGGTGGAGCCGAGATGGCCGGTTACGATTGCGGAACCTGCGGCAAGACCCGTAACGACACCGTCGGTGGTTACTTCTATCTTGTCGGTATCCTCGGTGGTGAAGGTAACTTCGCCCGGGGTGGCGGTGTAGGTAAGTTGTACCTGTTCGCCGACGCAGACTCTGTATTCGGACTTGGCGGGACGGAGCGTTTCGCGGTCGGGAATGAAGGAGGCGAGGTTACCGCTCGAGGCAGCGGAAGGAGCGGTGTAGGTTATGGTATCTCTGACGATACAATTGGTTTCGGCTATTATGCAGCCCGCCTTGATTGTAACTCTGAGGCCGTTGGTGAGCCACGACGGATCGTTGGTCCAGATGAATACGGAATTTTTAGAAAGGTGTGCTCTGTGGACGTTGATCTTCGCGGGGAAGCCTGTAACGCTCGGCAACGGTGTGTCGTTGATGAGGATGTTGTTGAAGAAATCGGGGTACTGCGAAACCAGACCTTCGAGGTTGTTGTGCCCCGAGAACTCTCTGTTGAAGAGAATGTTGATACCGTCTGAGCTCTGCCACTTGACGTCTTCTACGGCAACGTCGGTATATTCAACGCTGTCGTCGGTGAAGTAACTGTCGGTGCCGCCGTGGGCGGTGTAACTGATGCCCTTGGAGAGTCTGTAGTTGGTTCCGGGAAGGACGAGACCTTCTTTAAGGGTGATCTGGTAGCCGTCTTTGAATTCCGCAGTGGAACTGCCGTTGTGGCAGACGTACACGCCGTTAGCCGCGATGTTCCCCATGTGGATGTTTACGGCGTTGACACCTGCGTATTCGGGGTGAGCCTGATTGAACTCGGTGAGAGTCCGGCCGTTGATGAGAATGTTGTTGAAGAAATCGGGATAAGCGGCGATGGAATTCTCAAGGTTGATCATGTTGGGAAGGTCTTTGCTGAATACTATGGCCGCGATGTTGGCGTTGTAATAGTAAACTCTGTTGGCGGTTATGTCAATGTATTCGGGTTTTACCTGCGTGGAATAAGTTTCCTTAAAGGTTCCGTCTCCCTGCAGGGTGTAGGTTACGTCATAACCGAGTTTGTAGGGAAGGACGTGCCATCCGTCGCCGAGTTTGGTTGCGGGCCGGAAATCGGATTTGAGACCGACGGTCAAATCGGTCTTGAGGAGATCCAGGGAAGTGCCGTTGAAGTTGAGCCATATACGGTTCTTATCCTGAAAGCCGAAGTGGACGTTGATGTTGTTGAGTCCGTCAACGGTGGCGTTGTACTCGGCAAGAGTCCGGCCGTTGATGAGGATGTTGTCCATTACCTTGGCCATATCTTCGGGAGATACAGGATGATCTTTATCATTGTCCTGGAAATTGACGCAAGTGGCGCTGGTCATGTCGTAAGGTATAACGGGGGCGTTATCGGTTGTGCCGGGGCCTTCGGTGCCCACGCTGCCGAAGTCGAAATCTATGAAAACTACGTTGCTGCCATTTTTCTCTATTCTGGCCACGCCGTTGCGTATTTCGGCAACGCTGTCGTTTTCAACTTTGGTGAAAGGTACCTGAGAACCGATATTTTCGTACCTGTAGGTAACGGTTTCGGCAAAGGCGTTTTCGCTAAGTTTCCAATTGGAGCCGTCATAAACAGGCCATCTGCAGCCCGCCTCTATGGTAACGGTCATACCTTTGGCGGTGAGGCCGAGCATTCTGCCCCTGAAAGCGGCGAGCACGCTGTTTGCACCCGCGGGACCCCAATGCCAGTCAAGACTGTTGACGGTTGCGTTGTCATTTGTGTAGGAATAATCTGCCGCATAGATTTGGGAAATCTTCATGCCGTCAATGAAGAAGTGGTCGTCAAATTCGGCAAACTGCTCTCTGCTTGTGGAGAGAGTGTTTTCGAAGCTGAGACCCTGCTTGAACTCTTCGGTAATACCGTCGATCTTGATGTAGAGTTGTTCAAGATCCGTCCACAGATACATTGCCCCTACTGTAAGAGGAGCGTCCGCTGCGGGGGCGGGAGTGTCGGCAAACGCCATTACGCCGAAACCGACGCTGAGCGAAAGCACGAAGGTGCAGATTGTTGCGACTAACAAAGCCGCACGTGTCTTGTGTTTCATCATTTAATCTCCTTTTAAGATTTTGTTTTTATATATTAAACCTTATCCGAGCCTCTTTTTCAAGAGCGCAGCGACCGCAAAGACGGCTGCGGCGGAAAGACCCGCCCCCGCCATGGAGCCTGAACACGAACCGCCGCCCGAAGACGTGCCGCCGTTTCCGCCGTGCGAAGCGGAAGGCGTGGACGACCCACCCTCGCCCGTTACGGTGATGGTGATGGTGGCGGTTTTGGATTCGGACTCGTCGCTCTCGTTGACCGTGGTGAGCGAGATGACGCGTGCGCCCTGAGTAAGCCTGTTCAGATAGGATTTATATATCGTGAGTGTTGCCGTGTGGTCTCCGTTGGGGGCGTCATCTTCTGGATTGAAGAAATATTCCCTCCTGCGGATGGTGCCGCCCGAGATTTCCTTGAAAATGCCGTTTTTGAGGTTGACGGAGATGACGAGATCCTCGGTGGCCTTGCCTTCTGCAAAGGTGTAAGACGTGGCGGAAAGTTCGGCCGCTTCGAGCGGGCGGTAACTATCCACAACGCGGATGCGGAGCATTTCGTACCCGCCGTTGTTGCGGACGTAAAAGTTGTGGTAACCCACTTCGAGCGAGGCGAAAACCTGAGGCTGAACGGTGAGAATGCCGCCCTCGTACGAATATTCGGACGCGGGAACGGGGGCAAAGTTTTCATCCTCCAAGGTGAGGGTGCCGTTGTCCTTGTTGTCAACGGCTACGGTGAAGGGTTGGGTTTCGCTCTTTATGCGGCGGAAGGAGTTGGATTCTGCCGTTGGGGTGTTGATGCCCTTTACCACTACGACGGCGCCGCCGAGGTGGGTGGCGGGAGTTTCTATAAACTTAAAGTAAGGATAGACCTTGTGGGTGGTGGCAAAGTGAGAACGGGTGAGCGGATAGTTGTCCCACAGAAGTTCGCCGTTCATGTACACCGAGGTGCTCGTTTCCCCTATTTCGATGCGGAGAGTGTTGAGCAAGGTGTATCTCCCGGAAGTGTAGGGTTCGCCGCCCGAGTTGTCGGTGTAATGTACTTTGGGGAGGTTGGCGTAAGAGGCTTCTGCCATGCAGTCCCCGTTGGTCTGGAACATTATGCCGTCGTTGGTACCGGTGAGGAATCCCTGATAGACGTTGCCGCCCATGACCGTGTTGTCGGGGTTGAGGCGGAGGGTTACTATCTTGTCGAAGGGGAGTTCTTCGAAACCTATGCCGTACCAGATGCCGTAGGACGCTTCTCTGTTGTCGTGCATGAAGGTTATCTCTATGGGTTTGTCTACGTCGTAACCCACGAGGGAGGCAAGGTGGCTCCTCGCCTGCATGTTGCCGTCGAGTTGGGTGAGCGGGCCGCGGGTGTTTTCTTCATCTGCGGTCAGTTTTTCGTTGAAGTTGCGGAAGGTGTACGTTCCGTCGTCGTTCTGCACAACTTCTTTAACGTCGCCGAGGTGCGCCCAGCCGTTGTGGTCGATATTTTCGATGTTGGCGTCAAGCGAGTTGACCTTGTAGGAAAGGGGCGCCGTGGAGGACGCGGAAACGGTGAGGCGGCAGTCCGTAAGCGACATTTCGTGAACTTCTCTCTTGGGAGTGAAGGTGAAGCCGTCCACGGTTACGAACCACGAGTCGGCCATGTGCACGAAGTCTATGGAGTGGTCGCCCACCACGTTGTCGTAAGTGTAGAGGCATTCGGACGTGTAGTGGTCGGCGGCCGAGCGAATCCACGTTATGTCCCAACGGATACGGCGCATCTTTTCGGTGCTGTCGTTGGGGTATTGCAGGTAGGCCGTGAGGTAAACGCCGTTTTCGCTGTTCTGCTTGGCAAAGGTGAACACCATGCGCTCGGTGTTGGCGGTTGTTGGCGTCGCTTCGGTAATGGTAAAGCGGACGGCCGCGCCCGTGTCGAGGTTGAGGGGCGTTGCGTACGGCGTTTCGGTCGTGCCGTCCGTCGTGGTAACCACTTCTCCCACCTCGGTTGCCGAGGCGGAAAGCGGCCGCGTGCCTGCTAAAATACCCGGACCCATCCCCGCGAGTACTATCGCGAACGAGACGATGAGGGCAGAGAGTTTTTTCATTGTATCCTCCTTATATTGCGGCGGGCGGCGTTTCGGCCGCCGTGCCGTACTTTGGTTTTGTGGGTTTTGGTTGTTTGCGTTGTTGGTTGCGTTTTGGGTTTGGTTGTTGCCTGCGGAATTGGGCGTTTTTGCTTCGGTTGTTTGCCGCCGCCTGCGGAATTGGGCTGTTTTTGTGAGATTTAGGGGGTTTTTGGGGTTTTGCGCCATGTCCGTGCGTTTTGTCGGGCGAGTGCTTTTGGGGTCGTTGCCCACCTCAGGCGCTACGCGACCCTCCTCCTCGGGAGGCGCCACTTTGTGGGGGCGGTATATCCCGCAGGTCAGTGTATTTTGGTGGTGCGGGGATTTGCGAGTTTCAAGGGACGCGCCCCGTCGGTTGCGGGTTGTTTGAGTATTGCGGGGCTGCCGTCGGTCTCGGGTGTTGCTTCCTTTTCGATTGCAAAGTTATTACCGACTCCGCCATTACGCTCAAACTGCCGATATTTCGGGCAAAGTTCATCGATCAGTTCATTGAACTTTCTGTCCATATATTCCTGAAATTCTTCGTACGTCATTTTATCACATCCCTCCGTTTTGATTTACTGTGGTTGGTTACTATTTTTTTGCGGTTTTGTGAGATTCAGGGGGTTTTTGGGGTTACTGCGCGGAGTAGACCCAGCCGAGCCTGCCCGCGGGGGCGCACGTTCCTTGGGTGTAGAAGGCGGAAGGTTCAGTCCCCTCTGCTCCCACCACTTTGAAGGCTATGGCAAAGGGCGGTTTTAAGCCGAGCGCGGCGAGCGGGACGGAGATGGCGAGGGCGTTGCCGACAAGGGCCGACTGCGCGGTGCAGACGGGTTTGTACTCCCCTCCGCCGACGGATTCTACCGTGCAGGCGCCCGCAGCGCCGCCGCGGTTGAGAACGAAGCCGCAAGGGGCGTTTTCGGCCGCCAGAACGACCGACGCGAGAGCGGCGTTACCCGCGGTTTTTATGAGAAATACGAGGTTTTTGTCGTCCGAAGCCACCCTTACCTCCTCCACCGAGAAGGGCGGGGCGGGCTGCGTGTATCTGACGGCGGGGCAGAAACCGACGTGGTCTCTTGCGTGGGCGCCGACGGTTATGTTCTTGTAAACGGTGGGAATGCCTGTGAGGCTCCGTTCATCGCCGAGGTCCGCCGTGTGCCGCGGCGACGGGGCGGGGCGGGCCTGTTCCCTTTTGAACTTTCGCACGTTGCGCACGAGCTGGAGATAGAAATTGTCCCCGTATCCGCCCGACATAGGCTCTATATCGCGGGAAAACTCGGTGTTGAACGCGTCCACGAAGAAGGTGCGCGGGCCGAGGCCGTTGGTGTCTATCCTGCCGTGCTGTTTGAGGGCGATCCACTCGTTCCAGCCCGTTACGAAGGTGTAGCGGGCGTCCTTTTCAAAGGCGGTTTGCCACTGCTCCTCGAAATTTTTGCCCGAGTGCACGGCCTGCGTGCCGTGGTCGGGGCCGTTTGCCGAAGTGTAGCCCCTGCCCCACATTTCGTTTTCTATCCGCGTGTTGCAGCGCGCGTCCGAAAACGGGAGTTTGTTGTGCTGGGCAACGCTGACGTTGACCGCGTTTCCGAAAAGGCGCTGCGGCCTTGTGAAGTCTATCCACGGAAAGCCGTTGGGATTTTCGGCCGCGACGTTGGGCCACTGGCTTTCCTTGATGTCGAAAAAGTCTAAAAGTTCCTTGTCCCTGACCGCCTGCGCGGTGCCCTGATCGGACGCGCCGCCGTTACCGTCCGTTATGGCGGCGATGAGCGGTTTGCCCTCGGGAGCGAACCATAATTCGCGATAAAGGCCGCTTTTGTAGATTCCGTCGGGGAACGGCGAGCCTTGTTTTTCCCCGCTGCCGTCGTACAGGCGGCGCACGGTGGAAGCGCAGGAGCAGTTGGTGTAGAACATGAACTTGGGCACATTCCAGCCCTTTCTGCGGTATTCGTCAAACACCGAGAGGAGAACGGAAACGGTCTCGGGATAAGTGTAGGCGTTGGTGGCGTCGAAGACGAGAAAGTCTATGCCCGCTGCGGTGAGCAGTTCGGCGTGCTTTCTCAAGACCCACGGGTCGGCCGAGTTGTAGTAGCCGAAGAGCGGCTTGCCCCAGAAGTGGTAAGCGCCGCGTGGGCTTTTTGGGTCGTCCGCCGCCCAGAGCGCGGCGGGATTCTCCTTTTCAAGCCTGTTGATCTCGTAAACCGCCTTCTGTTCGGCGGGGTGCATGCCCAGCCAGAGAAAGTAGAAAAGCCCCACATATCGCGGTTTATCGGACTTTATTTCCCCCATTGGGATTATCTTTCGGCCAAAGTCGTCCACCCCGCAGAGCATCCTTAACGAAAACTCCGCTTCGGCCTCCGACACGGTGCATGAAATATCCCTGTTCATCATATATTCCTCTATCTTTGGTATCAGAAGCCGTAAGCGAAAGCCGTTCTGCCGATGGGCGCGCTGTCTCCGCTGACGTAGTAGTCGGACATGTCGTCCTGCACGGTTATGTTGTCCGTTACCTTGAATTCTATGTGCCTGTCGTTGTCGCTGAGGCCGAGGGCGGAAAGCCTGACCCTTACGGTGAGGTATCTGCCCGAAACGGCAAGTTCGGCCGTGCCCGCGGACACCGTTTGGTAGCCGCTGCCCGTAAAGCGGGAAATCTCGCTTGTGCCGCCCGCAAGATCGGGATTCTTGTTGAGCACGAAGTTGTAGCCGTTGAAGCCCGAGGCGGTGTTGGATTTGACGTTGATGAGTATGTTCATCCAATTTTCGCCTTGCGGGGCGGTAACGTCGGCGGCGGTTTCTACCCTGAAACAGAGGTATTCGCCGTCCGATGCGACCTGAACGGACACGATGTCGTTGCGGTTGGAATTGTCGGTATAGCGGATGTACCTGTCGTCATCGCCCTTGACGGTGCCGTTGTGGTCTCTCGCTATGGCGTCTCCCTCAAAGTCGGCATAGGCGGGAACGTCGTTCCACACGGGAGAGTCGGGGTCGAGACAGTCGCTGTGGTTGACGTATTTGTAATGGTAAGGCTCCCTGCCCTTCCACTGTCTCACGGCGGCTATGGTCTGCATGTAATAGTTGTCTCCGTAACCGCCTTTCATGGGTTCTATATCGCGGGAGAAATCGGTGTTGAATTCGTCCACAAAACTGACTTTGCCGTTCGTGGTCTGCTTGATGGCAATCCACTCGTTCCAGCCCGTTACGAAGGCGAAACGCACGCCTTTCTCGTTGTAAACGGTCTGCCACTGGTTGGCGTAATTGTCGCCGTAATTGACGCGAGAGGGGTCGTGCGACATGGTTTGCACGTTGAAACTTCTGCCGCGGTTGCCGTTTTCCTGATTGCTCATGGCGACTGAGTTGTGCTGCGCCACCGACACGGACATCGCCCCGCTGAGATAGTGGAATTCCTGAGGATAGTGGAAATCCATCCACGGGAAGCCCTCGGGAGACTGCGGGCCGTTGGGCCAGAGCACTTCCTTCATGTCGAAGTAGTTTACGTAAAGGTCGTCGCCCGCGTCCGTCCAGCCGCCGAGGTTGGTGACGATCATGGGCTTGCCGTCGGGGCGGAACCATATCGAGTCGTACACGGGATTTTGGTACCACGTGTCGTAAACGTGCTTTACCACGTCCTTGTAGCCCGTGTTGGTTATGAAGGTTATCTTGGGTACGTCAAAGCCCTGAGCGGCGAATTTGACGAGGGTGTCAAACAAAAGCTGCGCGCGGTCGTCGTAAGTAAGGCCGTTTGTAACGTCCAGCCCGAGGAAGTCTATGCCCGCGGTGGTGAGCATTTCCACGTGGCGGGTTATCACCCATTCGTCGAGATTGTCGTAGTAACCGAAGAGCGGTTCTCCCCAATAGTGGTAGACTTTGCCGCGGCTCTTGTCGGCATTGAGCGACCAGAGATCGTCGGGCGCGTTTTCAAGCAGCCAGTTGACGTCGTAACGGTTGACGTCGTGCGCACCCGACCACAGGAAGTAGAACATGCCGACGTAGCGGCTTTCGTTCACCTCGTCCACGGGGCCGAAACTGCGGCCAAGCGCGTCGGTAGCGGCGAGGTTGTACTGCGCGTACTCCTGCGCCGAGAGGTTGCGCTCGTCGTATTCGGTGCGATTTGACGGGGACGTTTCCCCTCCTCCTCCGCAAGCCGTGAGCATGACGAATACCGCCGACATTAAAATTACAAATACTCTTTTCATCTTTTATCCTTTTAACCTTTCATGCCCGTTATCATCACGCCGTCGATGAGCCGACGCTGGAAGAGGAAGAACAAAATTGCGGGGAACACGGACATGAACACACCCGCCGCCATTCCGTTTGGTACTTCCGTCATCTTGTAATTGCTGTTGAAATCTCTGAATATCGCTATCGCAAGCGTGTATTCGTCCTTTACGTTGAGGTAGATGAGCGGGCCGAAGAAGTCGCTCCAATAGCCGTTGAAGGTGCCCACGAGCAGGTAGATGAGAATGGGCACGCACAGGGGCATGGTTATGAGCGCGTATCTCATGAACGGCCCCGCGCCGTCTATCTTGGCCGCCTCGTCAAGGTCCTTGGGTATGCTGCGCATGAACTGCCTGACGAGAAAGATGTTCATGGCGCCGCCGCCGAGCAGGTTGGGCCACGTGAGCGGCTTTGCGCTCTGTCCCCACCCGATGGAGGTGAACAGTATGTACTGGGGTATCTGCAGCACCATGGAGGGCAGCAGCAGCGTGGATATCATGAGGGCGAACAGGAACTTTTTGCCGAAAAATTCGAGTTTGGCAAAGCCGTACGCCACCACGGACGCCGAGAGCGGCACCGCCACCATGTTGAACAGCACTATCTTGAGGGTGTTCCACGTATTTTTGAGGTAATTGTACTTACCCGCAAAGATGTTGCGGTAGGCCGCGAACGTGGGGCGGCACCACACCAGCCCGTCCTGATCCCATCCCCACGGGAAGAAGGGGACGAGCGTTCTCTTGACGAGTAGTTCGGACGAGAGGCTTTTGTTGACCATGAACAGGTACGGGAATATGAACACGAGCGACAGCACGATGAGGAGTATGTAGAAGGCTATGTCTATGGCCGTTTTTCTCTTGATGTGCGCCTTCATCAGCTTTCCTCCCCGTAATAAACCCACTTTGACGTACGGAATATCAAGAGGGTCAGCACGCCTATCACGGCGAACAGTATCCACGACAGCGCGCTTGCGTAGCCGTAACGCGAGGCTGTGTTGAACGCTTCTTCATAAATTTTAACCGCGTACAGGTACAGCCCGCTCTGTTTACCGAGGCCGAGCGTGTACGTGGAAAAGGTCTGCAACGCGCCGATTATGCCCGTGATGAGGTTGTAGAAGATCATGGACGTGGACATGGGCACGGTTATCTTTATGAGGCGGGTGAAGGGACCCGCACCGTCCAGCCGCGCGGCTTCGTACACGGTGTCTGGTATGTTTTTGAGGGACGAAAGCCAGAGAATCATGCTTCCGCCGAGACCCCAAAGCCCCGTTATGATGAGGGTGGGGAACGCCGTAGTTTCCCCCCTGAACCACGTGAGGCCGCTTACGTCCACACCTATCTTGTCCAGCCAATAGTTGACGAGGCCCGCCGGGTCGAACGCGCTGCGCCAGATGAGGCCGGACACGACGCCCGGTATTATGCAGGGCAGGTAAATGAGCAGCCTGAACACCCCTATCCCCTTTGTCTTTCTGTTGAGCAGCACGGCCAGCAGGTAAGACAGCACGAGGTTGATGGGTATGGTTATTACAGCGTAGCGGAAAGTGGTGTAAAACACGCTGTTGCGGTTGAACATGGTGCCGCCGTTGCCGTCGGGTATGGTGAACATGAGGTCCTGATCGGCGGTGAACGCTTCTATATAGTTGCCGAAACCGCGGAACACCACGCTGTCCTCTACCATGCCCACTCCGTCGTAGTGATAGAGCGAGTAGATGAAGGACATTACCATGGGGTAGAATGTGAATATGGCAAGGCCGAGCACGAGAGGCAGGACGAACAGCCAGCCCGCCCAGCTCTTTTTAACCGTTTTTAATATTCTCTTGCCGATTCCGCCTTTGCTTGTCATAACTTTGCTTTTTATGGTTTTTGTTTATGATTTATTATTATGAGATTATCTGTTTATTTCGTAGTTGATGGTCTGTCTGCACAGGGCTATGGCCTGATCTACGTTGTAGTCGGTGAGTATGGCGCGGTTGAACAGCAGACCCGTCGCTTCGAGCAGGCTGTTGTAGCAGTCGGTCTTGAAGGGGGTGTAGAAGTCCACGGGCGTGCAATACTCGGTGCCGAATGTGTAGGCCTTCATGTTGATTCCCCTGTTCATGAGGTCTCTGCCCCACGCGTTCTCGGCGGGGTCGGCCATGTCCTTGCGGATGGGAGCGGTGGTCATTCCGCCTTCCGCCATGGCGTCCTGCCCTTCGGGGCTTATCATGAAGTTGATGAACGTCCACGCAAGATCGCGGCCGCGAACGCGCCCGCCGGGGCCTTTGTTCTGCCCGCGGCTGAATATGCCGTAACCCGCTATGCCCGTGCCGATGCGGGGATTGGAGCCGTAGAGCGGGAAGGACGTAACGTTGTATTCGTCCCCGAGTATGTCGTACCACCTCGAGGCGTAAGCCGAATGGAACATCATTGCGCCCGCGCCGCCTTCGAAATTGGCCTGCTTTTCGGTGGAAGAGGGTGCGATGTACCTGTTGCCGACAAGATCGGCCTTGAGTTCGGTGAGCAGGGGCTTGAGCGTTTCCACCGTTATCTCTCCGTCCGTGATTATGTCCGCACCCGCGGATTTTACGAGAGAGTAGTAAACGGGCGCCCACGTTATGTAAGAGTCGATTATATAACCGTCGGCTTTGGAGGGCACGCCGTCGTAATATTTGCGCAGGGCTGCGCAGGTTGCGAGAAACTGCTGCCAAGTCCAGCCCACTTCGGGCACTATCTTGCCCTGTGCGTAAAGTTCCTCCACGGGTGTGAAGGGGAGTTCTTCCTTGGGGGTGTCTTTGAAGCATTCGCTGAAAATCGCCTGATTTATGTGGGTAACGACCCTGTCCATGCTCCTCGGAATGACGTATTGGTCCTGACTGTCGCTAAGACCCTTTTTGCCGAGGCGCCACATTTCGGGATAGAAATCGTCAAGGTCCAAAAGGCCCTGTTCCACCGACTTGTCTATGTAGGGCTGCAGGTCAAGAAGAATGCCCCATTCTATCAGCGTGTGCATATCCTCGGTGTTGGAGAGGATAATGTCGGGCATGTAGCCCGGCTCGTTGTTGCAGTCGTTTTGATAATAAAGACGCAGCGTGTTGTTGAAACTTGACGTGTTGTCTATCTCCATTATCTCGACTTTGACGCTTGGGTAAGACTTGTTGTATTCGCGTATCAGCGAGTTGAGCATCTGTATCTCGGAAGGTTCGTTGGTGATGGCTATCTTGAGCGTGGCCTCCACGTCGTCAACGCGCAGGTCCACGTCGTAATCGCTGCCGGGGTTGACGATGGGGTTTTTGTCCGCCGAACCGCTCTTTGGCATGCACGACGCACCCGCAAGCGCGACGGCCGCAACCGCCGTGGCTATGAGCATTGCAAAAAATCTTTTCATTTTCTCTCCTCTGCGCCCTCCCCTCGGGAAGCGGACGCTTTGTTTATTTATTTATTTGGGTTTTTGTGCGTTTTAGGGGACTTTTTGGGTCGGGTTTTGAGGTTTGGTTTTGGGTCGGTATTGGCCGCCCGACGATTTAGGGTTTAGTTGTTTGTTTTTGGGTCGGGCTTTCGGGCTTGGTCGTCGGGTTGGGATTTTGGGTTTTGCGGGTGGGCTTTTGGGCTTGGGACACGGCTGTTGTTTGGGATTTATAGAAATGACACGCGTCAAATTTTGCCCGAAATAATTGCCGAACGGTTTGCGGCTCTTTTTTTATATCTTATGCGGTGGTTTGCGGGGCCTTGTCTAAAGTTGGGGTTATCCTGCGCCCGAGGGTTTATGGGTTTGTTCTCCCCTGCTTTGGGGTGTTTGCGGGCGGAAGTTGAAGGATTGACGAGGCCTGTTGCGGGTTGTAATTGGGTTGCTCCCCTCCCGTTCGGGATTGCGGGTTTCCTCTGCCGTTGAGGTGTTTGCGGGCGGGTTCGGGCGGTGGTTTTATGAAAATGACACGCGTCAAATTTTGCCCGAAATAAAGACCGAACAATTTGGGTTAAATTCAATTCGGTCGGGATTCTGTGCGATTCAGGCGGTTTTTCTCATCATTTCCCGTCTTACGCTTCCCTTATCTTGCGTCCTCTTACCTCTTACTTTGCCCTCCGCTATTGCTTTGGTGCCGATACCGACTCGTTGAGTACGGCCGACGTTTTTACGGGCAGCACCGTGTACGGAGCCGCCGACGGGTTTTCTATGTGGTTTATCAGGGCGCCCGCTATCATTTCGCCGCAGGCGCGTTTGTCGAAACTTATGGTGCTGAGCGACGGGACCATGTATCTGCCGAGGGACAGCCCGTCGCACCCGATGACCGAAACGTCCCCCGGGCAGGACAGACCCGCTTCGTGCAGGCCGCGCATTGCGCCGAAGGCCGAAAGGTCGTTGGTGGCAAACAGCGCCGTGAACTTCTTGCCCCTTGCAAGCAGTTGCTTTATGTTTTTGTAACCTATCTCTTCACTCTTGAGTTCGTAATTGTAGTTGTAGACTATAAGGTCGTCGTCGGTGGAGAAACCGTATTCTTTGCGGCGGGCAAGAAAGGTGCCGCCGCGGGTGTCCACAGAGAACCTCGTCGGGTCGGTCGTTGACAGGTAGGCGACGTTTTTGTGGCCTAAATCACGCAAAATCCGCATGTATTCTTCCATTGCGCCCGTGTAGTCGTTCATGACGATAAAACTGTTTTCGGGGGCGAAGTTTACGAGCGAAACGTTCTGGCGGGTGAGAATGCCGATGAAGTCGGACGGGAGTTCGTTGGACATGAAATTGACAAGCCCGTCCAGCCTTCTCTTGCATATCTCGTCCAGCTTTTTGTCCCTGGTGTTGTCGAGCATGAAAACGGTGGTTATGTAGCCGTGCTCGGCGGCGTACTCCTCTATCCCCTGTATTATCTCCGCGTGGTAAGGATTGGTCATTTCGTAAACGGCTATGCCTATGTGGTTGCTCTTGCCCGAAGCTAAACTCTTGGCGTTGTAGTCGGGAACATAGTTGAGTTCCGCCATGGCTCTCCTCACTTTTTCCACGGTGGATTCCTTTACGAAAGACTTGTTGTTCATGACGTTGGACACCGTGCCGACAGACACGCCGGCAAGTTTTGCAACCTCTGTCCTCGTGGCCATGTTTCTCCTTTTTAACGCGCGTCAAACTATTATTCAAGTATATATTAACACCACTTACTGTTTTTGTCAAGAGGGAATCGGAAAAATTTTGGCGGCAAAACGGAAAATTTTTTATTTTCGGCCTCGTTGCGGGCAAAAAAGCGGCGCCATGGGGAACGGAAGCGGGCGGTTTTGTAAGGCGCGGGCGGCTTTGCCCCTCTCCTTTGCGGGTGCGGGCGGCTTGCCCTCTGTCCCCGGCGGATATGGAAGGTGCGGGTGGCTTGCGCCCTGTTCCCCGCGGATGTGGGAAAGCGGGCGGCACGGCAAAGACGGCGGGCGGGAAAACCCGCGACGGGATGTTCCGCCGCGGATTCTCCGTTCTGTCAGTCGATTTCGTCCTTGTAGCAATAACTGTCGCAGCAGGTGCAGTCGGTGCAATCGGTGGTTATTTTAACCTGAGCCAGAGAGCAGTTTTTGCCCGCACAGTTGTGCTTGCAGGTGCTTACGTCGCATCTGATGTTTTCGTTGGCAAACGGCATGTTATTCACCTCCTTTTCATTATTTATGTGCAAAACGGGCGTTTATATAATTGACTTTTTCCCCTGCAGGATATATAATATTTTTTGGCGTTTGTATACGCAATTTTACCCTGAAGAGGTTTTTATGAAAGTCATTCTCACAGCCGACGTTAAAGGGACGGGGAAAAAAGGAGATATAAAGGAAGTAAGCGACGGTTTTGCAAGGAATTTCCTGTTCAAAAAGGGCCTTGCGACCGAGGCCGACGCCGTTGCCGTAAACAGCCTTAACATGAAAAAAGAGGCCGAGGACTTCCACCGCCGCGAGGAGATACGCCTGTGTACCGAACTTGCAGCCAAGATGAACCTTGCCGAGGTTACGGTCAAGGTCAAATGCGGCGAAACGGGCAAGGTCTTCGGCTCTGTAACGACGCAGGAGATAGCCGACGGACTCAAGACCCTCGGTTACGACGTGGACAAGAAGAAGATAATCCTCAAAGAACCCATCAAAAAGGTGGGAATCTATCGGCTTGACGTTAAACTGCAGCCAAACATTTCCACCAAGATAGTGGTTAAGGTGGAGAGCCTCTGACAGCCTGACCCGAGGGTAAGAACAATGCACGACGTTCACGACTTTGACAAAAACAAGACGCTTTCCCAAGCGGAAGAGAACACGGCGGCGACGGACTCCGCCGCGCTTTCGCGTTCCGCCGCGGGCGACAGCGTGAACGGCGGTGTTGATTTGAATTGTAATACATCGGGCGACGCGGCCGCTTTGGACGGCGGCGCGGGCGTTTTGGACGGCGGCGCGGCCGTAAACGAAGGAGCGGAACAGCCCCGTGAAGAGGCAGAAGTGCCCGAAAACGCACAAAAACCCGCGATTCCGTCCGCCGACGGCGCCGACGACGAAGGGCGCGGCGACCTGCCGAAAACGGAAGATTCGGCCGTGAACGGCGCGGAGATTCCCCCCGAAAATGAGGACGGAGATTCCGCCGAAGGCGAGGAGAGTGCGGACGTGGAAATTCCCATTTTCGCCCCCGACCTCAAGGACGAAATCGAGCACAAACACACCAACAACGCCAAGAAGAGAAAGAAGAAGACGCTTACTTTCATCCTCTTTATAGCCGTCAACGTCATCGTCATTGCGATAACGGCAATGTTCGAGTTTAACGAAAGCAACGAGGACGCGGTGGCCCTTGGCAAAATTGCCGCCAACATCGCGCAGAACTGGTATTTTTTGCTGCTGGCGTTCCTGTGTTTTTTGGGGATTTACCTGTTCCAGACGCTCAAGATTTCGCTGATGATCAAAGTTACCACGGGGCAGACGAAGATACGCGCCACCGTCAACAGCGTTATCCTCGGCAAATATTACGACAACATTACCCCGCTTGCCATAGGCGGGCAGCCATTTCAGGCCTATTACCTGACCAAGAGCAAGGTTCCCGTGGGTACGGCGACGGCCGCCCCCATCGTCCAATTGTTTTTGGGAACGTGCGGATTTTTGACCATTGCGGTGCTCGCGTTCATCTTTTTCAGAGACGTTGCGATTGAACCGTTCGTCAAGGTGTGCGCCTACATCGGGTTTGGCATAAATTCCCTGACGCCGATTGCGATTTTGTTCTTCTCTCTCCTGCCGGGCATTACCACAAGAATCGTTTCGGCATTCATACGCCTGCTTGCCAAGATACACATTATCAAGAATAAAGAAGAGACGATGCAGAAGGCAATAAGCACCATCAACGATTACCGCGCGAGCATCCTCTTCATGTGGCGGTCCAAGTCGACGATGCTGGCGGGATACCTGCTTTCCGTTCTCGAAAAACTTTCGGAAATGTCCATAACCTTCTTCGTGCTGATGGCGTGTTCGGACAAGATTGGCAGCTTTGCCGATTATCTGCAGATAACCGCGCTGACCATACACGTTTATGCGGCGACAAGCTTCATCCCCACTCCCGGTACCGCGGGCGCGGCCGAGGGCGGCTTTTACCTCGTGTTCAAGTCCTTCTGGCCCATGTTCATCTGGAGGCTGTTCTCCTACTATTCGTACCTGTTCTTCGGCATGGTCGTGATTATATCAAATGCCGTAAAGCGCAGCAAACTGGCCAAACGCGCGGCACACGAGCAACAATAAAAGACTGCTTGTTGAATCTTTAAGCGGTCGGGCAACTGCCCGACCGCTTGTCTTTTTTGGGAAATAAAAACGGCAAAATGCCCGTTTTTGTGAGAAAAAGGCCACTTTGAGGAAAATACGGGGAGATTTGCCGTTTGAGATTTGCGCTTGCAAGTGGTTGCGATTGTGGGCATTGCGGGTGCGGGCTTTGCTACTTGGACACAGGTTTTGCTGGTTCGGGCTTTGCGCTTGCAAGGAGTTGCGATTGTGGGCTTTGCGAGCGCGGGCGGAATGTGGATTTGAGTATCCGCACAGAAACGAAAAAGCGGCGTTTTTGTGAGATTTAGGGGACTTATTTAATCTTTAAGCGGTCGGGCAACTGCCCGACCGCTTGTCTTTTTATATATATGAGCCGAGGCGGCGAACCGCTTTTTGGCAGGTTACATCATGCCGATGACTTCGACTATGTCGGCGTTTATGCAGATTGACTGTCCTTGGATCTGTTCGGGGCAGAAGGCTTCGCCGTAATTTACACAGGCGTAGGTCGCTTTTTTGTTCTCGGCGGTCAGCCGCCAGAAGGGATATTTGATGATGGCGGGCGTGTTGTAGCCGACGCCGAGTTCGAGATAGAGAACGTTGCCGTCCTTATGCGAGATGATAAAGCGTTTGTAACGCTCCGAGGCGGCGTGCCAACCCTCGTCCTCGACGAACCTGTCGTCCGAACGAAGATTCATCGTCA
This sequence comes from uncultured Clostridia bacterium, assembly GCA_947627065.1. Classification (GTDB taxonomy): domain Bacteria; phylum Bacillota; class Clostridia; order Christensenellales; family Borkfalkiaceae; genus RGIG3732. The sequence continues at coordinate 29,818 of CANQUN010000015.1, forward strand.
TTGGCTTGCCGCAGACGGGACAGCGCGGGATGAGTTCGGAAAGAACGCGCATTCCCCTCTGCCCCTCCGCCATGCTGCGGACGGCTTTTTCGTTGTCGTACGTCTTGTCGTGGCAGGGCACGGAGCATTGGAACAGCCCGTAGTCGCCCTGCGTGTAGAACAGCCGCGCCTTGTCGAAGCCCGCCTTTTGGAAACAGTGGTCGACGTTGGTGGTTATGACAAAATAGTCCTTGTCCTTGACAAGGCCGAAAAGTTCCCGGTAGACGGGCTTGGGCGGGTCCATGTAACGGTTGACGAGAATGTAACGCGACCAATAAGCCCAGAATTCCTCGGGCGTTTTATATGGATAAAATCCGCCCGCATACATGTCGTTAAAGCCGTATTTTTGCTCGAAATCGGAAAAATACTTTTCAAAACGTTCGCCCGAATAGGTTAAGCCCGCCGCCGTGGAAAGGCCTGCCCCCGCGCCGATGACGACCGATTGGGCAGCGGCAAGCGCATCTTTCAGCCGTCCGACGGCGGCTGCAATGTCGTTGTCTTTCATATTGTTTGCAGTCATATCCTCAATGGCCAACCTCCACCCCGAGAAGTTTGGCGTAAATTTTGCGGTCCTGCTCCTTGAACACGTTGAAAATGACCTTGATTTTGCTTGCCGTTTCCCGCTTGTAGTTGCGCACGGTTTGAACGGCGATTAGGCGCGCGTGATTTTCGCCCCGCCCGTGGTTTCTTCGAATCCCTGCGCCTTCATGATTTCGGCGCACTCCAACCGAAGCCCTACGCCCGCAAAGGTGTGAATGGCGTTGTCGATACAGCCGTGGTTCGGGCAGAAACAGCCGAGCATTTGGGAGTTGGCGGCGTTGACGATCCCGTCGCAACGGAGCGTTGTGATATCGCCTTGCCAAAGGTATATGTCGGGCTGAACGGGCGAAAGATCAGAAATGTCCGTTATACCTTTGAGCCGAAGTTCCTCACTCAGATATTCGTCTTGAATACACAAAAATTCCACGCTTGCCGCGCGCGGCTCCCGCACGTTGAAAAGCGCGCGCAAGAGGCGTTTTTGCGAATACTCGTCGTCGGGAATTTCGGCTTGCGCGCTCCGCTCGTCGAGCAGATATTTTATTAGATATTTCCGTCTTTGTGTTTGTTCCATATACATTATACGAATGGCGCAACCGATGAGACAAACCGTTTGCCTTTACCGATTGCGTCTTGCAGCGTTAAATTTGCGCGCCGCGGTGTTCCGTTTTTGCAAGCCGCGGATTATATTTTGCAAGCCGCGGATTGCATTTTTGCCCGTTGCGGCACGGGACGTGTCGGTCAGGCGATTACGGCGTCGGCGGCCGTGTAGTTTTCAAGCGAATTTGCCTTTACCTGAATGCAGATGTACTCGATTGCGCTGTCGGGCGCGGCGAAAAAGCGACGTTTAGCGGCGGGTGCTATTCGCAGCCAATCACCCGCGGCAAGGGGAACGGTTTCGCCGTCGATGTCGGCGATTCCGCTGCCGCTGAGAATGCAGTAGATTTCCTCATTCTGTTTGTGCGCGTGAACGAAAGGAACGCTTGCGCCCGCGGGCAGCGTGTTTACGCTGACTTCTGCACCCGTCAGCCCGAGGGCGTCGTGAAGTTCGGTTCTCGCTCCGACGCCGACCGTTGTCTTGGAAAAATTCTTTGTCATAATTTACCTCCGGATATTTTTGTTTTGCCGTTCGGCCGACATACGCGAAAATGCAAAATGCGCTATGAACGCGCGGCGCGTCATGCGGCCTTACCATGCGCATACATTATAACAGATGTAAAAGAAAATTTCTCAAACGTTTCCTTTTTATTACCTTGTAATAAAAAAGTTACAGAGTTTCCGATTTGAACTATTGACGGGATTTTGAGTTTGTGGTATAATGGAAAAAAGGAGAAACTTATGCTGACCAAAGACGAACTGCCCGAATGTCCCGTTGCGACGACCGTGCGGCTGATTGGCAACAAATGGAAACTTTTGCTCATACGCAACCTGATTTACAACGGCAAGCAGCGCTTTTCGGATTTTATAAAGACGGTGCCTTGCATAAGCAAGAAGGTTTTGACCGATAACCTCAGGGCGCTTGAAGAGGACGGGATTATTGAACGCGAGGTCTTTGCCGAAGTGCCGCCGCGCGTGGAGTATTCGCTCTCTCCGCTCGGCAATTCTCTCCGTCCCATCATCGACGCGATGGCCGATTGGGGAACTGAGTATAAGAGTAATTTACGGTAAACTCCGTTTGAAAATTAAAGTGATCAAGCCCGCCTTAAGGCGGGCTTTTCGGTTGGGCGCGGCCCGCTTTTAAGCGGGGCGCGCCTTGCTTGAGTAGACGATGAAAAACGGCGTTTTTGTGAGATTTAGGCCACTTATTGAGAAAATGCGGGGAGATTTGCCGATTGGGCGAAAAGCGCCGTTTTTGCGAGAAAAAGGCCACTTATTGAGAAAATGCGGGAGGATTTGCCGATTGGGTATGAGAAAGGCAAAAAGTGGCGATTTTGTGAGATTTAGGCCACTTTTTGGGTTATCGGTCGTTTTGTTCGGCCGAAGCGTCGCAATAAGCACAGGCAAAGCCGTTTGCGGTTTGGTAGGCGCGGCAGGGAGTGAAAAGTTCGGCATTGGTGATACATTTGGGATTGAGACATCTGAAGCCCTTGCGCTTTTCGCGGCGGATTACGTCGGGTTTGCCCGCGCTTTCGACGAGGCGGAGTATCAGCGCCTTGCGCATGATCTTGCCGTAAAATGTCTGCCGGAAGTAGGCGGCGCGCGGGTCGGAGTCAACCGCGGGGTCTATCTCGTTGACCCTCGGCAGCGGGTGAAGCACGCGCATGTTCCCCTTTGCCCGCGCCATGATTTCGGGCGTCAGCACAAACGCATTTTCGGTTACACCAAAGCCGCTTGGGTCAGTGAAACGCTCCTTTTGCACCCTTGTCATATACAGTACATCAAGCGAACGGATACATTCCGCAAGCGAAGTGCAGACGGTGAATCTTGCGCCTACCGAGCGGAGGTGTTCGAGCATGTAAGGCGGGAGCGCGAGTTCTTTGGGCGAGATGAGGACGAAGCGGACGCCATCGCACCGAACGAGCGCACGGATGAGCGAATGGACGGTTCTGCCGTAGCGCAAATCGCCGCACAGCCCCACGGTGAGACCGCGGAGGCCGCCCATTTCGCGGCGGATGGTCAGAAGGTCCGCGAGCGTCTGCGTGGGGTGGGTGTGGCCGCCGTCGCCCGCGTTTATTATGGGAACGGGCGAATATTCGGCGGCGACGTAGGGCGCGCCTTCCGACGGGTGGCGCATGGCGATTACGTCGCAGTAGTTGCCGACGACGCGCACGGTGTCCGCAACGCTCTCGCCCTTGGCGGCCGAACTTGTCGAAGCCGATTCGAAACCGATGACGTTGCCGCCGAGTTCCAGCATGGCCGCCTCGAAACTCAGCCGCGTCCGCGTACTTGGTTCAAAGAACAGCGTCGCCAACTTTTTGCCGCTCATGCAATGGGCGTAAGTGCCCGGGCGGGCAATCATGTCGTCCGCGAGCGCCATGAGCGAGTCGAGTTCCGCGGGTGTGAAGTCGGTGATGTCGAGCAGATTCCTCATTTTACATTCCACTCTCCTTTTTCATTTTACTTTTTCAATCCCTTTATCATTATTTTATATTTCGCCAATCACCAGACGGGTCGTCGCGGAAGGCGAGAATTTGCGCCGCCTGCGTTTGGGTTATCCGCCCCGTTCCGATGGCTACGGGAAGCAGGGCGTCAAGGTCGCAGAGGCTGTGGTTGGCAAGTCCCGCCCGCGCAAGGGCGAGTTTCCCCTTTTCCATGCCGTAAGTGAAGATGGAAACGACACCAAGAACGTCGGCGCCAACCGAGCGGAGGGCTTCGGCCGTTTCGATGACAGAGCCGCCCGTGGAGATGAGGTCCTCGATTATCACCGTCTTGTCCCCCGCTTCGAGTTTGCCTTCTATGCGGTTCATCCTGCCGTGGTCCTTGCTGCCCGAGCGGACGTAGCCCATGGGAAGGCCGAGGATGTGCGCCGCGATTGCCGCGTGGGCTATGCCCGCGGTGCTCGTGCCCATCAAAACTGCGGCCGCGGGAAAGTGCAGACGGACAGCCCCGGCGATGGCGTGTTCGACGGCGGTGCGAGCGGCAGGGTCGGAGAGCACGAGCCTGTTGTCGCAATAT
>CANQUN010000016.1 GCA_947627065.1 uncultured Clostridia bacterium
TTCGTCGGGCTTTGGATTGACTCCGGCCGCGCTTATATCGACATCTCGGAGCGCGTGGACCGTTTAAGCGATGCGATTCGCGTGGGTATCGAAAAATCGGGCTGACGAGCAGCGTGCGCATGAGCATTGACCGCGGGCAAAAATCGGGCTAAAGAGCAGCGATTCGCGGAGATGAGACAAAGAACAGAAGTACGCGGCAGGCCTGCCCTATTGCCCGTTTGGGCCGTTTGCGGCCGTGTTTTAAGGCATGATAAAAGCGCCTCGGTCAAAATGCCAAAGCGCTCTGTGGAGGCGCCACCCGGATTTGAACCGGGGAATAGAGCTTTTGCAGAGCTGTGCCTTACCTCTTGGCTATGGCGCCGTGACGGGTTGCCCCGTAATGGAGCGGGAAACGAGATTCGAACTCGCGACATTTGCCTTGGCAAGGCAACGCTCTACCTCTGAGCCATTCCCGCATAAGTTTGCGTGGCGCGACGGATTTGCGTCAACGCTAATATAATATACCAAATTATATTTATTTTTGCAACTGATTTTGCATGGTTTGGGAAAAATTTTTTTTGGTCAGTTCATGGTAACGTCTTTGAGTTTCTCGTACTTTTGCATGGCGAGCGAACGGAGGAGCGCGCTGTCCCACCCTGCGGCGAAGGTTTCGTCGCTGAGTTTTTTGGCGAAAATTATCGAAGACGACGAATATTGCAGTGCGCCGAGATCGTCTATAAACCTGCCGCTCTGCCTTACCCCGAGGAAATCGCCGCTGCCCCTCAGGTCGTAATCGTATTCGGAAATCTTGAAACCGTCGGAGTTGTTTTTGAGTATTTTAAGACGTTCCATTGATTTTTCATTCTCGGTGCCGACAAGCAGGAAGCAGTAACTTTCGAGGTTGGAACGCCCCACCCTTCCCCTCAATTGGTGCATCTGGGAGAGGCCGAACCGTTCGGCGTTGTATATTACCATGACGGTGGCGTTGGGCACGTCGATGCCGACTTCTATTACGGTGGTGGAAACTATGATGTCCGATTCTCCGTTTTTGAAAGCCGTCATCACCGCGTCCTTTTCGCGGTCCTTCATCTTGCCGTGAAGCAGGGATATTCTCAGCCCTTTAAGTTTATTTTGGAGTTCTTCGTAAAGTTCGGTTGCGCTCATGACCGAGCCTTCTTCATCTCCGTCTATCAGCGGGCAGATGAAATAAGCCTGCCTGCCCTTTTCGCATTCGCGGCGGATGAAGGCGAGCATGTCGTCGTACTTGTTTTCGGAAACGATGCCCGTGCGTATCTGCGCGCGTGCGACGGGCTTGTCGGATATGGTGGAAATGTCGAGATCGCCGTACAATACGAGCGACAGCGTACGCGGAATGGGCGTTGCGCTCATGACGAGAACGTCGGGAAGTCCCCCCTTTTCCACCAGCGTGTTCCTCTGCGCGACGCCGAAACGGTGCTGTTCGTCGCACACGCAGAGGTTGAGGTTGGCAAAATTGACGTCGTCGACAAGAACGGCGTGCGTTCCCACGACCACGCGCGCCCAGCCCGAGGCAATCTGTTCCTTTATCATCCTCTTTTCCTTTGCCGAAAGCGAACCCGAGAGGAAAACGGAGAGGTATTCGGGAAGGTATTTTTGGATTATGGCGTAGTTCTGCCGCGCGAGAATCTCGGTGGGTGCGAGCATGGCGACCTGATAGCCCGATTTTAGCGCGACGTACATGGCGCACAGAGCGACGGCCGTCTTTCCGCTGCCCACGTCGCCCTGCAAAAGCCTGTTCATGGCCGTCGGCCCCTTCATGTCGGCAAAGATCTCGTTTACTGCTTTCTTTTGACCTTCGGTAAATTCAAAACCGAAACGAGCGACAAACTCAACGAGTTCGGAGGCGGTGCAGGAATATTTTTTTAATCTGACTTGTTCACGCGAACCTTTGATATACTTGAAAGCCGACGTAAGGATGAAAAACTCCTCTGTGGCAATACGCTCGGACGAGGTGCGAATCTCTTCCATAGACGATGGAAAATGCACGCCGAAATAGGCCGAAGAAAGCGGCGACAGCGCGTATTTCTGTTGAAGATGAAAGGGAATTACGCTTTCGATTTTAACGGCTTTTACGGCGGCGGCAACCATGGCTTTTACAGATCGCTGGGTGAGAGAACCTTTGACGGGATACACGGGAACTATGCCTTTAAGCCTGTAATTCTTTTCCATCAATTCGTACGATGGATTGACCATGGAACATTGGCCGTACTTGTTTTGCACCCTGCCGTAAAAGAGGTATTCGGCACCCGGTTTGAGTTGCTTTTCAACGTACGGATTATTGAACCAGACGACGCTGAAAATCTGCCCCTCCTGCTCTATGTGCGCCTTGACGTACTTGTTGTGCCTGCCGTAATAAACCCCTTGCGGCGGGCCTGCCAGCCTGCCAGCGGTGAGCACCACGTCGTTGTGGTAACAGTCCCTCAGGAGCGTTTGCTTGCGCAGATCGAGGTAATTACGCGGAAAAAGCCTTGCCAATTCCTCGACGGACGTAACGCCGAGTTTGGCAAGGTCGCTTATTTTCTTTTCATTCATTCCGCGTAATTTGGTAAGTTCCATAATAAAGCGAAGAAACCGACATTTCCCGATGTGCAAGGGAAACGGGGTTTTGATGCTATCCGATAAGGCAAGGCTCCTTATACGAAACGAAGGGAACGAACGTCCCCTTCGCCCATTCTCATTCGAGAGATACTATGTAATAATATATCGGCTGGCCGCCGTAGAAGAGTTCCACCTCGCAGTCGGGATAGGTTTCCTGAACTTTGTCGCGGAAGGCTTCGGCGTCCTCCTGCTTTATGTCCGCCCCGTAATAGAGGTTTATCAGTTCGTGGCTCTTGTCCTTTATTGTGTCTATGAGTTTGAGGGTAACTTCGTCCACGCCCTTGCCTTTGGCGAGTATCTTCTTGTTGTCGAGACCGATTATATCCCCCTCTTTAAGGCTGAATTTGTCAACCTTTGTGGTCCTTACCGCGTAGGTAACCTGACCGACGGTAACGTCGTCGATGGCGTGGAGCATGTTGACCATGTTTTCATCGGGAGAGACGTCCGAGTCGAAGGCGAGGGCTGCGGAAAAGCCCTGCGGGATATTTTTGGTGGGGATTACGTAAATCTTTTTCTTGTCGACGAGTTCTTTGGCCTGTTCTGCCGCAAGAATGATATTTTTGTTGTTGGGGAATACAAAAACGTTGTCTGCATTGACGCGCATGATCGCGTCCGCAATGTCGCTCGCGCTCGGGTTCATCGTCTGGCCGCCCTCGATTACCTTGTCTACGGTGAGGTCCTTGAAGATTTCGGACATTCCGTCGCCCGAACAGATGGCGAGCATGCCCATCTCCTTCTTCTCCTCCTCGTACTTTTTGAGGAGGGCGCGGTTCTGCTCGAGCATGTTTTCAATCTTGACCCTGTCAAGTTCGCCGAGTTGCAGCGCCTTGGTAAGAGCAAGCCCCGGGGTGTTGGTGTGGACGTGAACTTTTACGAATTCCAGATCCCCTATGCAGATGACGCTGTCGCCCATGGCCATGAGTTGTTCCTTTAACTTATCTATGTCTGCAAGGGTTGTTTTTGCTTTAAGATTGATTATGAAAAACTCGGTGCAGTAGGCGAATTCTATCCTGCCGAGGTTGAAGATTTCAATGTGTTCGAGGGGTATTTCGTCATTTTTGACGACGGACGGAGCGACGACGACCTGCTGTTCGTCGGACTCGATCTTTTCGCCCTTGATGGCACGCAGCATTCCCTCGTATACGATTATGAGGCCCATGCCGCCCGCGTCTACCACGCCCGCTTTTTTGAGAACGGGAAGAAGTTCGGGCGTGTGTTCGAGGGCGACCTTGCCCTCTTCTATTATCTCGGCAAACAGTTCGTCAAAATCCTTTCTCCTGAACTTGGCGGCCGCGTCCGATATTGCGCGGCAGACGGTAAGGATGGTGCCCTCCTTGGGCTTGGACACGGCTTTATACGCCGTTTCGGTTGCCGCTTTAAGGGCTTTTATAAATGTTTTGACGTCTATTTCGTTTGTTTCTTTAATTACGGAGCAAAGCCCCTTCATAATCTGGGACAGAATGACGCCCGAGTTGCCCCTTGCGCCTTTGAGCGCGCCCCTTGAAATTGCGGCGGCAAGATCGTTGATGTTGCTGTTCTTGCAGGTTGCAACTTCCTTTTTTGCCGACTGCATGGTCAGCGACATGTTGGTGCCCGTATCGCCGTCCGGTACGGGGAATACGTTGAGCGCGTCTATCTTTGCCCTGTTCAGCTCGAGATTGGCGGCCGCTCCTTGTATCATATTTATAAGCAAAGTGCCGTTTATGACTTTCTGCATTTATATCAACTCCTGATAACGAATCAATAAAACACTTAAAGTTTGACGCCCACTATATTGACGTTGACCGTGTCCACAATCATACCGGTGAAATTTTCCACCGCATATTTGACGGATTGTTTAAGCGATTCGGCAACCGCGGAAATCGAAACGCCGAATTTTATCATGGCGTATATATCTATATAAATACGGTCGTCTACGGTAGTAACCTTGATGCCTTTTGCCGTGTCAAACTTTAAGAATTCGGAAATGCTGTCCGTGAGTTTGCCCGCCACGGTTTCCACTATGCCGTAACAATCGAGGGTGGCCTTTAACGCCACCTTGGCTATGGATTTATCCGAAATAGAAATTTTACCATATATATTATTGGTGTTGACGGACATGCCAGCATTCCTCCTGTTTTTATTTACATTACCATTTTACATTATTTTTATATCAATGGCAAGAAAAATGAACAACCTGAGCAAATTTTTTGGGGAAGAATTGCCATTTTCTCCCCTCTTCGCAAAAAATTACCGAAATGTGGGTAAAATCCCTTGCATTTTTTTTGATTTAGTGATAATATTATTTATGCGTTAAAATATGTCGGTTCACGGAGGTGTAAGAATATGTCAAGAGTGTGCAGCGTTTGCGGAAAGGGCAAACTGTCCGGAAACAAAGTGAGTCATAGTAATCGCAGGACTCCGCGTCTGTACAGCGCGAACGTTCAGAAGGTAAAGGTTGTCAACGACAACGGTTCTGTTACCAACGAATATGTTTGCGCTCGCTGTCTTAAGAGCGATAAAGTACGCAGAGTATAAGAAACGAAAGCGAGGGAGCGTTTTACGCTCCCTCTTTTCATTATATTTTTACCTCTTTCATCTTATGCCGAGACTTTTACGTCTCTTCTTGCAAATAATTTTTTACCCCTCTTGTTTGCGGTTGCTTTTTATAATTTCGTCCTGCTGCTTTTTATATTTTTCCGCCGCTATGGAAAGCCGCGTGGCGGCTCAGGCGGTCTTGACGAAAAATTTAAGCAGCGTTCTTATTATTTTAGGCGGTTTGATGCAGATTATTTTCATGATTTCCTCACTATGAAAACGAGCGCTTTGCCCGATTCTATGTAAAAACGGGCAAACGGGGACACGGTTTCGTTGGATATTCCGCGGCTTTCTCCGAGATTTATGACAAGCCCGTTCATGGAATATTTCATCCCCTCGCTATCATGTATATGCACCGAGCGGGTTACGGGTACCACGGAAACGTAGGTGCCCGCCTTCTCCCTTATTTCCACCTCTCCGTCCGCAAGGAAAAAGTCGGTATAATCGGTGTGGAAGGCCGCTTTTATCCCGCCTTGCTCGGCTTTTATCATCAAGCCCACGTTTCCGAAGAAATGGTCCTCCCTCTTTCCGCCTCCGCCGTAGATGTCGATTGATGAAACGCCCATTTCCATGAGTTTGGTCAGGGCAAGTTCGCCGTCGGTCATGTCCTTTTCAACGGGATAACGCTCCCCTTCTTCGGGAATGTAGCCGAGAGAATCGAAGTCTCCGAGCACGAGGTCGCAGGCAATGCCGCGCTCCCTCGCCCACACAAGCGCGCCGTCGCAGCAGACGACGTACGCGTCGGAGCGGTCAACTATGCCGTGATACGGTTCGCCGTTGAGCAGGATTATTCCCCTCATTCGGCGTCCCTCATAGCCTGCATGACGGCCCTTCTGTCGGGTGCCGTGAACACGGTGTTGCCGGCCACCAGAACGTTGACGCCCGAGCGTTTGATTAAAGCGACGTTTTCGGTGTTGACCCCGCCGTCTATCTCGAGGTCTATGTCCTTGCCCGAAGCGTCGATTATTCCTTTTATTTCCTCAACTTTCGGCAGAACGTCGGCGATGAATTTCTGCCCGCCTCTCCCCGGGAACACGCTCATCACGAGTACCATGTCGCAATCGGTTATAACGTCCCTGACTGCCGAAACGGGAGTGTCGGGATTTATTACGCAGCCGCATTTTTTGCCGAGCGAACGTATGGAAGCGAGGGTTTCTTTGAGCCTGTCCTTGCACGCTTCGTAATGCACGGTTATTATGTCCGCGCCCGACGTGGCAAAACTTTCCACGTATCTCCACGGCTCGACTATCATAAGGTGAACGTCGAGGGGCAGGCTTGTTATCTTGCGGATGTCTTTTACCATCTTCATTCCAAAGGTTATGTTGGAGACAAAAACCCCGTCCATAACGTCAACGTGTATGAGGTCGGCACCCTTTTCCTCAAGGTCTCTTACCTCTTCTCCCATTTTGGAAAAGTCCGCCGAGAGTATGGACGGCGCAATCATGATTTTTCTTTTCATTGATTTATTCTCCATAATATTTATTTATATGTTTGTTTTTTAATTCGTCGATTATCGTCTTGTACCTTGCGTAACGCGGGGCGGAAAGGCGCCCGTCCCTGACGGCCGCGGCCACGGCACAGCCCGGTTCGCCGACGTGCAGGCATCCCCTGTAACGGCAATTCGGCAGAAGGGCGAAATATTCGGGGTAAAAAAGCGCGGCCTCTTCGGGCAGGATGTCGGGCTTTACCGCACTGAACCCCGGGGTGTCAGCGACCTGAATGTCGCCGAAGGTGTAAATCCGCGACGCGGTTGTCGTGTGCCTGCCGCGCAGGGTCTTGTCGCTTACCTCCCCCGTGCGCAGTTGCAGCCCGAAAAGGGCGTTTAACAGCGACGATTTGCCCACGGCGCTCTGCCCCGCAAACGCCACGAGTTTGCCCGACATGGCCTTTTTAAGCCCGTCAAGCCCCTCGCCCGTGTGCGCGCTTACTTTGAAGATGGGACAGCCGACGTCCTTGTACTCGGAATACACCTCGTCGTAATAATTGTCGGAAATCTCCGTTTTATTGACCGTGATCAAGGCCTGCACCCCGCCGTGAAGGACGGACAGAAGCAACTTGTCTATCATGGAAAAATCGGGTTTCGGAGGGTTGGCGACGACTATGTTCACGGCGTCGAGATTGGCGATATTGGGTCGCAGAAAGAAGGATTTTCTTTCAAGAACGGACTCTACCGTGAGCGACGACGGGTCGAAATTGACAAAGTCGCCGACGACAATTCCGCACGATTTGATACGCAGCGTTCCGCGGGCCGTGCATTCGTAAATTGCGCCGCCTGAGTCCACCGAATATCTGCCCGAAACTATCTTTACGACCCTGCCTTTCACCTGTCCGCGCCCCCGATAACTCCGTTTCTCAGCTGGCCGCAGGCGCCCCCTATATCGGCGCCCGTGCGGCGGCGCAGCGTTGCCGACAGACCGCCCTTCCGAAGCCGCGAAAGAAAGGAATGCGCGTCGCTTTCGACGGTGGATTTTAACCCTCTTTCTTTGACTTCATTCAGCCTTATAAGGTTAATATGACACGGTTTACCACCAAGCAGGGATATGAGCGCGGCGGCCGCGGCGGGCGTGTCGTTCACGCCTTTTATGAGCGAATATTCAAAGATGTAGCGTCTGCCCGTCTTTTCAAAATAATTGTCGCAGGCGGCCACTATTTCACGGACGGAATATTTTTTTGCAACGGGCATTATCTTGCGCCTCTCCTCGTCGAAGGGGCTGTGCAGCGAAACGCAGAGGTTGACGGGCAGGCCCTCGTCTGCCAAACGGTACATTTCGGGCACCAGACCGCAAGTTGAAAGGGAGATGTTCCTCGGGCTTATGTTGAGTCCGCCGGGGGCGGATATCTCCCTGATGAAGGCCAGGACGTTATCGTAATTGTCAAGCGGTTCGCCGCTGCCCATAAGCACGACGTTGGTAACCTTTCTCTCCTTACCGTCTCCTTCCTTTCTGTTGACCTTGTATATCTGTGAGGCGATCTCACCCGACGAGAGGTTGCGGACGAGGCCGTGAAGTCCCGAAGCGCAGAAGGCGCAGTTCATGCGGCAGCCGACCTGCGTGGAGACGCATTGGGTGTTGCCGTAAGAATACTTCATCAGAACTCCCTCCACGAGGTTGCCGTCCGCAAGTTCGAACAGAAACTTTTCCGTTCCGTCCGAGGCGGTGAGCGTCCTGTCGATGGTAAGGGCAACGTCCTCGTATTCTTCAAGGAGTTTTTCTCTCAAAGCCGCGCTCAGTTCGGTCATGGAGGAGATGTCCTCGCCCCTGTGTATGGCACGGCGTATCTGGCCCGCGCGGTAGGACTTTTCACCGTATTCCGCCGCCAGCCGTTCGAGGCCGCGTATGTCGAGATCCTGCAGAATCTTTTTCACTTAACCCTCCGCATGGCCGAGATGTAAAACCCTGCCCCGAATGATATGTCAGGTAAAATCTGAACGCCAAAATCCGTTGTTTCATAAGGAATTTTAAGAGAAATTATCTCTGACGTAAACGCTTTGTTCCGGGTTAAAAAGCGCCCCGCCACGCCGTCGTTTTCGCTTGATAAAAAAGAACACGTGGAATATACGAGAAGCCCGCCCGCCGAGACGTATCGCGAGCAGTTTTGCAATATCTCAAACTGAATTTGATTGAGCTTTTCGACGGTCTCCTCCGTCTTGTTGAGTTTTATGTCGGGGTTGGTTTTCAGCACGCCCATGCCGCTGCACGGAACGTCGCACAGCACGGCGTCAAAGGCGTTTTCGTACTCTTTTATAAAAACCGTAGCGTCGCCGTTCACGACGGTTATGTTGTCCCTCCCCATCCTCGCGGCGTACTCGCGGATGAGTTGCACGCGGTGGGGATGAATTTCTTGCGAGACGACGTTTTCAAAGGTCATGGAAAGCAGCACCGATTTGCCGCCCGGGGCGGCGCAGGCATCAAAGAGGTTGCGACCGCAACCCACGGCCTCGGCCACGGCAACCGAGCCTATCGACTGAAAGGTGTAAATCCCCTTGTCGTAATCGGCGTTACGCCTGAAACGGGGGACGAAAAACACGTTTTCGTACGGAGTATTGATATATTCTATGTTTTTATTTTTAAGATATTCCCGCCCGTTTTGGGGAAAACGCAGGCAGGTCTTTTCGCCTTCCGCCGCCATTATCGATTCGGCGCGTTCCGCTCCGTAATTAGAAAGGAGATCGCGCACGGCAAAACACGGATAATCGTATTTGAGAGAAAGGCTTTTTACGGTATCCGCGGGCTGTGGAAATTCGGCCGCGGCGTACCCGCGCAGGACGGCGTTTACAAAGCCGCTGACGCCCTTTTTGCCGAGTTTGTTGCAAAGTTCGACCGTCGCGTCGGTAACGGCGTAAACGGCCTTGCCGAGGAAAGTTATGTTGTAGATGGCTATTTTGAGCAGTATTCTTACGGGAAGTTTAGGATTTTTGGAGCAGAGGCGGGAGATTCTGTCGGACAGGAAGATGTCCCGTTCGAGAACGCCGTAGCATATCTTGGTAACGGCCGAACGGTTGCTTTCGTCAATGTCTGTCTCGGTCATGGCCTGTTTGAGATACGCGCCCTCTCCGTACACCTTTTGAAGGATGCGGTAAGAATCGTAAAAGGTGATCAGCACGGCGCGTCCGCTCCCATACGGCTGCCCGTTTCAAACCTTCTGCCGAGGAGGAAAACTTCCGACGGCAGCCTTTTTGCCCCTTCCCACTGCAACTGTGTTATCTTGACATCTCCGCCGTTTGCGGCGATGATTATTCCGTTTTTCTTGTCCGAAGCGACGACCGTGCCCGCGGGGAGACCCGAGGAACCCGCCCGTTCGGCCTTCCAGATTTTGACCGAGGTGCCCTTGTAAAAAGTGAACGCGCCCGGCCACGGGTCCATGGCGCGCACGCGGTTTACTATGTTTTCGGGCGTGTCCGACCAATCTATCAGCCCGTCCTGCTTGGTGAGCATTCTGACCGTGGTGGCCGCCGAATCGTCCTGCGGGGTGAAGGTCGCCTTGCCCGATTCGACGAGGGCGAGTGCTTCAACTATGAGTTGGCTGCCGAGAACGGACAGCCTGTCGAAGAGCGAACCCGCCGTTTCCTCCTTGCCGATGGGGGTCTTGCGGGAGATTAGAATGTCGCCCGTGTCAACGCCCGCTTCTGTTTTCATTATGGTAACGCCCGTGTATTCGTCCCCGTTGAGAATGGCCCACTGTATGGGCGCGGCTCCCCTGTATTTGGGCAGGAGCGACGCGTGCACGTTGAGTATGCCGTGCGGCGGAATGTCAATTATTTCCTGCGAAAGTATCTGCCCGTAAGCGCAGGTAACAAACACGTCCGCCCCTATGTTCCTGAGAATCTCAACGCCCTCTGCCCTAACTTTTGCAAACTGAAAAACGGGAACGCCGAGTTCGACCGCCGCCTGCTTGACGGGGCAAAAGGTTATTTCTCCCTTTCTGCCGCGGGGTTTGTCGGGCTGGGTTACCACGGCGGCTACCTCGTGTTTTTCACACAAGGCCCTGAAGGACGGCACGGCGAAATCGGGAGTGCCGAAGAACACGACCTTCACTTACCTGTCCTCCAGAGAATCGGCTATGTCTACGAAAAGCCTGCCTTCGAGATGGTCGTACTCGTGGCAGATTATACGCGCAAATTTGCCTTTTGCAACAACGGTAAAGGGCTTTCCGTACCTATCGAAAGCCTTGACGGTAACCTTGTTGGGACGCGTTACGGTGCCCCACTTGCTCCTGACCGAAAGACAGCCTTCGGTGCCCGTCTGGCTGCCTTTTGCCGAAACGATGACGGGATTTATAAATTCGTAATACCCTTCTTCCTCGGCGTCCGCGATGAACACGCGGCGGAGAACGCCCACCTGCGGGCCTGCAAGACCCACGCCGTCGGCCTTGACGAGAGTTTCTCTCATGTCGTCGAGAAGAGTGTGAAGCCTGTCGTCAAAATCGGTTACTTCAAAGCATTTTTTACGGAGAGTGTCGTCCCCTAACTGCAAGATGTTTCTTATGGCCATATCTGTCTCCTGTTATCCTAATTGAGATTGTTGGGATTTTCTTCCACGTAAACGTTTACGTCCTTAGTCCTGTATTTGCCCGCGATAATGTAGACGGAATCTACGATTTTACGCTTGCCCGATACGATTCTCATGAGTACCTGATAGCGGAATTTGTTCTGCACCCGCTTTATCGGCGAGCGCATCTTGCCGAAAAAGATGAACTCGTCCGGATTTTCCGAGCGGATGTTCTCCGTTTCGGTACAGACCGCCTTGAGGACTTCGAGAGCCTTGGCGTCGTCTGCCGATTCGACCATCACCCTGACTATGTCCGCAAAGGGAGGAAAACCCGTGGCGCGCCTCAGTTCGACTTCCGAACGGATGAATCCGTCGTAATCGTAGTTTACGGCAAATCTCAAAACGGGATTCTCGGGATTGTAGGTCTGCAGAACCACCGTTCCCTTCTTTTCGGCCCTGCCGCACCTGCCCGCCACCTGAGTGAGCAGTTGAAACGTCCTTTCCCTGCTCCTGTAATCGGAAAAGTACAGACTCATGTCCGCGTCGAGAATGCCGACGAGGGTTACCGACGGAAAGTCGTGGCCCTTGGCTATCATCTGGGTGCCGACGAGGATGTCGGCGTTGCCCGAGGCAAACTCGTTTATTATCTTGAAATGCCCCTCTTTGTTCCTCGTGGTGTCGTTGTCCATCCTGAGTATCCGCGCCTCGGGAAAGGTCTTTTTCAAATCCTGAACCACCCTTTCCGTACCCGTTCCGCCGTAGCGTATGTACTCGCTGCCGCATTCGGGACAGGCGGTGAGCATCTTGTACGTCGCGTTGCAGTAGTGGCATTTAAGCACGTTGGAATCGAGATGATACGTAAGCGAAACGTCGCACGATTGACATTTTACAACATAGCCGCATTCCTGACAGATGACCGTTTGCGAGTAGCCTCTCCTGTTGAGGAAGATCATGGCCTGATTGCCCTCGTCAAGCGTCTTTTTAAGTTCGCTGCGTAGCGCCAGCGAAAAAGCCGAAGCGTTGCCCCGTCTTACTTCCTTGCGCATGTCGGCAATCTCTATTTCGGGCAGGGGCATCTTGTTTATCCTGTCGGGCATTCCGACAAGCCCGTAAACGCCGCTCTCCGCCCGCACGAAGGATTCGATGGAAGGGGTCGCGCTGCCGAGGACGAGCCTGCAGCCGTTGTATTTAGCCCTGAACGAGGCTATTTCGAGGGTGCTGTAACGGGGATTGGTTTCGCTGAGGTAACTTCCGTCGTGCTCTTCGTCCACGATGATGACGCCCACGTTCTCCACGGGTGCAAACACCGCGCTCCTCGCCCCGATGGCTATTCTCGCCTCGCCCGTCCTCAGCCTCCACCATTCGTCAAAGCGTTCGCCGTTGGAAAGGCCGCTGTGCAGTATGGCCGCGGCCGAGCCGAAGCGGGCGCGCAACTGCGAGAGCATCTGCGGGGTGAGCGATATTTCGGGGACGAGCATGATGGCCGTACGCCCCTCGTCTACCGCGCTTTTGATGAGATTTAGGTAAACTTCCGTCTTGCCGCTGCCCGTAACGCCGTGCAGAAGCGTCGTTCCGTCGGGACGGGAAAGTATGGTTTCTATGGCGTTTTTCTGTGCTTTTACGAGGTCTACGGCCTTGCTCTCCTTCTTGAGCGAAAGGTAAGGGTTGCGGTTTTCCCGCTCGGTTATCTCGGACAGGAAACCCTTTGCGAGCATGGCGCGGACCGCCGAATCGCCGAACTTTTCCCTGAGTTCCGCAGAACGGCACCTGCCCTCTTTTGCAAGAAATTCGGCAATGCCCTTCTGGGCGGGCGCGCGCGAACCCGTGCGGGAGATTATCTCCACTGAGGAGAATGCGGGATTCAACGTATAGAACACCGCGTTTTTGGCTTTTACCTTGCCTTTTCTCATCTCCGAAGGCAGCATTAGCCTCAGCGCAAGAGCCGTGGTTACATGGTACCTTTCCTTGACGAAACGGACGATTTCCAGCCCTTCACGGGTAAGTGCGGGAACGTCGTCGATGACTTTAAGAATATCCTTGACCTTGTTTTTGTCGAACTCGGGATTTTCCTTGAGGGCCATGACGATGCCGTCTATTTTTTTTACGCCGAAGGGGACCGTTACGCGGCTACCCTCGTAACAGTCCTCGGTTGCACGGTATTCAAATATCCTGTCGACTTCGCCGCTGGCTATGTCGACTATCACGTCAGCGTACATGAATTATAATGTATGCGGCATCGGCTGCCCGCCCGCGTTACGGCGTTGCGCATGCGGAATGCGCCTGCACGGGAATTATGCAATTTGCGCTTCAATAATTTCTGCTTCGCGCAAAAATTATATAAAAAGTATATAATTTGCGCTACGCGCAGAAATTATATAAAAATCAGGCCGTGAATTTACGCGACCCGAAAGTTGAAGATGTATTGAACTCAATACTTCGATACGGTTACCCTGCCCTCGAGAATCTCGTACGCGGCGGCCGTTATCGGCTTGTACGGACCCGGAACTTCGGTAAGACCCCTGTTGTGAGCGTCGTCTATGAGCTGCCTTGCCCTCTTGGCCGCAACTATGCAGAGGGCGTAACGGTTGCCCGTCTTTTTGACCAGCATATCCACAGAAGGTTCATGTATCATAATTTTGTCCTCCTATTCCAGATTTTGTATCTGTTCTCTTATCTTTTCGATTTCGCTTTTGAGAGCCAAGGCCTTGGACGTGAGCGTTACGTCGTTGGCTTTGGAGCAAATGGTGTTTGCTTCTCTGTTGAATTCCTGAATGAGGAAGTCGAGTTTTCTCCCCGCTACCTCGCCCCCGCATATCTTGCGGAACTGCGATATGTGCGAACGCAGCCTTGCGATTTCTTCGTCTATGTTGCTCTTGTCCGCAAAAAACGCCACTTCGTTTAGAAGTCTCCCTTCGTCGAGCGGAACGTTTTCGAGATATTCGGTTATCCTCTGGCGGAGTTTTTCTCTATATTCCGCGCTTATTTCGGGCGCACGGGCGGCTATTTCGTCAACCAGCCGCTCTATTTCGGCAAGGTGGAGGAGAATTTCCGCACACAGTTTTTCCCCTTCTTTCAGGCGCATACGGTTGAGATTTTCGCAGGCCTCGGTAACGAGTTTTTCGGTTATTTCACCGAGTTTGTCGTCCGTAGTCTCCCCCCTCACCGTTATCACGTCGGGCATGCGCATGAGCGTTTTGAGATCGAGCGCGTCGGGGAAAGGATAATCCACTTCTTCGGCAAGACGTCTTGCCGCCTGCGCGTAACTCTTTGCAAGGGGAATGTCCACGTCGAGGGCGACCTGTCTGTCCCTGCTGTCGGCGTACGTTATGTACAGGTCGATTCTGCCGCGGGCCACGCGGGACTGGACGGACTTGCGTATCACGTCGTCAAATTGGTTGAACAGCCTTGGATATTTGGCGTTTATATCGAGGAATCTGTTGTTTACGGACTTGATTTCCACCGTTATCACAAGACCGCCGTCGTTGTATTCGGCCTTGCCGAATCCCGTCATGCTGTACATAAACACTCCGAATACGGATTTGCCCGCTGCAGGAAGGTTTCCGCCGTGTAAACGGGCTTTTTCCGTACTTTCGCGTACTTAAATGATTATATAGTATATAATATCATATCGCGCGCGAAATTTCAAGCGTTTGACAATTAAATTTTCAAACGTTTGTTACGGGGATTTTCTTGCGGGAAGATTTCGGCGGGGTGGTAGATGTGATTTTTATGGAGTTTTGGCGGGTGGTGTGTTGGTTTTTGTGGGATTTCGGCGGGTGGTCGTGGGTTTTTGGGGAGTTCAGGAGTTGAGCATGGCCTTGAATTCGGCCTCATCGATTACCTTTATTCCGAGGGCGCGCGCCTTGTCCAACTTGCTGCCCGCGCTGTCGCCCGCTATGACGAGAGTGGTTTTTGCCGACACCGACGACATACATTCGCCGCCGAGGCTTTCTATAATCTTCTGCGCCTCGCTGCGCTTGAATTCGGTGAGGGTGCCCGTGAGGACGACCTTTTCCCCCGCAAAGGCGTCGCCCTTGGTCTCGTCCTTGTAATAAAGTTCGATTCCGTGGGATAAAAGGGCGTTTATCTCCTCTTTGTTGTCCTCGTCGGCAAAGAAAGCCGCAACGTCGGAGGCGATGACTTCGCCTATGTCGGAGACGGCCGAAAGTTCGGCCTGCGTGGCCGAGGCGAGCGCCTGAAGAGTGCCGAAACGTTTGGCCAGATCCTTGGCCGTTTTCTTGCCCACGCCGTCTATGCCGAGGGCGAATATGAAGTTGGCAAGTTCTGCCTTTTTTGACTTTTCTATTGATGAAATAAAGTTTTTAACCTTTTTATCCTTAAATCCTTCGAGTTTGAGAAGTTGGGATTCCGTCAGTTCGTACAGGCTGTGGAAGCGGGTTATTCCGAATTTATCGAACAGGGCGCAGGCCGTCTTTTCGGAGAAACCTTCTATGTTCATCCCCTCTTTTGACGCAAAATTGGCAAAGGCGGCGACGACGCGCGGGCGGCAGCCCTTGTTGGGGCAGAACAGGTTGGCCCCCTCTTCGACAACCGCCGTGTGGCAATAAGGACAAATCGCGGGCGGCACAACGTCCTTGCTGTCGTCAAAATATTCGGTCGCGCCTAAAATTTCGGGGATTACCTCGTTGCTCCTTCTTATGAGAACGCGGCATTTGACCTTGATTTTTTTCCTCTGAATGTCGCCGTAATTGTTGAGGGTGGCGCGCTTGACGGTGGCGCCCGCAAGTTCCACGGGTTCCACGTGGGCGAGCGGCGTGAGTTTGCCCGTTCTGCCCACCTGCCAATCTATCTTTTCGAGGACGGTGGTCGTCTCCTCCGCTTCGAATTTGAAGGCTATAGCCCATCTCGGGTACTTGTCGGTCTCGCCTATCTCGTCCCTCAAAGTGAAGTCGTCGAGTTTTATAACGGCACCATCGGTCAATACATCGAGGGTTTTACGGGAAGTATCTATCTCGTTTACGGCGTCGATCACCTCGTCGATTCCGTTGCAGACGCCGACCAGACCGCCCGTCTTGAAGCCATGCTTTGACAGAAATTCAACGCTTTCCACCTGCGAACGGACGCCGCCCTCGGACATGAAATTCACGTCGTAAAAGATGATTTCGGGCTTGCGGCTTTCGGTAACGGCAGGGTCGAGATTCCTGATTGCACCCGCCGCGGCGTTGCGTGCGTTCTTCAACACTTCAGTAGCCGTTTCGTTGTACTTTTCAAGGACAGACAGCCTTATTATCGCCTCTCCTTTAACCTCAATCGTACCGGGGCAATCTATGGCAAGCGGGAAACTTTTTATTGTGAGGACCTGTGCCGTAACGTCCTCGCCCGTGATTCCGTTCCCCCTCGTGGCTGCGCCGACGAATTTTCCGTCCTTGTACGTGAGGCAGATGGTCAGGCCGTCGTACTTGTACTCGACGGTGTAGCGGGGTTTGGCTATGCCCGTGGCTTTTTCCACCCTCGCGTCGAAAGCGCGCAACTCGTCCTCCGTTATGGCCTTGTCTAAACTGTAAAGCCTGTGGATGTGCGTGTGCTTGGCAAACTCCTTTATCGGTTCGCCGCCCACCCTGCGCGTGGGGCTGTCAAATTCCACCCTGCCCGTAGATTCTTCGAGACGTCTGAGTTCGTCGTAGAGTCTGTCGTACTCGGCGTCCGACACGGTGGGATTGTCAAGCACGTAATACTCGTGGGCATAACGGTTGAGAATGTCGATAAGTTCCCTCATTCTGTCTGACATAAATTCTGTTAAAATCCTTTTATTTATAATGTATTTTTAACTAATCAATTCCATTGGGGCGTATTGGACGGCAAGGGATTTTACGCCTATGCCCTTAAAGGCGACATCCACCACTTTTCCGTTGCCCGAACCCTTTACGGCAACGATGGTGCCCTCTCCGAATTTGACGTGCCTGACCTTTTTGCCGACGGCGTACCCGTCCGTATTTTCGTTTACCACCTTGGGCTTTGACGATTGCATGAAACTTTTGGCACCCGTAACCATCCTGCCGTACGACGGCGAGGCGTCGGGTTCGTCCCCGCCGTAAACGTCCCCGTAAAAACGGCGTTCTTCGCGCACGTAACGCGGCTTTTGCTCGGGAACGCCGAGTTCTTTGGCAAGTTCGCCGACGAAGCGCGAGCGCACGGTGTCCTGCCGTTTGCCGAACAGGAATCTGCTCTGCGCATACGTTAAAAACAGCCGCTCCTCCGCCCTCGTTATCGCAACGTACATGAGGCGGCGTTCTTCTTCCAGCCCGCCGAGGCTCTCCCACGCCCTTGACACGGGAAAAACCTCCTCCTCGAGGCCGCAGATGAACACGCTGCGGAATTCCAGCCCCTTGACCGAATGCACGGTGGCGAGCGTTACGTAACTGCCGTCGTCCATCTCGTCGATATCCGAACTTAAAGTAACCGAATTGAGGAAATCGGCAAGCCCCGAGTCGGGATTGAGTTCGGCAAATTCCTTGATGGAATTCTGAAGTTCGCCTATGTTGGCCTTTTTGGAAAAGTTTTCGTCGGTATCCTCGTCAAACATTGACAGATAGTTTGTTTTCTTTAACACACATTCGAGCAAATCGGTCAATGATTTTGTTTCTTTGTCTACAACGAGAGACACGATGAGGTCTTTGAACTCGGTTATTCTCGCCCGCGTGGCCGTGGGCAGACCGAGTTTGTCAACGTCGAGCAGGCCGTCGTACAAGCACACACCGTTGTCCTTTGCGTAATCGAGCATGAGCGAAACGGTTCTGTCGCCTATGCCCCGTTTGGGGACGTTTATTATACGCAGAATGGCGTCGTTGTCGAGCGGATTCACGAGTATCCTGAAGTATGCGAGAAGGTCTTTTATCTCCTTGCGTTCGTAGAACTTGAAGCCCCCGAACACCTTGTAAGGTATGCCGTATTTGAGAAATTCCTGCTCGTACACGCGGGACAGGGCGTTTATCCTCATTAAAACCGCAAAATCGCTTGCCGAATACCCGCGCGCCATCAGGCTTTTTATCTGCACGGCGGCGTACGTCGCCTCGTTGGTCTCGTCCGACGCGGCGTAGGTTTCCACCCTTACTCCCTCGTCGTTTTCCGTCCATAATTCCTTTTGTTTTCTCTCTTTATTGTTGCGTATTATGGCGTTGGCCAAACGGAGAATGCGCTTGGTGGAACGGTAATTCCTCTCGAGTTTGTACACCTTTGAACCGTTAAAGTCCTTTTCAAAACCGAGAATGTTGTTTATGTCCGCCCCTCTCCAGCCGTAGATGCTCTGGTCGTCGTCGCCCACTACGAAGATGTTGCCGTGGTTTTGGCAAAGCATGCGGATTATTTCGTACTGGACGGCGTTGGTATCCTGAAATTCGTCCACGTGGACGTACTTGAACCGCTCGGAATACTCCGAACGTATATCGTCATGTTCAAGGAATAAATCACGGGTTTTAAGCAACAGATCGTCAAAATCAAGTGCGTTTGAAGCCTTCAGCTCCTCCTCGTACTTGCGGTAAAATTCGCAATATTTGTCAATGTCTTTTTCTTCCGCCTTCTCGATGAGGTACCTGTCGGGGGGCATTCCCAGCATCTTGGCGTTGGAAATGTGCCACTTTGCGTTTTTAAGGAACCGTTCGTCCTCGCTCTCGCCCGATGTGAACAGCCTTTTCAGCACCCTGTCCTTGTCAACGTCGCTGTATATGGTAAAATTTTTGTCGTAGCCCAAAGCGGAAATGTGCTTTCTCAGTATGCGCGTGCACATGCTGTGAATGGTGGACACCCACATCCCCTCCGCTTCGCCGACCATTTTGGATATCCTCTCCTTCATTTCGTCGGCGGCCTTGTTGGTGAACGTTATGGCGAGTATCTCCCACGGCAGGGCGCATTTTTCCGTGAGAATATAAGCAATTCTGCTCGTGAGAACCCGCGTTTTTCCGCTGCCCGCGCCGGCGATTACAAGCACGGGTCCTTCCGTGTCGCGGACGGGTTTTATCTGTTCGTCGTTGAGGCTTGCGAGTATTTTTTCTATTTCCATCTGTTGTGAACCTTGTTTTTTTTTATAATTTTGCCTTTTATAATTTTACCACAAAAGTCCGCGTTTTTCAATCGTTTGGCGGCGCTTGCCGAAAAAGAAAAGCCAAGCCGTGCGAATTGACCTTGCGCGGTTTGGGCGGAAAGTTAAAACGGGTTGTTCTGGATTGGAAAAAGCGCGGGCGGTTGGCGGGAAAAATGGGCGGTTTTAATGGGAAATGCGGGTGATTTGCGAGAAAAGGCGGGCGGGTTTGACTGTGTTGCCCGCGCTGAATGATGAGGAAAAAGCGGGTGATTTGCGGTAAAGGCGGGCGGTTGCGCGGGCGCGGGGAGAAAAAAGCCGTTTACAAGACAGATACGGGTTACAAAAATGCGTTACGTCCGATTTGGTTGACGCCAAAAACCGGACAGAAGGTGTGGCGGAAAATGCGCGGGCGGGCACGGGGAGAAAAAAGCGGCGATAGCAAGCGGCGCGGGGATGAAAAAAAGGAAGCGGGGCACGCTTCCTACAGATTTTTCACCAAAGAACCGAAATATCCGAATTCTTTTTCTTTTCTGAACCTTTCGAGGGCAACGATGTATTTGTTTGACAAGTCGAGGGTGTAACGCTGCTTCTGTTCGTAGGAGAGTTTGTCGTAAACGTCGTGGTCGATAAGCCTGCCGATTGCGTCGGAAATCTCCCCTTCTTCAAGCAGGATTTCGCACACTTTTACGTAAAAATCCTCGTCGTCGCACTTCTTTCCGCTCACTTCGCGTATGGTTTTCCTTATGTAAAAGTCGGCGATTCTCGAGGGGTTTGCCCCCTCTTTTTCGGCTTCGCGCTTCTTGGCCTCGACCATGCGGTCGAACTCCGACCAATAGCCCGATTTCATCCTGCGTTTGGCGTCTTTCGCCATGGCCTTAAAGGAACATCTCTTTTCCGATTCCAAAGTCTGCCTCCACAAAAAACACCCGACAAATCGCTCTTTGCTGATTTATCGGGTGTAAAAATTGATTTTTTTGTTAGTTTTTAGAACTTCTCTTTCTTGCGGCTTCCGCCTTTTTCTTGCGGCGTACGGAAGGCTTTTCATAATGCTCTTTGCGGCGCAGATCGCCGATTATGCCGTCGCGCGAACATTTTCTCTTGAAACGGCGCAGAGCATTGTCTAAAGACTCGTTTTCACCGACCCTTACGGTAGACATTTCACAACCCTCCTTTGCTCTTAAGCAAAAACTGTGTTAAGTATAACAAATCGCGCGGCCGTTGTCAAATGATTTGACGGCATTTTTGAAAAATACTCCGTTTAATTGCGGCGGCCGCGGGCGAACGGGTATAATGTGCGTGCCGGCGGGGTGTTCGCGCCGTGTGTTTGCGGTTGGCGGAAGTTACAAGACGATTTCGGCCGTTTTCAGGCGGGCTGCCAGCCCATCTTCTGCCCCGAAAGGATGTGTATGTGCAGGTGGAAAACAGACTGCCCCGCGTCGTCGCCCTGGTTGATGACGAGCCGATAGCCGCTTTCGAGACCGAGCAGTCCCGAAAGCGAAGATATCTTTTTGAGCATCCTCGAAAGGGCGAGCATCTGGTCGGCGGTCGCTTCGGAAAGCAGTTTGTAGTGCTGTTTGGGAATGGCAAGAAAATGGTTTTTCGCCATGGGATTGATGTCCTTGATGATTATCATGTCGTCGTCGGAATAGACGATTTCCGTCTTTAATTCTCCGCTGACAAATTTACAAAAAAGACAATCACTCATATTTATTCTCCTTTATGTATGTATTTTTATTCGTTTAATATTTTCGGTGTACAATGGGCTGCGGGGCGGCTTTTTTGCGGGTGCGGAACGGGAACGAGGGCATTTGTTGTGTTCGGTCGCCGATTGCGCGCGAGGCGGTTGGCAAGCAAACAACGGTTACCAATGCAGGAAAGTCGCCCCCTCTTGGATTGTTTTGGTAACCGTTTATGCGGTCGTGGGATTAGACCGCTGAATTTTCCCGAGGCAGGTTGACGGGCGACGGCGGTTGATTAAATTATTGGTCAACTGTTTCGCCGAGGGCGCCGTCGGCGTAAAGGCCAGAGAGGCGGACCTTCATCTTCCCCGCGGGCAGAACCGCGCCGTCAACGTAGACCCTGATGTAATTTCCCGTGTAGCCCGAAATCCGCCCGTTCACTATTTCCTCGGGCACGATTTCCAAAACCTTGGAAAGATTTTGAGAGATGAACTTGTTTTTGAGCGTTGCCTTCAAAGCGAGCATTTCGGCAAGCCTTTCTTTTTTAACCGAGGGCGGGAGTTCCTTGAGCGACGCGCCCGCGGTACCCTCTCTCTTGGAGTAAGGAAAACAGTGAATGTCGGCAAAACAAATTCGCTCGGCAAAAGATTTAGATTCTTCAAAATCGCTTTTAGTTTCTGAAGAAAAACCAACGATTATGTCTGTCGTAACAGCGGCGGACGGATAGTGCGAACGGATGAGTTCAACCTTTTTTTCGTACTCGGCGGCCGTGTATTTTCGGTTCATGGCCCTCAGCACGTTGTCCGAACCCGATTGAAGCGAAAGGTGAAAATGCGGGGCAAAATCCGCGAGTTTGTGGGTTGCGTCGAGCAGTTTTTCGTCCACCACACCCACCTCGAGCGAACCGAGGCGGATGCGGGCGGGAATGTCCGAAAGGCTTCCGATGAGGTCGGAAAGACCCATTCCTTCGTATTTGTAGTCGGAAATGTTTATGCCCGTGATGACCACTTCGAGCGGGGCGCGAGAAAGAATCTCTTTCCGCACGTTCTCGGCGGCGCGGGAGCGGGACCGACCTCTGAGATAGGGAATTATACAGTAGGAACAGAAGTTGTCGCACCCGTCCTGAATCTTTATATAAGCGCGGGTACGGCCGGTTTCCGAGGGTATGTACTTTTCGTAATATTCGTCCTTTTTTTCGATAAATAAGCCTTTTTTATTGATATAATCGAGAACTTTATCTTTACTCTTGGCACCGACCACGACGGTTACGCCATCTCTTGAAATGAAGTCCTCTGGCGATTTTTCGGACGCGCAGCCCATGATGATTATCTCGGCCGAACGGTTGAATTTTGAAACGCGCTCTATCGCCTGTCGGGATTTCTTTTCCGCCTCGGCTGTTACGGCGCAGGTATTGATGATGTAAAGGTCGGCGAAGCCCAAGGCGTCGGACACTTCCCAACCCGTTTCTCTAAGTCCGTTCATCACGGCGGCACTTTCGCATTGATTGACCTTGCAGCCCAGAGTAAATACAACCGCTTTCATTTTGTCTTTCCGTTTGCGTCCTTCAAAAAAGGAGTCAGCATTGTTTACGCGTAACGTAAATTTTGTTATTTTTGCTTTTATTATAAGGGATTTTGTAGATTATTTGTCGCCGCGTTTCATAACGAGGGCGATCCACTCTCCCTTCTCTTTTCTCTCCTCGAGCGTCATACCGAGAGCGGAATAACTTTGGATAACTTCACGTTCCTTTGACTTGATTATTCCACTCATTATCAGCGTTCCGCCTTTTTTAAGGTGGGCTGTGATACTTTCCGAGAGAATTTTGAGAACGTCTGCGGTGATGTTGGCAAAAACGACGTCGCCCTCTTCGGCAGAGTCGCCGAGCAGGTTGGCCTGCATTATCTCGTAACGGCTCTGCTCGACCCCGTTGAGGCGGCAGTTGTGCTCGGCGCTCTTGACCGCAACGTAATCTATATCGGTAAACAGAACGTGCGCCGCGCCGAGTTTGAGGGCCGTTATGCCCAAAATTCCGCTTCCGCAGCCGACGTCTATCGCGTTTTTGCCCGCGACGGGGTATTTCTGCATGAGTTCGACGCACATGGACGTGGTTTCGTGCTCTCCCGTGCCGAACGCCATGTTGTTGTCAAGTTTGACCTGAACTTCGCCTTCGCCCGGTTCGTGCGCGATCCACTCGGGGCAAATCCACACCTTGCCGAACTGCAGCGGGCGGTAATGCTTGCGCCAGATTTCTATCCAATCGTCGCCCTCCACGACGCGTTTGACCGTTTCGAGGGTGCCGACGGGCATGATTCCCGCAGCGTTTTCCTTGAGTTTTTCTAGGTCGCGGCGTATCCCAATGGAGGCCTGCTCGGTTTCGTCCAAGGCGACGTAAGCCTTGACAAGAACATCTTCGTTCTTGCGTTCGGTCAACGATTCGTCGATATAATCCCAATACGCCTCCATTCTTATCAAATCAAGAATGTCGTTGACGTCGCTTATCGCAACGCCGTAATTGGTGTAATTCCAGAGGATGTCGCTGACAAGTTCCGAGGCCTCTCTCGTTGTGGTAATGGTAAATTCGGTAAATTTCATAGCAATATCCTACGCCTTGTAAATTACGTTGCCGCCCCTGACGGTCATGACTACGTTGAAGTTGCCGTCAAGCACGGTGAAGTCCGCCGCCTTGCCTTCCGCAATGCTGCCCCTCTCGTTGAAAATTCCCAGATTTTTAGCGGGATTGGCAGAAGCAAAATCCACCGCATCGGTAAACGGAACGCCGTTTTTGACCAGATTGGCGATTGCAACATTCATTTTAAGCACGCTGCCCGCAAGTGCGCCGTTTGCAAGACGGGCCTCTCCGTTTTTAACGTACACGGTCTGGCCGCCGAGTTCGGAAACGCCGTCCGGCATCTGTTTGGCGCGCATGGCGTCGGTTATGAGAATAACCTTGTCGTGCGGTTTGTTTTTGATGACGAGTTTGATGGCGGGGACGGAAACGTGGATGGTGTCGCAGATGAGTTCGCAGGTGTAACCGTCTATGAGCATGGCGCTGCCCGCAACGCCGATTTCCCTGTGGTGAATGCCCTTTTGGGCGTTGTATGTGTGCGTTACGCCCGTTGCGCCCCATGCGAAGGCGTTTACCATGTCCTTGTAGCCCGCGCCCGAGTGTCCCACGGAAACCCTGACGCCCAAGGACGCGAGATGTCTGACGAACGCTTCGGCACCCTCTCTTTCGGGAGCCATGCTTACGATGCGGATGTTGCCGCCGCTTGCCGCGTTGTACTCGTCAAAGGCGGCGATGTCGGGCGAAACGACGTATTCAAGGGGCTGTGCGCCTATATAATCGGGCGAAATGAACGGCCCTTCGAGGTGAACGCCGAGAAGTTGCGCTCCCTCTCTTCTGTCCTTTTTTATGTAATTCCGCACCGCATTCATCGAATTGAGTATGTTCTGTTTGCTTTGCGTCATTGTGGTGGCGAGGAAGGCAACCGTGCCTTCACGCGCGAGCGCGTCGGAAATGGCCGTGAGGGCTTCCTCTGTTCCGTCCATGGCGTCCGAACCGGCGGCTCCGTGAATATGTTCGTCTATGAACCCCGGCACGACGACGCAACCGCCGATTTCGCCGTAAGGTTCGTCCGCGGTTTTGCCGAGGCGGAACCTGCCGTTTTCCACGCAGAAAGAAGAACTCACGACGCCGCGTCCCTCAACGTAAACCTGCACATCGTTAAAGCCTTTCATATTATCCTCCCATGAATAAATTCTGTCAATATAGTATCGAGTTCGGCCGTATTGGATACGAGAATCTTTGCCCCATGTTCTCTGAGGACTTCCGCCGTGCGGTAGCCCCACGTTACCCCTACGAAATGCGCGCCGAGATTGGAGGCAAATTCGGCATCCGTTTCGCCGTCGCCTACGACCACGGCATCCTCCGCGGCCACGCCGAGACTTGCAAGGATCATCTCCCCGCATTCCTTTTGCGGTTTGTGGGCAAAGCCCTGCCTGTTGCCGTATATGTAATCGAAGCGGAAGTTTTTGAGATACTTGCCGCAGACGGCGTCGGTGGCGTCCTGCGGTTTGTTGGAAACCACGGCCGTCAGCGCACCCGCCTTGGCGATGTCCTTCAAAACTTCTGCCATTCCGTCGTACAGAACCGTTTTAGGCGAGCCGCACGAACCGTAAACGGAGTTGTAAACGGCAAGGGCGCGGTCGGTCATGTCCTTCATGCCCTCGGGCAGCGACCGCTCGACAAACTTACGCGCTCCGTTGCCTATGTAACGCTTGGCCTGCTCACGCGTTATGAGGGGAAAACCGAAAGAATCGAGCATGGCGTTCATGGAATCGGTCAGGTCTCCCGAGGTGTCAAGCAGGGTTCCGTCAAGGTCGAAAATTACGAGTTTATTTTTCATTTTTCCTTAATTTCTCTAAAATTTTATCAGCCGCAATTATGCAGTGTTCAAAGGTAAGACCGCCCTGAACGTACGCCACGAAAGGCTCTTTTATCGGTGCGTCGGCCGAGAGTTCGATGGACGAACCTTGCACGAAGCACCCCGCCGCCATTATGACTTTGTGGGTGTAACCGGGCATATCCCACGGTTCGAGGGTTACAAAACTGTCTATCGGAGATATTTCCTGAATGGATTGGATGAAGGCGACAAGTTCCTCCTCATTGCCGAATTTGACCGAGCGGGTTATGTCCGCGGGGATTGTACCCGGGGCGGGCAGTGTTTCGTAACCTGCGGAGGCGACGACTTCGCCGATCAGCATGCTTCCGTCGACGGCCTGTTTTACGACGTGCGGCGCCATGAACAGACCCTGAAAATAATATTGATAAGTGAAGGCGTAAGACCCCACCTCTCCGCCTACGGAGGGTGCGGTCAGCCTGTTTTCGGCAAGAATAACGTACTTTTCCTTGCCCGCAACGTAACCGCCCGTGGGCGCGAGGCCTCCGCCCGCGTTTTTGATGAGAGATCCTGCCATGAGGTCGGCACCAACGTCGGTGGGTTCCTTGCATTCGACAAATTCTCCGTAACAGTTATCCACGAAAATGCAGCCGTTATAGCCGACAGCGCGGAGTGCGGC
The DNA here is from genome assembly GCA_947627065.1 of uncultured Clostridia bacterium. Taxonomy (GTDB): domain Bacteria; phylum Bacillota; class Clostridia; order Christensenellales; family Borkfalkiaceae; genus RGIG3732. Next base: position 25,977 of record CANQUN010000016.1, read on the forward strand.
GAACGCCTCGCCGAGTTCGTCCACCGTGAAGGACGGCCGCCACTCGTAGCCGCGCGAGCGCTGAAAGTAAACCATGGCGGGGTTGTTCTTGGCGGCGTAGTCGGCAACGGCCTTGACGTCGATCTTTCCGTTTTTGAGCGGAATGGATTGAAACTTGACGTTAAAGTCCTTCAAAGAGCCTATTCCTTGCCCGTTTATGACATCGGTCATCGTGTCGTAAGGCTGACCCGTGGCGGAGAGCAAGAGGTCGCCCGGCCTTAAAACGGCGAACAGCGCAAGCGAGATTGCGTGCGTGCCAGAGGCGATACTCGGGGACACGAGCGCCCGTTCGGCACCGAAAGCACGGGCGTAGACGTTGTTTAGGGCTTCACGCCCGTCCTTGTCGTAACCGTAGCCCGTGGTCGGCGCAAAGTGGCGCAGAGCTATGCGCTCCCCGTTGAATGCGTCGAGAACTTTCTTTTGGTTGAACACGGCGGTCTCCGCCGTGATTTCAAACTGTTTTTGAAGTTTTTTAATTGCGTTTTGCGTTATTTTACCTATCATTTTATCACACCGATATTTTCCGCTATTCGCTTGGCGATAAGCCGCGGTTCGTCCTTTTCAATCTCTTTAAGGCGGGCGTCCCGTTTGAAAAACGTGATCTGCCGCTTTGCGTAATGACGCGTGTTGAACTTGATGAGTTCGGCCATTTCTGTCTCGGTCATGCCCGTTTCAAGCCCTTCGGCGACCTCTTTATATCCTATGCCCTGCATGGATTGGGCGGTTTTGGGCACGCCCGACGCAAGCAGGCCTTCCACCTCGTCCACAAGCCCGTTTTTCATCATTTCGTCCACCCTTTGGGATATGCGGGCGTACAATTCCTCTCTGGGGAAGGCGACCGAGAATGAACGGTAGTCGTAGCGCGGGACGTTTCCGTCGTTTATGTCGGACTTTTTCACGCCCGTCGTCTCGTAAATTTCGAGGGCGCGGACCACGCGTTTGACGTCGTTGGGATGAAGGGAAGCGGCCGACGCGGGGTCGACGGCGGCAAGTTGCGAATGTAGCCGTTCGTTGCCGTATTCCCTTGCAAAACTCGTCCATTTTTCCCTTACGGCGGGGTTTGCGGGGGTGTTGCCGTAACTTGCACCGAAAAGAATCGAGTTGATATAAAAGCCCGTTCCGCCGCAGATTATGGGGATTTTACCCTGAGAAATTAACCTTTCCACGATGGGAATCGCGCCCTCGCGGTAATCGCCCACCGAATAACTCTGCCGAGGGTCGGCAACGTCAATCATGTGGTGAGCAACTCCCCTTTTCTCCTCCTCCGTGGGCTTGGCCGCGCCGATGTTCAGTCCGCGGTACACGCATATCGAGTCTGCGGAGATAACCTCGCCGCCCACGAGGCGGGCGAGGTGCGCGGCGACCGCGGTCTTACCAGTTGCCGTCGGCCCGCATATAACGACGATTTTAGCTGAACTGTTATCCTTTGGCATGTTTTGATTTCCGTTTGGGGTATGTTGTTGTTTTATGTTTTCTGTTGATTTTTGTTTGATTATTGTGATGTTTCAGGGTGTTTGTTGATTTTTACCATGATTATACTATTCTCTTGAACCATTTTTTGATTTCGGTGTTGGTGATGCGAACGGCGACGGGACGGCCGTGCGGGCACTTAAGCCCCATGTTTCCGTTGATTTTTGCCATGAGGGCGCGGATTTCTTCCTGCGAGAGCGAATAGCCCGCCTTTATTGCCGCCTTGCAGGCGCGCTGGCACAACTTTTCTATTATGATTGCAGGGATTTTCTCTTGTCGGAAGGCGTTGTCCGAGAGTATGTCGGCAAAGAACAAACCGAGATTCATGTCCGAAATTTCGAGCGGGACCTCGGTTATCTTGTAGGAATTTACGCCGAATTCCTCAATCCTAAAACCGATTTTTTCGAGATACTCCCTCCTCTCGAGGAAATAGCCGTTTTCGGAAACGTTGAGTTCGAGCACGTAAGGCAGGAGCAGCGGCTGGGTTTTCACCGTGCCGTTCAATGCGGATGAGTACAGAGAATCGTAGATAAGTCTCTCATGAGCGGCGTGTTGGTCAATGAAAAATAAATCGTCGTCCTTTTCGAATATCAGGTAGGTCTTGAAGGCCTGCCCTATGTAGATGTAGTCGCTGCCGACGCCGAGATTCCCCTGCTCTGCGGAAGCGGTCTCGCCCCAAAAAACTGCGGCGTTTTCTTTTTCTGCGCCGCTTGTTTCGGCTTGCGTATCGGCGGAAGGGGCTTGGGCACGCTCGGCCTCGGCCTTCTTGCGCTCGAGTTCCTCTATGTACTTCTTGTTTTCGGCAAAGATGTCAACGGCGGGTTCGGATTTACGCTCCTTCGCGTACCCGCTGTCCATGACGACGGCGCGGGAAAGTGAAAAATTATCCCTCATGCCGCCGTATTCGACGCCGATGTACACGTCCTTTTCCGTATCGGAATACGTTGAATTTGATTTGCCAAAATCGCTTTTATCATAATTGATTTTATCACATTTTGCGTCTGACGTAACAGGTTGTTCGGGCACGGATTCGCCCATAACTATGTCAAGAGCTTCGTCCGAGCCGTCGAGGACCTTGGACACCGTGGAGTAGACCGCGCCGTAGACCACCTGATTGTTTTTGAAACGGACGTCCGTCTTGTTGGGATGGACGTTTACGTCAACGGCTTCGGTGGGAACGGTGAGGCTGAGCGCGTAAAACGGGTACTGCCTTTTCATGAGGTACGCCCGATAGGCGTTTTGCATGGCCGACGAAACGGTGGCGTTTATGACGTATCTGCCGTTGACGACGAGGGTCTGGTAGGTTCTGTTGGGTTTGGTGAAATTGTGCTTTCCTATGTACCCTTCTATGCGTATTCCGTTCTTTTCGGACGAAATTTTGAGGCAGTTCCTGACCGTGGACGCGCCGTAAACGGAGATGAGCGCCTCTTCCGCTCCCCCGCCGTAAGACTGCAAGACGAGTTTGTCGTCGGCGTAAAACTTGAACGAAACGCCGGGATTTGCGATGACAAGCCTGTCTATCATGTCGGTAATGTCGGCCTCCTCCGCGCGGCTGCTCTTCAAAAAGCCCGCACGCACGGGCGTGTTGTAGAACAGACTGTCTACGGTTATCCTCGTGCCTTTGTTGCAAGGGGCGTCCTCCACTTCGGAAATCACGCCGCCCTCCGCTTTGACGGTGGCGCCGTACTCCTGATTTTCGGGCTTGGAAACGACGGTAACTTTGGAGACCGAAGCGATGCTTGCAAGCGCCTCTCCACGAAAGCCCAAAGTCATTATTCTGTCAAGGTCGTCAATACCCGAAATTTTGCTTGTTGCGTGTGGTAAAAAGGCTTTTTTAAGTTCTCCTTTGTCTATTCCGCAGCCGTCGTCCTCCACGCAGACGCGGTCCTTTCCGCCGTTCCATATCGAGACGGTTATCGCGGTAGCGCCCGCGTCGACGGAATTTTCCACCAACTCCTTGACTACCGAAAAGGGCCGTTCGACGACTTCGCCCGCGGCGATCCTGTTGTATACGCTCTTGTCGAGCACGTTTATCTTCATCGGCTGACCTTCTCCTTGATATCTGCGAGTATGTTGAACGCCTGCATGGGGCTTATGTTGTCCATGTCGAGTTCGGAAATGATGTTTTCCACTTCCGAACGGGGTTTTTCATCGGGTTCCGCCGCCGCGGCCGCGGTGCGCAGGCCGTTTTTGGCAAGGTCGTTTTTCTCGAGGTCTTTGAGGATGCTCCTCGCCCTCGACGTTACGCTTTCGGGAATACCCGCGAGAGACGCGACCTCTATGCCGAAACTCCTGTTTGCCCCGCCGCGCATGATCTTTCTGAGGAAAACGATTGAATTATTTAACTCTTTGACTGTTATTTTGTAGTTTTTGACTCCTTCGAGAACTCCTTCGAGTTCGGTAAGTTCGTGGTAATGCGTGGCGAACAGCGTTTTTGCGCGTATCTTTTGCGTGACGTATTCCACCACCGCCCACGCTATGCTAAGCCCGTCGAAAGTGCTGGTCCCCCTGCCCACTTCGTCGAGCACGAGCAGGCTCTTTTCGGTTGCGTGCAGGAGAATGGAAGCGACTTCTGTCATTTCCACCATGAACGTGGACTGGTCGAAAACGAGGTTGTCGCTTGCGCCGACACGCGTGTATATCCTGTCGGTTATGGGAACAGAAGCCGAAACGCAGGGCACGAACGAGCCGATGTGCGCCATGAGCACGATGAGCGCGGTCTGTCGCATGTACGTACTCTTGCCCGCCATGTTGGGACCCGTGATGACCATGGTGCGGTTTTCGTAGTTGTCGAGCAGCGTGTCGTTGGCGACGAACGGTTCCTTGGAGACCATCTCGACGACGGGGTGCCTGCCCCCGACTATGTTGAGCGCCCCGTCCGACAAGACGAGTTCGGGACGCTTGTAATTGTTGTTTTTCGCGACCTCTGCCAAAGAGGCGACGCAATCGAGACAGGCAATGGCTTTTGCGGTGCTCCTCAGTGCCGAAATCCTTTGTGAAAGCGTCTCTTTTATATCGTCGAAAATTTCCGCCTCGAGTTTCAGCGCACGCTCCTCGCCCGTAAGAATCTTCTCCTCGAGGGTCTTTAATTCCTCGGTAACGTACCTTTCGGCATTGGCGAGCGTCTGCTTGCGGATGTAGTTGTAAGGGACGTATTCCTTGAAGGAATTGGTTATCTCTATGTAATATCCGAACACCCTGTTGTAACCGATGCGGAGGTTGCGGATGCCCGTCCTCTCCCGCTCGGCGGCTTCCATCTTGACGAGCATGTCCTTGACGTTGCTCTTGAGTTCGCGCAGTTCGTCAAGTTCTTTGTTGAAGCCTTTTTTGATGTATCCGCCGTCCTTGGTCATGGTGGAAGCGTCCTCGGACACGGCGTCTCTCAGCAGTTTGGCAAGCGTGCCGTAATCGCCGATTCTTGCCAAAATGTCTTTTATTATCTGCGATTTCATGCCGCTCAAATTGAACGTTATGCTCGGGAGCATATCGAGCGACATTCCGAGGGACACGCAGTCTCTAGGCGTAACGTTGCCGTTGGATATTCTGCCCGCAAGCCGCTCTATGTCGCTGACGGAGGACAGCAGTTCCCTCACGCCCTGTCTCACGAGCGTGTTGGAGCAGAGTTCCGCCACTCCGTCCAGACGGTAATTTATCTTTTCCACGCTCTGCAAGGGGTGCAGAAGCCATGAAAAGAGGTTTCTCGCCCCCATGCCCGTGCACGTTCTGTCAAGCACCCACAGCAGCGAACCGTAACGCTTTCCGTCCCGCATGGTGGCGGTGAGTTCGAGATTTCTGATGGCGTTGGCGTCAAGCACCATGTATTCGCCCTTTTCTTCAACCATCAGTTTGTCTATATTTTTGAGCGAATGCTTTTGCGTTTCTTTGAGGTATTCTATGAGCGCGCCCGCCGCCGAAACGAGAGAATTGCGCCCCTCAAGCCCGTAAGCCGCGAGAGAGGCGACGCCGAATTGCTCCTTGAGGGATTTTTCGGCCGAGGAAAAAACAAAGGCAAAATCTCGGAAAATGGAAAATTTTGGCAAGACGTTGTGCCTGACGGCGGCAAATTCGCCCGAGCGTTCAAACGCGTCTCCGTTGCAGATTATCTCAACGGGGCTGACGCGCACGGCAAGGTCTAAAAAAGCGTCCTCGGCACGTTCGCCCGTAAAGCCTGCGGCGAAGAAGTCGCCCGTGGTTATATCCGCCCACGCGCAGGCGTAATTCCCCCCTTTGAGAAACACCGACATGATGAAGTTGTTGGCCTTTTCGTCGAGGAGGGCGCTGTCTATCATGGTACCCGCGGACACCACGCGTATCACGTCGCGCTCCACGAGACCCTTGCCGCCCGGTTCGGTGAGTTGTTCGCAGATGGCCACCTTTTCCCCGAGAGACACGAGTTTGGCTATGTAAGTCTCCGAAGCGTGGTAGGGTATCCCGCACATTGGGGCGCGTTCTTCAAGGCCGCAGTCCCTGCCCGTGAGCGTGAGGTCGAGCATTGCGCTGACCTTTTTGGCGTCGTCGAAGAACATCTCGTAAAAGTCGCCGAGACGGTAAAACAAAATGCAGTCCTTGTACTTTTCCTTAACCTGCAGATAATGCTGCATCATGGGAGACAGCGTCATTTTTTCCATATTACATCACCGATGAGAGAAATTCCGTTTGTTTCCTTTATTTTTACATCAATGAAATTTCCCACAATGTTCTTTTCGGAAGTGAAATAAGTCATCTTTCCGTGTTCGTCGCGGCCGATGTACATTCCTCTTTTTTCGTCGAAATCGTCAACGAGAACCTCGACCGTTCTGCCCGCATACTTCTTTGCCTGCCGTAAATTTATGGCGTTTTGCGCTTCTACAAGGCGCATTATCCTGTCCTTTTTGACCTCTTCGGGAATCTGCCCGTCCATGGCGGCGGCAACCGTGCCCGCACGCGGCGAATACACAAAGGTGAACGCACCCGCGAAATCGGCCTGTTCCACGACGGAGAGCGTGGCGAGAAAGTCCTCTTCCGTTTCCCCGGGGAAGCCAACCATCACGTCGCTCGTTATGGCTATGTCCCCCACCGTTTCCCTCAGCATCCGCACTTTTGCAAGATAGTCTGCCGAGGTGTAATGCCTGTTCATGAGCGAGAGTATCCTGTCCGACCCCGACTGCAAGGGAAGGTGCACGCTGTTGCAGATTTTGGGAGAAGAAGCGACCGTTCGCGCCAACTTTTGGGTGAGGTCCTTGGGGTGGTTGGACATGAAGCGGATGCGGAATCTTCCGTCTATATCCGCAATTTCCTTTAATAAATCGGAAAAATCGGCCTTTTCGTCGAGGTCCTTGCCGTAAGAGTTGACGTTTTGCCCGAGCAGGGTTATCTCTTTGTACCCTTGACAGACGAGCCGAGCGACTTCCTCTTTGACGTCGTCTATCCTGCGGCTGCGCTCC
>CANQUN010000017.1 GCA_947627065.1 uncultured Clostridia bacterium
GTCCTCTTTCTTGGCGTGGGTCGTGAAAAGCTGTTTGACATAGCCGCTTCGATAGTCGTGTCCGATGAAGATAGACACCATGATGCCGCCGAAGATAAAGACCATGTTCATGTTGGCGTATTCGCCCATATCATGAACGATATAGAGCGGGCTGTCTGCGGCGATGATCTGCCAAGCGTTCGAGAACATTCCCGCCGTTTCGCCTTCGCCCATTGCTCCCATAGATACAAGCGCGGGAATGATTGCCGCAATCACGATGAAGATATAAAAGAGCGGCGTATGGAACAGGCGATAGAAGTCCACGCCGAGCATACCTTTGAGGCGTTCAAAAAAGCTCGGTTTCTCAAATTGCAATGTTTTCGTGTTTTCCATATTACACAGCCTCCTTTCCGCTCATGAGGGAAACATAGTATTCTTCGAGACCTATCTTATGCTTTTTGATTTCGCTCGGCGCGAATCCGTTTTGCATAAGATAGGCGGAGAGCCTTGCCGTATCGTCGATGTCATAGACGCGAAGTTCGCCTTCCTCGAATTTGACGTTGCACCCGCCGCGCCACAAAAGGTCTGCCGTCGCTTGGAGATTTTGTGTTTTCAGAGATACATAGACTTGCGAGCGGCTGTCCATTTCCGAAGCGGCAATTTCTTTTATCATCTTGCCTTGACGGATAATGCCATAGTGCGTGGCGATCTTTTCAAGTTCTCCGAGGATATGCGAGGAAATGAGGACGGTACAGCCGTAGTTTTTGGTAATATCCACGAGAATTTCCCGCATGAGCCGCATCCCGTCGGTGTCAAGTCCGTTGATCGGCTCGTCGAGAATAAGAAGCGCGGGATCGCCCAAAAGTGCCATTGCAATGCCGATTCGCTGCTTCATGCCAAGCGAACACTTCTTGAATTGTAATTTCGCGTTATCCTCCATGCGGACGATTTTCAGCACCCGTGCGATTTCGCCGCTTCTGTCTTTCAGCCCCAAATTGATGGCTTGCATCATGAGGTTACTATACACGCTCGACGAGGGAAAACACCCCGCGTTTTCGATGAGCGCACCCACGCGCACGCGGACGCCCGCGTCGGTATAGGGCTTTCCGAACAGCGTGATTTTACCCTTATCGGGAACGAGATGCCCGCAGATACACTTTTCGGTGGTCGATTTGCCGCTTCCGTTCTCGCCGATAAAGCCGTAGATCGCGCCCTGCGGCACGGTCATATTCAAGCCGTCGAGCGCGTACATCCCGCGGAAACTCTTGGTCAAATTTCTGATTTCGATTGCGTTCATAGCCGCCTCCTTGTTTTGATACTTCAATTATAGCATTGAAAGCTGCAAAAATAAATTTTTGCACGGCTTGCGCCGTCTTGTTTGCTGTCGCAAACGTTTTCTGCTCATCTACTGTGCTCAAAAACCCTTGCCGGCAAGTTTTTTCGCTTGTATTATAAATCTTTTCAGAGAGAAACACCACAACATAAATCCCCAAAAGTGTTGGTTTCAGAAAATTATTTCGGACAAAACAGGACGAAGCCTATTTTATAATTGTGCTTTGCGGCGAAATATGCTATAATTAGCAAAAGGAGTGAAGCATGAACAAATCCGAAGCAAAATTCCATAACACTGCCGTCAAAATGGACGATGCACTCATCCTGCTACTCGAACATAAAGAGTTCAAGGATATATCCATTATGGATGTATGCGAAAAAGCGGGCGTCAACCGCTCCACCTTCTATGCGCATTATGAAAATTTATACGACCTCTTAAAGGAAACACAGGAACGCGCCGTTTCGGAATTTTTCGTGTCCTTCGGCGGCGTCATCCATACCGATTTTTCCAAAATGACGGCTGATGAACTTATTTTCATTTCGCCGCAATACCTTGTGCCGTATCTTACGTTCATCAAAAAGAACAGACGGCTATACGAGGTCTACAATAATTCCAATGCCTTTCCGATTGGCGAAGCCGACAAACAACTTATCGAGAACGTCTTTGTGCCGATCTATGCGAAAAACGGCGTGACGGACAAAAAGATCGTGGAATATATGTCCCGCTACTTTATCAGCGGCGTTACCGCCATTACAATGGAATGGGTAAAGCGCGGGTGCGAGGACGATATTTTGTTCATCTGCGAAATTATTTCTATCTGTGTGCGTCCCTCAATGAAAGCACCTGTCAAATAACATGAAAAAACTTCTCGAATTTCTCAAAAAGCCGCCGCTGTGGTTTTTGCTCGTCCTCGCCATTATCGGTAATTGGTATTACGAATTTTACACCCGACGATCCCATCTACAAAATCTCTACAAAACATATCGGCAAAAATGATTTTCCGAAGTGACGGCAACAATCGGCAAAAATCGTTTAACAGCAATAAAAAAGGCTCAAAACCGCGTTTCGTACGGGTTTTAAGCCTGAAATTCGGGAATTAAGTATCAATTACGATAGACATTCGTCGGCAACGATAAGCACGGTACGGGGTCTTGAAAACCGTTTGGGTGAAAGCCCACGGGGGTTCGAATCCCTCTGCCTCCGCCACGGCGTCGCGGCAAAGCGAATTGCGCAAAAGGATGTCCATGCGGGCATCCTTTTTGCTTTGACGCTTGCCGCTCCTTTCCGCTCGGATAAATTGCAGGCAATTTTTCCTCGCGGGTTTATGGTTTTTGTCTTGCACAAAAGCAACGGCTTATTGCCTGCTTCTCCTCTTTCCCGCGAATAAAATCAAAGATTTCTTCGCGGGAGCTATTTTTTTATTCACGAACGCAATAGCGCTCAATGCCCGCCCTTCTGAATTTTGGACTGTTTCAACAGCGTATTGAGACTTGGAAACCGTCTGTTTTGTTATCGGAGATGAAGATGTTTAATGTCTTAAAATATCAATATCATGGATATTTATTTGCATATAGAGTTTAATATTTCACTTTTAAATAGTCGAGCCAAACTTTGAATTTGTTCTGTGCGGCAAGGCAGGTGTTGCGCAAATACCCGCGCTCGTTCTGCCATTCCCGCAAGCCGCGGTAGTAGAACAGTTTCAAATCCTCGTCGATGATGAACGGCACAATGTTGTGTTTCAAACACTCCTTAAAGAGGAGCAGCCGTCCGATTCTGCCGTTGCCGTCCTGAAAGGGATGGATACACTCGAAACGGTAATGAAAGTCCAACAGGTCGTCAAAAGACTTGTCTTTGTTTGAGTTGTATTCAAAGAGCAATTCCTTCATCTTTTCGGTAACTTCCTCGGGACTTGCCGTGTACATATCCCCGACGGTGTTGGGGAGTTTTTTGTAATCTCCGACGGCAAACCAAGACTTACGCGAATCGGTCGTGCCGTTTTTCAGCGTGCGGTGCAGTTCCTTGATAAAAGCCTCCGTAATCGGCTTTCTCGCACTCTCGATGATGAGGTCAATGCACTTGAAATGGTTTGCCGTTTCGACAATATCGTCCACTCTTACCGAGCCGCCGTCGAGTCCGATCGTATTCGTCTCGAAAATGTACCGCGTCTGGTCGTGCGTGAGACGGCTGCCCTCGATATGGTTGGAATTGTACGTTAGTTCTATCTGGACTTTATGATAGATGCCGCCCGAAAGTTTCGCATTTTTCTCGGCGGTCAGCACTTCCAACAGCGTGGTGGGGACGGTCGATTTTTTATTGATACGGTCGGGCTTTTGTGCGTCCTCGGGAATGTTCCACGTCTTTCCCGTGAGAAAAGCGCCGTCGATTTTCCCGAGCGCACAATAATTCCTAACGCTCCGTTCGGATAAATTCCACTTCTTCGCCGTTTCGGTCACGGACAGATACTTCATTCAAAATCACCTCATGATAAGTATAGCACAAAATCGGCAAGAAAGCAAGGATTATCACCTCTGATTTCTATTATTTTTGCCGTTATCGGCAACTTTAATGCAAATTTTATGTCTTGTCGCCACAGACTTGCCGTAGCCTTCACGGCCTTATGTAACCGCATACCACACAGCGAAGCGGCAAAGAATAGGGGGACATCGTTTCCCAAATCCCGCGGATTAAATAAAAACCTGTCTCAAAATCCCGGCAAATTCAAAGACACAACACATTCCCAAGCCCGACTATTCAGCACACAACATCCATCCCACAAACCCCGCAAATTCAGCACACAACACCCATTCCCAAGTCCGCAAATTCTCCAAAACAACCCTCTGCCACAAAGCCGCAGATTCGACAAAAGTGGCCTGAATCTCACAAAAACAGCCCGCTTTTAATGTTTGGGCGGTGATATAATCGAGTGGATAAACCTTGCGGAGACGATTATGACCGTGTACATCGAATATGCCATTGCGGACAATCTGCTCGTCGATTATTTCCTTTTGAAGGCGGCGTTCTATCTGAGCCGCGTGCGTACGCGCAGGCTCCGCTTGTTCGCGGCGGCCACGGTCGGCACCGCCTTTGCCGTGTTACTTCCGCTGCTGCAAATAAACGGCGCGCTGCTGTTTATACTCAAGGTTATGGTCGGCGAACTCATGGTGCTTGTCGCAGGCAGGTTCATCGGAGTAAAGGCGTTCATCAGGGGAACGGCGGTGTTCTTTGCGTTGACGTTCGCCGCGGGCGGCGCGCTTATCGGCGTGTGGTATCTTGCAACGGGCAGAATGCCCGACCCGCTTGCCGCCACGCCCTTTCAGGAAGTGTCGCTCGGCCTCTGCCTGCTTTTGACTTACGCGGTCATCAAAATCACGGTCTCGGTGTTCGGCGGGGTGCGCAGGCTTGGCGAACGCGTGCCGTTCGAGCGCAAGGTGTTCATAGAGGACGGCGGCTCGCACGTAGAACTCGACGCGTTTGTGGACAGCGGAAACAGCCTTTCGGACAATTTCACGGGAAAACCCGTGTCCGTCATCGACAAGGCGGTGGCGGGACGGCTGATAAAACAAGGCGCAATCAAACTGCGCGCGGCACATTACATACCCGCGTCCACCATTCACGGAGAGGGGAGGATCCTCGTGTTTGAAATAGACAGAATGTTGATATATTGCGGGCAGGAGCGTAATATAATAGATAATGCGATACTCGGCATAAGTCCTGCGCCCGCACTGCGCGGCACGGACGTAATCCTCAACGCCGGGCTGTGGTGAAACATGAAACTTTTTGATTTTTTCTTAGGAATATTCAAGGGTATATTCCCGGGCGGCACGGCCGATTACATCTGTGGAAGCGAAGCGCTGCCCACACCCTTCACGCCCGACGAAGAGGCCAAAGTCCTCGAGCGGATGATGGAAGGCAACGCCGACGCAAGCCAGAGCCTCATCGAGCACAATCTCCGCCTCGTCGTGTACATAGCCCGCAAGTTCGACAATACGGGCGTGGAACTTGAGGACCTCGTGTCGGTGGGCACCATCGGCCTCATCAAGGCCGTGCGTTCGTTCAACGCGGACAAGAAGATAAAGTTGGCCACCTACGCTTCGAGGTGTATAGAAAACGAAATTCTCATGTACCTCAGGCGGATATCGAGGATAAGGGGAGAAGTGTCGTTTGACGAACCGCTCAACGTCGACTGGGACGGCAACGAACTGCTGCTTTCGGACATCATCGGCACGGACGGCGACTTCGTGTTCAAAAACATCGAGACGAGCGTGGAAAAAGAACTGCTGTACGAAGCGCTGCTCCATCTCAACGCGCGGGAACGCCGGATTATGACGCTGCGGTTCGGGCTGAACGGCGGCGACGAGCTGACGCAAAAGGAAGTTGCCGACCTGCTCGGAATATCCCAGTCTTACATCTCGAGGCTGGAAAAAAAGATAGTCTCGCGCCTGAGAAAGGAATTTGCGGGCATGGGTTGAAATTGCAAAAACATGGCTCGGTTCTAACCGCCAAAATCTCAAAAACCCCCTGAATCTCACAAAAACGGCACATAACGCAACCTGCAAACGGCTTTTCAAACGCAAACCGCAAGGCCCGCCGCTCAACGTTTTCCACGTTGGACAACCTTATCGGACAACCTTGTCCGGTAGCCTTACAATCAACCCGATTCTCCCAAAAATTGTCTGTCCGTTATATCCGATTATTAGGACAACGTAGCAAACTTCGACGGCTTCCGCCGACGGGCGGCAATAAGCCAAACGGCAAAATTTTCACTCACTTAAATATTTTGGCAAAAAACGCTAACCGTTCACGGCAAAACTGTGGTATAATTGTAGCGTACAAAGCAAAACCAAAAGGGCCGCGGCGTCTTTGCCGCAAACGCACATGAAGGATTTTTTCGGCAAGGATTGCTCGCCGCTCAAACACAAAAAACTGTGGCTGTTCGACATGGACGGCACGATTTACCGTGAAAACACGCTTTTCGGCGGTGTTCCCCGCCTGCTGTCGGCGATAGCGGAGAGGGGAGGGAAGTACGTGTTCGTAACCAACAATTCCTCCCTTTCGGTGGACGATTACGTCGCCAAACTCGCCCGCCTCGGGATTACTGCGGAGGAGGACAACTTCTTCACCTCCTCGCAGGCAACCGCGCTCATGCTGGCGGAAAATTTCAAGGGCAAAACCGTCTACGCGCAGGGCACGCGCTCGTTTGTCAAAGAACTTTGCCAAAGCGGCGTTGCGGTAACCGAACAGTACGACGAATCCGTCTCCGCCATAGTCGTCGGCTTCGATTCCGAACTCACCGCCGCCAAGATGCGCACCACCTGCAAAATGCTCACCAATCTCAAAAAAGTGCCCTATTTCGCAGCAAATCCCGACTGGGTGTACCCCGTTGACTTCGGTTATGTGCCCGACTGCGGCTCCATGTGCTTCGGTTACGAAAAGGCCACGGGCAGAACCCCGGTGTTCATCGGCAAGCCCCGTCCCGACATGATTCGCATATCCATGCAGCGCCACGGCGCGACCGCCCAACAAACGGTTGTTTTGGGCGACAGGCTGTACACCGACATCGCCTCAGGCGTGAACGCGGGCGTCGACACCGTGCTGGTGCTCTCGGGCGAAGCCACGCTTGCCGACTTGGAAACCTCCGACGTAAAGCCCGCCTTCGTGCTCGAAACCGTCTCCGCCCTCGCCGACCTCTTCGCCTGACCCGCTTGATCGGCAACGCCGCCTGTTTAACTAAACCTGCCCTTTGCCCGCCCTGCCCGTTTGCCAAAACCGCCTGTTTAACTAAACCTGCCCTTTGCCCGACCTGCCCGTTCGCCTGAACAACCTGTTCACCCGACCCACCCGTTTGCCAAAGCCACCTGTTTAACTGCCCGTTCGCCTGAACAACCTGTTCACCCGACCCGCCTGTTCAACTAAACCGCACGGCGTATTTATACCATATATCGCCAAACAACAAAGCCCTTCCAATGAGGGTATTTTCTATATGGGATTAAAAATCCAATTTTATATCTGAATACACCTTTGGATTAATAAAAAAAAGAAGCAGAGAGTTTTGTTCTCTGACTTCTTTGGTTTAATAGTTATTCTAACGATTTGCTTGTAATATATTCTAAAATCTTCTACTGAAAGGCCTTTGTCAGGCGCAAAACTTTTCCGATTTAAGGTTTCAGCGAAATCATTTCGCCGTCTGTCTCAATTTCTTTTGAAAGCAATTTTAAGGCATTCTCAAGACGTTCCGTAATCGCATCGCCCACGCGATTAAATCCAAGTAGTTGCGTGATGAGCCTGAATAAGCCTTGCTTTTCAGCAGAGATATTTCTTTTTAGAATTTCTTTCAGTCCTAAAGCCAACTCGGCGATGTCAATATATTTGATTTCACGCGGTTCGGTATTTTCGGCAGGGACACGAAGCATAGGTATTTCCTGACCTTGCATATAAATAAATCCGTTTTTTCGCATCAGCCCATACCGCGAGAAATTCCACATTTGGCTGTTAAATTCTTGTCTTACGACATTTGTAACCTTTTCTCTCCCGTCAAACAGAAAAACGATGCGCTTTAATAGCCACTCTTCGGAAATGGGGGCTTCTACGCGCACAATTGCCAACACTACTGAAAGGATGTTGTTTTTGCATTGATGGGCAGCGGAATAAACATCTACCATTTCATACTTCGGAAATTCAAAATGTATTTCTTCGGCGACTTGCTCAAAGCTGTCCGCTGCTGCAATTTCACTTCGAGGTGCTGTTTGCGGAGGGGTGCTTTCCATAGCATCTTCGACGGTTTTCAAGAGGCGTTCCTTTTCGATACGCTTATTTCTGAACCAATCGGTAGACCAAATTCGGTAAAACTTCCAACCCATTCGCTCCAAAATATCCTGCCGTAACCGATCCCTGTCGCGGGCTGTTTTGGAAGAATGATAAGTTGCCCCGTCGCATTCGATCGCCAATAAATAATCAGAGGAATTGGGACGCTTCAACGCCAAATCAATTCTGAAGGAGGAGCATCCAACCTGAGTGTCCACGGTGTATCCGTTTTCCCGCAAGAACTCGCATACCTCCATTTCAAATTCCGAGTCGAACTGTTCATACGGATTTACTTTAACGCTTCTCTCCAACGCGACCGTGCCGTTTTCGGCATAATCCAGATATTCGCGCAGTAATCTTGCGCCTTCCGATTTTGTCCGCGATAAGTCGATATCGTAATAATGTATAGACGCAACCAACTGTACATTGAGTTTTGCGCGGGTAACTGCAACATTTAACCGCCGTTCCCCGCCTTCACGATTGACAGGTCCAAAATTCAACAGCAGTCTACCTTGTGAATCTCTTGCGTAAGCGATGCTGAAGATAATCGTATCGCGTTCATCACCTTGTACCGTTTCCAGGTTCTTCACAAAAAACGGCTCCGCTCGGTCGGTTTTGAAGAACTCCTCAAACTCGGCGTTCTGTTGTCTGCGCTTATATATCAATTTGTCAATCAAATTTTGCTGGGAAATACTGAACGCTACGACTCCAAGGCTTCTATTGGGGTACTTTTGGATATTTTCAAATACAAGATCTACGATGCGCTCGGCTTCATCGCGGTTGGTTTTGCTTTTCCTGTCAAATACGCCGTTTATGTAATAGAAGTCAACACCCACGCCTTTTGCGTCTGCTTTTGACGAAGGGAACGTGACCAAATCATTGTCGTAGAAATTCTTGTTGGAGAAGGAAATGAGTTGCTCATACCTGCTGCGATAATGCCATTTCAATCTGCGTTGTGAAAACGCAGTTGAACAGAGGTCGAGAATAGACTCGAAATCGGTAATATCCTCGTTTTCTTCATCATCGTCATCGGAATCGATAGTGGAATTAAAGAAATTGCTGGGAGGCATCTGTTTGGAGTCGCCGACCACAATCAATTGTTTTCCGCGATAGATCGCTCCAATCGCGTCTTGCGGGAATATTTGTGACGCTTCGTCGAAAACGACAACGTCAAATTTCATATCGGAGTCCAGATATGTGCTTACGCTGAGCGGCGACATTAAGAAGCACGGCTTTAAGGTGAGCGTTAGATCTCCCAATTCGTGCAAGAGTTGCCGTATTCCTTTCTTCTTGCGTTTCTTTTCGTTCTCGCGCAATAAAATCGAGATGGCGCTTCCCTGTGCGACCATATCGAGGCCGGGGCGTTGTGCTGACAGTTTGGCTTTAATTTTTGCTTTGTTGATCTCAAAGTTCAATGTATCTTTCTCTTTGAACCGCGCAATCATCTCATCGTGCGGGATACGCGCCAATTCAATTAAAATCGGTGATTGATGCAGGATGAAATCTACCCATTGCGTAAAGAAAGCTTTTTTATAGCAAAGAGTTATTTTGTCTGCGGGCAGTTGCTTTGTGATCGCGTAGTCAATATAATCTCGCAGCGACAATGCCTCGGCCTTCTTCAAAAGTTTAACAAAGTCGCACCAATTATCTGATTTATCCGTATTGTCAATACAGCCAAGGAATTTCGCAGCCAACGATTGCATCGAGGCGTCGCATACATTGTATTCTTTGGGGTCAAATTCTGCAAGAACGCGGTCAAGTGCCTGTCGGTGTTCACCGAAAATTTTACAATATTGCTCGGCAAACAATTTGATTTTTGGTCTCTGCTCTGAATATATATCTCTTGTCAGAGCGGAAAGCGCACCGATACCGGGGAATCGTGAGAGTGCATCCTGAACGGCATAAAGTTCATTCAACAGTTTGTCAAAATCGGTGTTTACTTCGGCATAGGAGTCGCCGAGACAGGAACGCAGAATCTCATCGGAATTGTTAAACTCTTGTTCTTGTTGCTGATAATTTTTGAGTATTTCCGAGGCGGCAACAATTGATGCATATTTCGGCTTTTTGCCGTCTTTTCTGCATAATTTAAGGTCATTCACGATAAGGCGATATTCTTTGCTGAACAATCTGGAAAACCATCCGTGAAATTGTTTTGTGAGTTTTTTACAGAGCAAAGAGCCGTCCTGCTTATAAATATCCTCGTCAAAATCGGTATCGAGTTTTCGTTTGTTTTGAAGAATATTTTCGGCAACGGATTTCAGTTTTTCCGTTGTTGCGATTATGTTTTCGAGTTCTGACGCATTGAAAACTGCAGGTGTCATAAATCCGCTCACGCCGACCAATTCCATTATGCCTTGTAATATTTTTGAATCGGCAAGCGTGAGCGGCTCAATTTTATACGCGCGATTGATTTCTTCGCCGACCGATTGAAGTGTGTGGCATAAATCAACAACCGATTGCAAATCGGCTTTTAACTGCATAACGGTCTGATAAGAAGAGTCCGATGCAGTGTAGCCATACCAAACATTGGCATGATAATCGGCGCCTACGGAAGCGGTGTATTCCGCATAATGATTCAGGCAATTTTCAGCTTTTTCTATATAGTCCTCGCCTTTAGTGTCGATCTTTTCAACAACAAAAGAAATGTCGGGAACAGCTCTGCACGCGGAAACTTCCTCATAGAGTTGGTACAGTGTCTTGTTGATGACGGGGCGGATCTTGTGCAACTCTACGGCATATTCATCCAACTGCCGTTGCGCCTCTTTCTTGATTTTTAATTCTCGCTCCGCTTTTTCCAATACGCCGCTTTTTGCCAACTTAAGCGTTCTGCAAAGCTCTTCAATAATCAACTTTTTATTGGCTTTATGGCTATGTAACTCCAGGCAGAATTCTTCCAGCCCGACTTTTTTCAATTTGTCGTAAACGACATTCAATGCGGCAAGTTTTTCAGAAACGAATAAGACCTTTTTCCCATCGGAAAGGCATTCGGCAATTATATTGGTGATAGTTTGGCTTTTCCCTGTACCGGGAGGTCCTTGCAAAACAAAACTTTGTCCTTCTTTCGCCGCTTCGATCGCCTCGGCTTGGCTGGAATCTGCATCAACGACGTTGTGCAGATCCAATAGATCTGTCAATTTCTCATCGCCGGGAGTAGTTGCATTGGATGGAACCGCTTCGCCGAGCAAGGCGCGGACATTATCGTTCTGAATGATTTTTGCGGCATTCTCTTTGATGTCCTTGTACATATTTATCTTTAAAAAAGAGAAGATGCCGATTTTACATTCGGGAGCTACCGTCCATTTCAACTTTGCAAGCAAAGAGGATACGGCATGAATATAGGATTCGATTCCCATGTCATCGTCGTATTCAGGGAGCCTGATACCGTAATCATTTTGAAGCTTAAAGGCAAATGTTGGATTGACGATAATATCATCTTCCAACAAACGGATATAGAACGGCTCAATTGCCGATTGATTTTCTATTGAGATCGGTGCCAGCAAAAGCGGCGCACGCAATTCGTATTGAGAAACTTCACTTTCCCTCCAATGAACGAACCCGAACGCCAAATAAGCAATATTGACGCCCGTTTCTTCCGCAGCAGATCTCGCTTGTTTTGCAATTCTTTTTAACGCTTGCATGGGCTTCCCGGAGATATTATAAATCAGAATCTGGCTCTTTTTCAGTCTGCCCGTATAGGTTTCCATGAAAGCCTGTTTGGAAGGTTGCCCGCCTGAGGACGAGGGCACATCTTCGTCCGAAATTGACAAGGCGTCTTCATTTTCAAGTTTTGGGTCAAATACCTCAAAGACCGCAGCGTGTTCTGCTTTCTGAAATACGGTATAAAAGTCGGGAGCAACAACTTCGACCGAATTGCTTTTGGAATCTTTGAAATTGATAAGGTTGTTTCGCTTCCCCGTATCCAGCAACAGCTCAGCCCATTTGTCGAGTTTTGCAGTATCCATAAAATCTTCCTTGAAAATTGTTTATACAGTTTGATTATAGCATATTTTCTACAGTTTTCAAAGGATATTTTTGTCATTTCGACAAATTTCTCCGGATTATCCCCAATGACAGTTTTCCGCTTGTCGACGTTTGAATGGGACAAAAATTAACGGCAATCATTATAATTGTTTCTCCTTGAGAAGAAAACTCACCTACATCGCGGCATGAAAAAGCGGGTTAGTTAACCGTCAAATCATGTGGCACACTTTCCGTTAATTTTGCCAAGTAACAAAGCCCTCCCAAGGTATGGGAGGGCTTTCAATGTGGCCTTTTTCTCACAAAAACGGCTATTTTTTCTCTTTGTCGGCCGCTTCTCCGCCGCTGTCGGACACATCGTCGGTCCGCGTTTTTCCGCCGTCGGGCACATCATCGCTTGCCGCGTCCGCGTCGTTATCCGTAGGAGCGTCGGGCGCGCTTGCGGGCGCATTTTCCGCCGTTTCGGTCGGGTTTTCGGCCTTGTCTTTACCGAACAGAAAATTCATCAGGTACCCGCACACGTTTGAAAACGGCACGACAACCGCGTCCAAACACCTGTCCACGAGCACGAAAACGGGCTTTTCTACGGCGTAGATGCGCACGAGGTCGATGACCGTGCACACGGCCAGCACGGCGGCAACGGCCATGATCGAATAGGGGATGAGCAGGGCGGTGTCCGCAAAACTCGCGTTCTTAAACAGCGTCGTCCATAAAAACGAGCGCACCTGCGGGTGGTCGTGTATGAGATACACGCCGAACATCGCCGACCCAACCACGTTTATCCACTTGCGCGGCTTCATCTTCAGCGTTGCAAAAGTCATGAATAAATTGACAGACATCAACAAAACAGTCAATTTCTCTTGACCGTAATATCTCGTCTCCACTCCGCCGTTAATCGCGCGGCTCAGGCTCGTCAGGTAGGTCAGGGCGGTGAACAGCACAAAAAGCAGCAGATAATGCAGGGTTTTGAGTTTGGGATTAAAGCCGTGCAGTCTCGCAAACGCGCCCGCGACGTACATCGTCATGAACCACAGCAGCGAATTTCCCTGAAACGACCTTAACGAAACGGTGGGGATAACCGACCACATCACCACGAGCAGGAGCAGCAGAATCCCGCACTGTCTTTTATTGAGTTTATTCAACACAATGTTGATAAACGGGTGCAGAAGGTAGAGCACAAAATAGGTGCTTGCAAACCACCAAGTGTCCGATAATATGGGAAATAGGGCACTTTTGAAGGAATTGTAACTCCAATCCACCTTGCCCAGCGCGCCGAACAGCACAAAGAAAACGACCGAATAAAAGAACACCTGACCCCAGAATTTGACAATCTTGCGCGCGTTGAACAGCGGCCCGCCGTCCATCACGAGGTGGTAACCGGTAATCAGCACAAAAACGTCCACGCCGACTTTTCCGCCGAGCAGAATAAAGTTGTACCACAGGTGCGGCACGTTCATTCCGCTCATCAAAAAGCCGCCGTGATAGGCAAAATGATGAAAGATTATCATCGTCATGGCGACTATCCGCAAAAGCTTAATCGCCGAATTGCGCGGCGCCTTAACACCCGCCTGCGCCTTAACACCCGCCCTCGGCTCGACACCCGTCTGCGCCTCAACGTCCTCATGCGATTCGCCGCCCGCCTGTGCTTTGACACCTGCCTGCGCCTTGACGTCCGTCTGCGCCTCAACGCTCGCTTGTGGCTCTACGCCTGTCTGTGGCTCGACACCCGCCTGCGCCTTGACGTCCGTCAGCGCCTTAACGCTCGCTTGCGCCTCGACACTCGGCTGTGCCTTAACGCCCGCCCACGACTCAACGCCTGTCTGCCCATCGACACTCGGCTGTGCCTTAACCGCCAAACTTTCACTGTGCATAATCAGATATCCTTTTTTCTTCGTGTTCTTCCCAAACAAAACAATATTTCATTATTACAAGTTCGTTTCCGATTTCCCCGAGGGCAATGAGCATTTTTGCCATCGCTCTTGTGTTTTTTCTTGATCTTACCTAAAAATTCAAGCATTCTCTGCCGCTTTTTCTGCAATAAGTTAGGCATTTATCCCTCCAAACCTTAATTTCAATTGCTTGATAAAATCTTCATCAAAGCCTTTTCTTTTTAAGGCGTTCATATAAGTTCTAATAAACGTTTTTTTAACGTTGCCGGCCAAAGCGTCATGTAGGCAAATATAACCGATGACGATGTGCAGTTGCTCTGCGATTTCGGCAAGCGTAGTTTTTTGATAAAATTCCGCATCTACGTCGTAGACGTAATAGCTCAAAACGGGAGATAAGCCGTTTATGAATGATTTATACTTGGCAAAAAATCCTTGCAAAACGTCCCACATCTGCTTTTTGTCGGTCAGGCGCGTAGCGTCCCTTGCTTTGCGGATCCTTTCCAAAGTGAGCGACAATGAGTGCATTTTTTCGACAGTTTCTGTCGCTACCTCAATTGCATCCATCAGGTGTTTATCGCATTGCCCTTTTTGCCATTGATAGTTTGTATCTTCCATGATGTCCCTCGATTTTTCCATTATATCAAAAAATGCCAAATTTTGCAATTTTTTTCTTCCTCGTCGTCGCAGAGCATACGGCCCCAAAAGGCATTCGCTTGAGATATGCATATTCATTATAACATATCTCCGGTAACTTTCAAAGGGCATTTGTGCCATTTCGACAAAATTTTCGAGGCTGTTCCAAACGGATTTGACGCTTGCCTGAGGGTGAAGTGGTGCGGAGCGAAATTGTGCCGGGCAAGTTGGGCAGGTGAAGTGGCACGGGGTAAGTTGTGCTTGGCAAATTACGGCGAGGCAAGTTGGTGCGGGTCGAGGTTGAGCGAGGCAAGTTGGAGGGGAAAGTTGCGGCGGGGAAGTTGGTGAGGTGAAGATGGGGCAAATTTTTGCGGAAACAGGCAACTTTCTCGTCCTGCTTAAGGCATAGTTTTTCGCCTGCTTGCGGTATATTGATAAAACATATCATATTATAGAGACGGTATATTGATAAAAATGACTTATAAAGTCAGAAAGACCCCGAACATAGAAAAAGCACCCAACTTGAACCGCTTGGGTTCAAATTGAGTGCTAATGGCGGAGTAAGAGGGATTTGAACCCTCGCTACGATTCTCTCGTACTACTCCCTTAGCAGGGGAGCCCCTTGAGCCGCTTGGGTATTACTCCAGCTCAATCTGCCGAGACGAAGCCTTCTTCGTTTCAGCCATACTATAATAGCATATTTTTTTGTCCGTGTCAAAATATTTTCGGCCTTTTCCGAAAATTTGCGTAAAGTTGTAATATTTTGCTCTTATACGGGCGTTGGGACAAGGCCTTTGTGTAAAATGTATTGCGTAAACGGAATGAGATGTTGGCAAATTTTTGTCTTTTCAAAATTTATGTAAAGTTGCGAAGTTTTGCTCTCGGAGCGGCGGCGGGCAACATAGCCCTGCGTAATTGTGGACGTTGAGGCGAGGTCTGTGCGCAATTATACAAGCGTTGGGCATGGCGTGTGTGCGATAATATAAGCGTTGGGACGGGCTTGCAAGCAACATATAAACACATTGGGGTCTATGCGCAACCATATAGACGTCGGCACATACCCCGTGTGTAAAAATTGTTGTTAGAATGCGGGGCGGAAAATGCTTGCAATCGTGCGGGGATTATCGTATAATATAATACAATCCAAAACGTTACTCGGGATACTGTCCGAAACGTTTCACGGGATAATGTCCACGGGATAATACCCAAGGCGTTACACGGGATACTGTCCACAGGATAATACCCAAGGCGTTACACGGGATACTGTCCACAGGATATTATCCAAGACGTTTCGCAGTATACAATCCAATAGTTTTACAGGTGAACAAATGAGAAGAAACAGGTTTTTTGCAATTGTTGCCGTTGCGCTGGCGGCGGTGTTCGTGTGCGCGTGCGGCGGCGTTACGCCCGGCAAGGCCGACTACGAGATAACCCTCAACGACGGCTTGCCGTACGTGCTGACGGTGGGCGAAACTGTAGATTTTACCCAATATTTTACGGTAACCGACAAGAACGGCAACCGCGTTGTGGTTACGGCGGACATGCTTGATCTGAGCGGCGCGGACACTTCCGTCCCCGGTCTGTTTTGGGTAACGCTGTCGATAGGCGGCGTCAGCAAGACGGCTGCGTTTACGGTTGTGGCGGCGGGCGATTCGTCCTCTACGGGCGGTTCGGCCCCGAGCGGTCCGACGGGAGGCGACGAGCCGACGGCGGGCAATTTTGCCGAAGTTGCCGCAAGATATGCCGATATGTCCAAATGGAATTTCAAGGTTGATTACACCGAGATTTACGAGGGCGAAACCTACGACGACCACTACGAATATTACGGTTACAACGCCCTGAACACCTACCTTGCGGACGACGGCAACTACTACACCGATTACATAAGTTACGACCCCGACGAGGGCTACGTTTACTACGCAGACAACGGGGACGGAACGTATTCCGCTTACGACGAATATTCCGACGAGTTTGCCGATTTAATGGCTTATTCGAGAATAATCGATCTGACCGTCCTCGGTGAATACTCCTTTACCCTGCAAAACGGCAAATACATTGCCACCGCTCCGTCGGCGGCGGGCAACGCCCTGCTCGGAGAGTACGACGGCGTGTGGCAGAAGCTGGAAATAACCGTTGCGGACGGCGTTATCACGGGCATATTTGCCGAGATGGACGACGGATACGTGCAGCAGTACGAACTGTACGGTTACGGAACGGTGGCCTTTACTCTCCCTTCTTCGGGTCAGGGAACGAATCCCGACCCCGAACCCACGGGCAAGATGGGCAAACAGGTTTACGACCCCGCCACTTTTGACGGCAGCACGATTGCCCAAAAGACGCAGCAGCTGGGTTATGCGACGGGTCTGCCCGAACAAGGCAGCGTCCGCGCGCTGGTGATACCCGTGCAGTTTGAGGGCGACACGGTTACGTCCACCCAACTTGCAAACCTCAACGCCGCGTTCAACGGAAACTCGGGCGAAACGGGATGGGAGAGCGTAAAGAGTTATTATTACAAGGCGTCTTACGGAAAACTTGAACTTTCCTTTGACATTCAGCCCCTCTATAAGGCGCAGAATTCGGCCGCTTATTACGAAAATTACAGCAAGCGGACCTCTGCGGGCGAAGTGTACGGCGACGAAGCGCTGCTGCTCGAGGCGCTCTCCTATTATGAAAAGACGCTTGACCTGAGCGTTTACGACACCGACGGCGACACTTTTATCGACGCCGTGTACCTCATCTACTCCGCTCCCGTGGATTATGACGCGGCGGACTTCTACTGGGCTTACACCACGTGGTATTTGGGCGACAACGCTTACGACGGAACCACCCCTTACTACTATCTGTTTGCGGGTTTCGATTTTATGGACGAAGGTACGCCGAGAGATACCGCCACGGGCACGAGCATTGCGGGGCTCAGCGTAAACGCCTCGACCTACATTCACGAAACGGGGCACCTTTTGGGGCTTGACGATTACTACGATTACGATACCGAACGCGGCTCGGGCGACGGGCTTGGCGGAGCCGACATGATGGACGCGACGGTGGGCGACCAGAACGTCTATTCCAAAACCATGCTCGGCTGGCTGGAACCCACCGTTGTCAACCAAACCGAAACCGTAACCATAAAGAGTTCGCAGGCCGAGGCTTCGGCCCTGCTCATCCCGCTCGATTTCAACAATTCCTACTTCTGCGAATACCTTATGATCGACCTGTACTCGGCGGAAGGGGTGAACGCGCTGCACGCGGGGGCGGCGGACTCCATCCTCTACGGCGGGGCGGCTTACGGCGTGCGCATTTACCACGTGTGCGGTTATGCCAAGAATCCTTTTGACAACGACTACGGGTCGCTGACAGACAACAATAATTCCGACACGGCCGACGCGCTCATCAGGCTTGTGGAAGCCGACGGGGACAGGAGATTTTCCCGCACGGACGGCTGGGCGGCGCGTTCCGACCTGTGGCAGAGGGGCAGCACGCTCAGGGGCGTGTTCCCGTCCTATTCGAGGAGCGACGGCAAACTGATAAACTTTGACGTGGAAATCGTCAGCGTTTCTTCCTCGTCTGCCACAATCACGGTAACGTTTGATTGAACCTTATCCGCTGACTGAACCTACCCGCGGCCGCGTTCGTGCGGCATGACACGGCGGCACGGCTGCGGCTATGCAATGTAATAAGTAATGGGCGGGCGGCGCATGTTTGCGCCGCCCGCTTGCTTTTTTGTGGGTGTTTGTTGCGGATTTGCACCGCGGAAGGGACTTTGCGGGGTAATTTTGGCAATTAGTGGCCTTTTTCACACAAAATCTGGCATTTTCTGGGTTTGAAAGGCGGGTGTTTAGTGGCCTTTTTCTCGCAAACTGCGGTTTGAAGGCGGCGGGCGGACAAAACGAGAAGTGGCCTTTTTCTCACAAATTCTGGCTCATGAGGTCGCGGACTTCCCTGAGGGCATTCTTCTCGAGGCGGGAGACCTGCGCCTGCGAAAGGCCGACTTTTTCGGAAATTTCAGTCTGCGTCTTTCCCTCGTAATAACGCAGGAACAGGATGTTCCGCTCTCTCTCGTCGAGGGCGTCCATGGCGGAAGCGAGGGCGACGCGTTCGGTCCAGATCTCCTCGGTGTTGGTCTCGTCGCTTATCTGGTCCATCAAAAGAAGGGTATCGCCCGCCTTGTTGTAAACGGGGTCGTACAGGGACACGGTGTCCGAAATAGCGTCGAGGGCGTAGACGACTTCCCGCTCCTCAATGGCAAGCCGCTCGGCAATCTCGCCGATGGTGGCTTCCTTGTCCTCGGCCTCTATGTTCTCGCGCGTTTTAAGGACCTTGTACGCCGTGTCGCGGATGCTGCGGGAGATGCGCAGGGAATTTCCGCCCCGCAAGAAACGCTTGATTTCGCCTATTATCATGGGCACGGCGTACGTCGAAAACCTGACCCCGACTGACAGGTCAAAGTTGTCAATCGCCTTGATAAGACCCACGCAGCCCGCCTGGAATATGTCGTCGCCGCTTGCCTTTCTCGAACCGAACCGCTTGACTATGGAAAGAACCAGCCGCATGTTGCCCGTAATAAATTCTTCCCGCGCTGCCGCGTCGCCCGCTTTTATGCGCTCGAGCAGTTCCGTGCTCCGCGCCGCGCTTATGACGGGCAGCCTCGAAGTGTTCACCCCGCTTATCTCAACCTTGTTTGCCATATCGTCCTCCCTTGATTATATATCTTTACTTGCCATTCCGTTTGTCTCTTTGTTCTCGCAAAGATAGTGTTTATCTTAACTTTGATTGTTACTTTGTCTGCCCAAAGCTATTGAACTTGTTTCGCCTCATCGTTTCCCAAAGACAATGTTTATCTCAACTTTGCTCTCCCCCAGGGATAGTGATTTTGTTTGCAACTTAGTTCTTCCAAAAGTAATGTTTGTCTCAACTTTGCTTGGTGCATTGTCTTTTCAAAGATAATGCTTTTGTTTGCGATTTTGTTTGCCGCTTTGTGTTCCAAAAGATAATATTGATGTTTTGCAAATACGGTTTTTTTATGCACGCAAAACATAAAAAACCCCCTAAATCTCACATTATCGGCCATTTTCGAGAACAGCCCCGCCACTCAAATATGCAACATCATCGGTCTTTTTGTGGAACCGTCCTACCGCCTCAATCCGCAAGCTCACCAGATATTTTTGAAATCAATTCACTGTCTCAACTCATAGTAACAACAAAAAAGGATGTCCGTTGAACATCCTTTTGCGTAATTCGCTTTGCAAACAAAAAAACCGCGAGGAGAAATTGCTTGCAATTTATCCGAGCGGAAAGGAGGAGAAAGTGTTGTGAGCATTTCTCTGGCGCATAATAAATGCGTCGGAGAAAGCGATGATGCTCTCGCAAAATAAAAAAGGGCTCCCACGAAGAAATTTCTGATTTATTCGTGGAAAAAAGGAGCCGCAGGGGTTAAAGCAAAGAGGTTGCGCATAGCAACCTCTTGCAAAGTTCGCCTTGCTAAAACAGGGTTCCCAAAAAATATTGCAGAGCAAAATTTTTTGGGATAAGGAGCGGCAAGCGTCAAAGCAAAAAGGATGTCCGCATAGACATCCTTTTGCGCAATTCGCTTTGCCGCGACGCGGAGCAGCGCTCAAAGCGAGTCTCTGACGCTGAATACGTAGTATGAAAGCGTCGGAGCAAGCGCTATTGCGCTTGCTCCGACGCGGTGGTGGAGATAGCGTGAGTCGAACACGTGACCTCTTGAATGCCATTCAAGCGCTCTACCAACTGAGCTATACCCCCACGGCACTATATATTTTAGCATTATTTCCAAAGAAAGTAAAGGAAAATTAAGGGGGTTTATGTAATTTTTTATTTTTTGGGTTTTAAGGCCGCCCGTCGGTTCGTCGGCCGTAACCCGCCTGCCAATCGCACAGATTGTATTTTGGAGAATCTTGCGGTGTATCAGATCGTCAATGAAAGACAACTTGCCCGAAGAATTGAGTGTATTTATTTCATGCGTCGGGAATGAAAACCTGAAACCCAAAGCGGCCAAAAGGTCTCTTTTCGGCGGTACTTATAATGAAGGTTTGAAGATTAAAATACGGCGTTTTTGTGAGATTTAGGGGGTTTTTGGTGGTTGCGCAGGTGTGTTGCCCACCTCAGGCGCGTGCGCGCCGGCCCCTCCTCGGGAGGGGCCATGAAAGAAAATTGTAATCCGCCTTGCCAGCCTGTCGCCTGATCGGCCGCACACACTTTATGCCCGTCCGACGGCTTCTCGACATAACCCGCTTTGTTCGCCCGTCGGCTACTTGACACAATCCGCCTTATTCACTCCGTCGGTTCGGCAGCCACAACACACCTTATGCTTTCTGTCGGCTCGTCGCCCGCAACCCGCCTGCTGTTCCCGCGTGGGCGTCTTGATTTCTGCACGGCATTATGTTATAATGAAAACGCCGATGAAGCCCGCGGGTACGGAATGCCGTCTTATGCCCGTCGGGTTGGAGCGGCAGACGCCCGGACGTGAGCGGGTTCGTCCGAAACCTCATTTAATATAAATATATGTAACAATCGGGCGGGGAAAATCGTCTTATAGGTAGAACGGTAGGATTTTCTCCATTTCCGCAGTCAATACGGCAAGCAGCCGCATTTTCCCGCCCGCGTTTGCCCTTTTATACGGCAGGTACGACGGGCATTCGCAGCCGCTGCGTTTGCCGCACCGACAGGTTGAGGTTGGGGCAAGTAAAGCCGAAAAAGCGAAACCGAAACAAGTGAGGACGATTTATGGATAAACTTAAAAACAATTTACGGCAGGCCGTATGCAAATCCGGAACCGGCCATATCGGATACATGTTGAAATCTGGAATTATTTTGTTTATTTCTGTGTTTATATTGATGTTCTGCGTGGGTGCGGGGACGGTTACCGCACGCGCCAACTCGGCACAGACGCACTTCAGCGGGGTGAACGCCGCGGGCGCGGTGCTTGTCGGAGAAAGCCCCGTCGTTGTGGAAAACGAACTTTTGACGCTGGATGTTCAGGATTTTCCGCAGGTGTACGCGCCCGAGGAATTTGCCGATTACGGCGGAAAGGTTACGGCGCAATACACCTTTTACAATCCTTCGGATTACACGGTTACTTCCAGACTCCTCTTTCCATTCGGCAAGATGCCGAGTTATTATCCCTACTACGATTACGGCGACGACGGCCTGCCGCTTGCGCCCGATTTTTCGGGATACACCGTTACCGCGGACGGTGCGGAAGTGCAGACGCGGGTGCGGCATTCGCTTTCCTTTGAATATGCGGAGTTCGACTTGGAGCGCGACCTCGGGTACCTTTCGGACGGGTTTGTCGAGGACGAATTTTACCGCCCCGACATGACCGTGACGGAATATTCCTTTACCGCAGAACTGCCCATTGACGAAGATTACAGCATGGCCTGCGGGGTGTTTGAAGTGGCGAAAGGCAGCGATAACGCGGTGATTTTCGACTCGAGCATTGGCAGGACGACCGAGCGCGGCTTTCTTGTGGGAACGTGGCTTACACCCGGAGAGACCGTTACCGTGTGCGTTGCGGGCGAGGCTTTCGAGCCTCAATGGAAAGTGTATGAAAACGGTTCGCTGAAAAAGGAAACGTACGGGAATATGCGGCTGAAATACGCGAACACGATGACCCTTGAGGAATATATTTTGCAAAGTTACGACGAGAGCCGCGGGGCGAGCAAGACCGACTTTTACAACGCGGCGGTGGCTTATTTCAACGCAACTTCCCACTACGACGGCTGCCGCATTGCCCTGCCTGCGGGGCGGGACCTTTACAAAAACATGATGCGCTGGTACGAATACGAACTGACGTTTGAACCCGAGGGACGCATTGTGAACACCGTTACCGCACCCATTTACCCAGACATTGACGCGGGTTGGTCGCCCACGGTCTACAAGTACACCTACCTGCTCTCTCCCGCAAAGACGTGGAAGGGGTTTGGCGGGTTGAAAATCGTGGTTAACACGCCTTATTACATGGTTTCGGAAACGCCGAGCGGCTTTACCAAAACGGAAGGCGGGTTTGAACTGAACCTCGACGGACTGCCCGACGGTGAACTTGAATTTACGCTTTCCACCGAGCCGAATCCCGTGCCGCCCGCACCGTTCATAAACTGGCCGCTCACGATCGGGCTGATCGCCGCGGGCGTTATCGTTCTCCTCCTCGTCGTTGCGGGCATAACGCTTGCAATCGTGCTCGGCGTCCTCTCAAAGAAAAAACGCTCCGGCCGATCTTAAACAGCATTGATGAGATAAGGATTGATGGGATCTTGATTGCAATCGATGAGATTGAGAATTGATGAGAATGATGAAATTGGGAATGATTTAATTGCAATCGATGAGATTGCAATTTATGAGATTGGAATCGATGAGATTGTATATAAAAACGGCGGGGAAACCCGCCGTTTTTGTGCGTTTTAGGGGACTTTTACCGTTTAGCCTACTTGGTCTTGCTAAATTTTTCAAGCAGAATTGAAATCTCGCAATGTGCGTTGGATTTTCCAATGTAAGAACATGTAAAAATTTTTACCTAAAAGCCGTGAATGCTCTTTGAAAGTTACCGAGAATGTGCTATAATAAAACAAAAAGAGCGGCAAGGCAATAATCAAGACGTTAAAGGAGCGGACACGTAGGGGAGGATCCTATGAATCGTTGTTTATTAAGCAGAAATTTTGACGATTTTATCAAGGCGGACAGTATGGCGATTTTGGGCGAACTGTGCGAAAATTATCATGGTGAGGCCCTGACTACAACGCGCGAGGCGTGGAGTGGTGAGATAACCATCATGAAAAGCGTCTTGACATCATTCCCAAGCATGGACGGGCAAATAATTTTCGAGTATGACATTCCCAGACTCGGTAAACGGATCGACGTTGTTTTGCTGTATAAAGGCATTATTTTTTGTCTTGAATTTAAGGTTGGCGAAACGAAAATTTTGGAGAATGACATCGATCAGGTGCTCGATTATGCGCTTGACTTGAAGAATTTCCACAAGTTCAGCCACGACCACATCATCGTGCCCGTTCTGATTGCCACAGAACACAAAAGTTCTTGTGCAAGGTACACCTCTGTAAACCAACAAAGCCTTTTTGCCGAGCAACAAAGTTTTTTTACAGAAAGTCAGAATACTCCCCAAAAGGATCTCAACCATTCCGTGCAGATCAGTGTGTCGGTTTATGACGATAAAATTGTCAATCCATTGACCTGTGGAAAAACCGGAATCGTCGACATAATAAAAAAAGTGCTGGATCGTTTCCCCGACGAACCGCCCATTGACCCCAATTGGACTATAAGTCCGTACGCGCCAACTCCAACCATAGTTGAAGCGGCAAGAGCGCTGTATGAAAATCACAGTGTAGAAAACATAACCCGACACGAGGCAGACAAGGTATCTACAGATAGGACGATAGCGTATATACTTGATGTGATTCACAAGAGCAAGGTCAATCGAAAGAAGAGTATATGCTTTGTTACGGGTGTGCCGGGCGCAGGCAAGACGTTGGTGGGACTTGACGTTGCCATAAAACAAACTTATCAGGGTGGCGACGAACCGGTTGAGGACGAAGGAGCCGTTTACTTATCCGGCAACGGACCGTTGGTGGCGGTGTTGACCGAAGCGCTTTCTCAGGACAATTATAAAAAATGCCAGAGCAAAGGTCAAAAGAAAAAACTTGTCGATTCCCGCCGGGAAGTTGCAGAATCAATACAAATAATACACCGATATCGCGATAATATGCTTGCAAAAATCAAGAACCCGGTGGAAAATGGAATTCTTGAAATAGATCCCCAAAAGGCCGTAAAGGTAGAAAAAGCCGGGTTTGGAGAAGTTGAACATGTGGCCATATTTGACGAAGCGCAGCGTTCGTGGACACACAAGAGACTTGCCGATTATCTAAAGCGTGGCGGCACTTATGGCAATAAACTAAAAGTTCCAAATTTTCCCGTGTCAGAAGCGGCATTTTTAATCTGGTCGCTCGATCAAAGAGAAGATTGGGCAACGATAATTTGCCTTGTTGGCGGCGGACAGGAGATCAATACGGGAGAAGCGGGAATTTCCGAATGGATCAAAGCATTAAATGAAAAATTCACGAATTGGGATGTATATATTTCACCCAAATTGACAGAACCGGAATACGCCGAGGGCAAGGTTAACGAGTTGTTGAAAGATAATCCAAACGTAACGTATTCCGAAAGTTTGCACCTTGGCGTATCTCTCCGTTCATACCGTGCGGAAAAGTTGTCGGCTTTTGTTCACGCGGCATTGTCGTTCGACCAAAAAGCGGCACAACTCTACAACGAAATCAAGGAAAAATACCCCATTGTTTTAACGCGAGATATGGCAAAAGCCAAGGCGTGGCTTCACCAAAAAGCCCGCGGCTCAGAGAGGACGGGTGTGCTGGTTACAAAG
Organism: uncultured Clostridia bacterium; assembly: GCA_947627065.1. Lineage (GTDB taxonomy): Bacteria > Bacillota > Clostridia > Christensenellales > Borkfalkiaceae > RGIG3732. The sequence continues at coordinate 25,019 of CANQUN010000017.1, forward strand.
GAGTCGGCTCGCTATAAACCATTGGTACATCTTCTGCCATCTGGTGATGAAAATGCCGTGCATTGGTTTTTGGAGGACAAAACAGACGTGCGGTCCTCAAACTACCTTGAAGATGCGGCGACCGAAATTCAGGTTCAGGGTCTCGAACTCGACTATACATGCGTGTTGTGGGACGCGGATATGCGTTGCATAAACAACAGATGGCATTATTATAGATTCAACGGCCGGGACAAATGGGTGCAGCAGACGGCTACCACCGAAAACAAGCGGGAACTCATGAAATACATGCTTAACGCATACCGCGTTTTATTGACCCGTGCACGTGCCGGAATGGTGATTTGTGTGCCGACGGGCAACGCCAACAAAACACCCGGTGGCTTTTGGGAGGATAGCACCCGCCTACCCGAATTTTACGACGGAACCTATCAATATTTTAAGTCCCTTGGACTCGATGAAATATAACAGATGAAACAACAGTTTCCCTTTGGAGCATAGACAATGAAAAACAAAAAAATAATATTATTCACAGTAATTTTGTCAATTGTAGCTGTGCTTGTGTCGTACGGCATAAACGGACCGTCAAACGCAAGCAGTACGAGCGATTCTCACAACACGGCCGATTCCCAAAGCGAATTTACCTTTTCGGCAACCGAATTGCCCGATGAAAGCAAGTCCTATCCCGAATCTCACGATGGTAAAAACTATTACGTTTCCGCTGACGGAGGATTTGAGGAGGACGGTGCGGACGGTTCTATAGATAGGCCGTTCAGTCTTGAACGTATCAGGTGGTTTTCAAGGGACAAAGCGGAAGATGCAGAGCCGTTCTTCAAAGCGGGCGACCAGATTCTGCTTAAAAGAGGGGACGTCTTTACGACCAATCTTGAGTTGAATTATTGCCGCGGCGAGGATGGCAACCCGATAACCGTCGCTTCCTACGGAGATTCGGACAAGCGTCCCATAATTGAAATTACCGACAGAAGGCTCGGTGGGTCCTATCAGTTAAACGAAAACACGGGTTCTCTTGCGGGTGTCATACTCAACAGATGTTCAAACATCGTAGTGCGGGATTTGGAAATAAACATCAAGTGGAAATCAAGGAAAAGTTCGCTTGCTTTAAGTGCGGGCGGAATAAGCGCCGAGTACGACAGAGTAGGAGAGCGCAAGTACAAAAACATATACATGATAAACAACGTCATTCATTCCGAATGCCCCGATACAGAAAACCCTTACGACGCCAACACCTTTGGAATCAAGGTAAACAGTTATGAAATTTCTTACGAAACGACACCCGACGACTTTGTACTTCGGGGAGTGTACGTCGAGGGTAATCACGTTTACAATGTCGGCCGCACGGGAATCGTTGCACACGGCTGGATACAAAACGACAGCATGCCGCAGATAAAATTCACCTGTTTTACCGACGTTCATCTGGATAACAACGTCGTTCACGACGTTGGTACCATCGGGATATATGCGGGCGCAACCACGGGCTGCACCATGAACCGCAACCTCGTTTACAACACGGGGATGTACGTGTGCGACCTGCAGGCCGAGGAGGACCCGCAGGAAGGCGAGGGCGGATTGATGTCCATGTGCCTTAAAGACGGAGAAATAAAGTACAATGTTACTTACAACAATCATCGTCAGGGAATCCTCAACGACGGCATAGGCATTGATATCGATTGGGACAGTTCGGATATTGTTGTCGGATACAATCACGTTTACGGTTGCGATGGCAGCGGCATAGGCACAATGGCAAATTACAACTGCAAAATCGTGGGCAACAGAGTGGAGAACAACCGTATAATGACCAACCATCCGGGGCAAATTTCTGTGTGTGATTTTGTCCCGTTTGGAGATGCGGGCGCCAAAGCGCGCGAGTACATCGCCAACAATTCTCCCGACCTTCTCACGGTTAAAAATCTCGAAATTGCCGAAAACTTCATCTCTGCCGCTCCCGAAAACGGAACGGGTGTAAACCCATCATTCCCAAACAAGAGTATGTTCTATTGCAGAAGAGGCAACGGCGTGGGAAATTGGAGTGGAAACAGTTTTCACGACAACCATGTCGCGTATACGGGCGACGGCGGCAATTTCTTCTACAACCTGATAACAAACGAGAACAACGACCTGCAATTCACCGTCTTTTGGGATAAATTTTATAAAAATCAATATTTCGCAAAAACTCTGTCGCCGTTCAACTGTCTGGATGAAACGGCATATACCCTGCATGAAGGCGCGTCGCTCGTCCCTGTCTGCACGGACTTTGCCAGCTGGGCAAAGCGCGATCTGAACTCGACATTCAAAACCTACGCTCCGGAAGATCAACCCGGCAAGCCCTCAAATGTAAAAGTGGAATTTAAGGACGGAATATTGACCGTACAGTGGGATAAACCGAGCGGAGACATCTGGCATTACAATGTTTACAAGACCGTCGAAGATGAGGAGGTAAACTATCGAAATCTGTTGGAACAGACAAAATCTACCTCCTTCAAATTCACCCCCAAAGAGAAAGAGGAGTTTTACATAATCGTTCAGGCAGAAAACAACATGGGCGTGGCGGGTGAACCGCTCCGTGTCAAAATTTCGCTCAAATGAGAAAAGTAGATTTCACGGCTTATTCCAAAGGCTAAAAGATGGCAAATCCGCTGCTGTAAATTCAAAATGAAAAGTGGCCATGTAGTCATAAAACCTCGAACAGGAGAATATTCGCTTCACTTGAAAGCGACCCGAAAAGCAACTTAAAAATGCAAAAAGTCGCCTATTTCCCACAAAAACGTGGTGTTTCGGCGATTTACACCTAAAACGACACAAAGAGCACCTCAAAACGATGCCAAAAATACAATAAACCCCCTTTTTCTCACAAAAACACGATATTTTGTGGAAGTTACACCCTCGACGGAGATGAAAAAATGACAAAAAAATTCAATCGGAAAATATTCGTAATCTGCCTCTCGTTAATTTTGGTCATTGCCCTTTCGGCAACCTCGCTTGCCATAATTTTTACCCTCAGGCAAAAAGAACCCGCGAGTTATGATGCGTATACGGGTTACGATGGATATATATGGTACGGACCTCGCCGGTCAAACGAGCGTTCGGACGAGCAGGTAGCGGAAGCCGACGCGTTTGAACACACTCTCGAAGTTGCAGACGTCATGGCCGCGTATTTTTCAGGCGGTTACATCGACCTTGCAAACAGTTATGCGGCACTTTTGCCACACTACAAAAAGTATTCCCAAACCGTGATTTTCTCGGACATGCAGATAAAGAACATCACCGTCTTTGCGGGGCGGGCCGGGACTCTGGACGTGGGCGTTGCAGATATCGCAAACGTTGTAAATTCGCGCGCGACGGGTCAGCCCATGCAGACGGAACACGTACATACATTTTCGGTTAAGCGCGGCAAAACGTCAATTTCCTTTGAAACGCCGCTTCGTGTCGGCACGCACCAGACGCTCGTGCTTGGCGGCAACGATTCGGTCCCGCTCTATTACGCAAAAGATATTCCCGTGGACGACGAAGCGGGCAATTTTACACATATAGACGGTTTGTCTCACGGTGAACTGTTGCAAAATTCGGGCGGCGGAAACTACCCCGATACGCTCGCCATCGAGGTAAAAGTGGTTACCCAAGAAGAAAAACCCGTCTTTGCAGATCTGCGCGGTCAAGTCAATAGTGCCGTCGGCAACCTTTCCACCATGAAAAACACGGCCGACAACTCGTGGGGAGCGTACATATACAACGACGAAAACCTCTTTTCAGGCAAGACCATCACAAAAATAGGCGTGCCTGTTAAAACGCTCATGCAGGTCAACGGCCGCACGTATCTCGATCTTTATCTCATCGATTCATTTGAAAAACCCACGAGTCCCGACGCAGTTGCCGCCAGAAATTTCGAGGGTGATACTGCGGGAGCTCAGGAATTTTTGAACGAACACCGCACGTCTGTCCCTCTGGAAATTACGGCGGAAAACCTCAACGCAGAGTTTGAAAATCTGGCGCGCCAAAACGACGGCGGCTACGGGTGGGTGTATTTCGACTGTCATATCGAGGTGGGTAAAACCCAAACCCTCGCCTTTGGCGGAGGCTCAAACGGGGTGAGGTGGTGCTTTTTGAATTCGACCTCGGACGGCGTTGACCTTACTACCAACTCGCAGTTTAATAAGTATAAAATAATCGGTAAAGTGGGCAACGGAATGCACGGTTATGACGGAAATCCCGATTTTCAAAATTACATGTTCTTCGACGTTTACTATCTGGAAAACTACACGCTCGAGTCTCAGATTGAAATGTTGAACAGCATGGAAAACGCGGCCTCGGGTCTTGGCAAATTGCGTGAGGTTCTGTCCGGCAAACAAATTTCCATTCTCGGCGACAGTATCAGTACTTACGAAGGCTATTCCAACGAATACGAAACGCAAAACAGCGACATTAAGGGAAATGGCCGGTGGAAAGAACCCGCCGTCGGGCACGACGATGTTGGCAATAAACAGATGTATTTTGAAGATAAAACAGGTATTTACGACAATGAATACAACAATAAAACAAATTTCAAACAGACGCTCGACGTCCCTTCGGTCAGCGATACGTGGTGGATGTCGACGATAGAGCGGACAAACATGAACCTTTGCGTCAACAATTCGTTCGCAGGTGGACTTATAACCGATAATGTTACCATAAAGCGAAGCGCTCAACTTCACGACAACACCTACGGAGACGACAAAAATCCGGGGCAAACAGGGGAGATTTATCCCGATATCGTCGCCATTTATATGGGAACCAACGACTTCAACAGCAGAGGGAACGTCGAGCCGGACGCCTTCTACAACGCTTACAAGCGAATCATTCTCAACATTTTCAAAAATTACATGGCGCATTCTCCGGATTTGAAGATCTTTGTGTTCACCCTTCCGCCGAGCATCGCGGGCGAATCCAAATGGTGCAAGGGGGATGATTACAACGGACTCGACGAGGTGGCTTATACCCAAAATCTTCAACGTTTCAATGACAAAATAAGGCAGATTGCGGCAGAAATCAACAATGTAGAAGTCGTTGATCTGTTTGAATATTGCAACATGACAAGGGCCGAAATGCACGCCTTTGCAAACGATGCCATTCACCCAAACGCCGCAGGCATGAACCTGATTTCCAACTGTTTCATTTCTACCCTCATCACCTCCTACGGCTGTGATGTGTGATGTAATCTTACAATTTCCTCATCGTCCCTACAACGAGTATCCATACATTGTTATCGGCATAAATTCTTTGTAATCTCGCGCCGGTGAGGATGCAACTAACTAAACTCCGCACAAACGGAGGCCAAACCGCGCCCGCCAAGCCCGCACAACCCGGGTAAACCTGTGCAAAATACACCCCATGCTCCAAACCCACACCCAACAAGGCCGCCAAAACTTCAAAAACCCCCTAAAACGCACAAAAAACGGCACTTAATATTGCCACACTTTGCATGCTCTATATAAAAGTTTGCTTCGGCAACACCCGTAACATCCCGTCCAGCCCCGTGCATTATGTCGTCCCATAATGGTCTACAAACTTTGCCAATGCAACAGAGCGTAACCGCAGCGGTCCATTTACCGCTTATATTACACCGTTCTGTAGCTACCATGCGACTTCTCTAAACGCGCTTGGAGCAACTACACAAATTTCATTACAAAGCAGCCCATAACAATCACATCTTATAACGCAAAGCCCGTGCAGAACCAAGAGGTTCGCACGGGCTTTGTGCTTATCTAAAAGTGTCGATAATGTGAGATTTAGGGGACTTTTACTTTTCAACCAGCTCGCTCCCGCCAAGTTTTTCGAGCAAATTCGAAGTCTCGAGAAAGGGGTAATCGATAAATGCAATGGGTTTAGGGGACTTTTACTATTTGGTCTGTTCGATTTCGCCGAACTTATCAAGTAAAGCCAAAATCTGAGGAGGGAGCTTTATGTCAACTCCGTGGCTCGCGAATTGGGCGAGCATTGCGGCGTACGAGTTCAACATTTTCGCGCAGGTGGCAATCGTTTTGTCGCCGTATTCGCCGTAACAAACGACAAGCGTTTCCATCGCGTCGAAAATGTCCTCGAGACGGGGCGAAACTTCCTGCATGCACGCCGACAGTCTGTCGGCGTCGAACTTCAAAAGACTGAAATCACGTTCTTTTGAATTAGTCATAATTTTTCTCCTACAGATTTTTATTTACCATTGCTGGTATGATATGATTTTACCACTAATAGAAATCCATGTCAAGCATATTGAAGTAATTTCGACAAAAAAATTTATGAATTTTTTGGCTTGTAAAACTTGTTTTCGCCTGCGATGAGAGACTCGATAAAATAAAAATCTAATGATTTATAAGGAATTTTGTTTACTGCTAGAGTGAAACTCTGTACGCAATTATTTTTTTCCCTTCGGGAGTTGATATTCGGCGTTGTCGTTTTTGCGTGCGCATAAGTCCATGCGCTACACAATTGTTTGACTTTGTGCTACATAAAGTTGTTTAGGGCTGTAACTTCGCTGTCTTATTAAGGCACTTCAATCTCAATCATTTTTGATGGTGATTGAGTTGAACTGTTTCCATCTTATCGGCAAAAACGCAGGTTGTTCCATTGGCGAGATGAGACAGCCATAACGTAAACTGTTTTGTGGCCGAGAGAGGATATAATCTGCAACTTTCATCTCGTCACAAACGGCTCCTCGTGGCCAATGGTTTGTCTGTCAGATGATTCAAACTAAATGCAACGGCAGATGTTTTTGCGGAGTTTCTACCAACCTCGGTGTTTGCAATCAGAGCAAACAATCTCCCAACTATAAGCCACATCAAGCGGCATAAAGCAACTTTACAAATCACTTAAAAGCCGCTTCTTGTTTAATTATAGCAACTACTCAGGCATTTGTCAATACCGAATCGTAAAATTTTTCACATTTTTCAAAAAATTTTTGCCGTTAGCATTTTTACGCGCAACCGCCGTGCGTGTTCAACGATCCGTGTTTTTGCGTTCGAAGGTTGCAAACAAGGAGGCACCAAGCAACTTTTATAACAAAAATCCCCGATGTCATCAGAGATTTTGCATGTATAAAATCTTGAAATTTACAGCATACGTTCCGAAACGTAACGGACAAAAGAGAAATCATTGCCCACTTTAAGCGGGCGGCACACGCTAAACCGCTGTTGTGCCGCTCCGCCATTATTTTCTTTTCCTATGTCCTTTCTATATCCTTCTGCCGTCGAGCAAAAGAATGCTTACTTCCGGCGTGCAACCGAGTAAATTTGCAAGTTTTTCAACTTCGTTAACTCTGTGCAGGGACGGCACAAGCCGTCCCGCCTTCTTAAAATATTTTTGGTCCTTCCGATAAGCCAAATGGACATAATGCTCATTCGGGGGTGTGCGGCGGGTGTTACGGGGTGAGTACCGAGTCGAT